>NZ_JBUEQF010000002.1:0-448058 GCF_054979605.1 Rhodococcus sp. AZ1
CGTGGCCTGCAAAAAGGAAACCGACTCGCACGAAACACCATAGACGTGCACCCCGTAACTCACGAGGTGATGGACCTCGAAGAGCGAAAGTTCATTGATGAACTGCCAATGTCTGCGCAGACGGCGGTAGGTGGCCGAGCGTAGCGGGCCTGCCTTCTCGTCGGTGAAGTGGGTTTCGGGGTGGATGAGGCCGACCGAACCTGTCGCTGGGTGTACGCCAGAAGGCCCCGTCCCGATGGAACGTTGATCCCATGAACAACACAACGATCAGCCCTATGTGGGCGAAAGAGATCGAGTCCTGGCGTGTCGCGATGAACGCTATGCGTCTGTCTCCGCAGACAGTTGAGCTGCGTACCTACCACCTGCGCAGACTTGCGGGAGCAAATCTGGCCGCCACTCCATGGCGGGTTACTCGAAGCGAACTGCTGGAATGGGCAGGGCAGCACGATTGGCGGCGTGAGACTGCGCGGGCGGTTCGATCGTCCTTCCGTCGATTCTGGGCATGGGGCGTCAGTACGGGGCGCACCACCGACAACGTGGCGGAGGTTCTGCCGATGGTCCGGCCGGAGCAACCGTTGCCGCGCCCGGCTACACCGTCGACGGTCGTCAAGGCCATGAGGGCCGTGGACTCCCGCGTGGGCCTGATGGTGCGCCTGGCCAACGAGCTGGGGATGCGCCGCGGGGAGGTTGCGCAGGTGCATCCGGAGAACGACCTGCTTCAAGAGTCCGGGGGGTGGGCGCTGGTGGTGCACGGGAAAGGCGCTCGCACGCGCATTCTGCCGCTCCCGGACGACATCGCCGCCCTGCTCCGGGCAGCGCCCCCGGGCTACCTCTTCCCGAGCCCGATCGGCGGGCATCTCTCGCCCCACTGGGTCGGCACGCTCGTCTCCCGCGCGCTCTCCGACGGCACCACGATGCACCAGCTCCGGCACCTGTGCGCCACCGAGGTACACCAGCAGACCCACGATCTCCGCCTCGTGCAGACCCTTCTGGGCCACGCGTCGCTGGCGACCACCCAGCGGTACGTCGCGGTGGACGACGACAAGATGCGCGAGGCGTTGGCAGCCCGTTCCCGGCGGTGGCACATGTGAACACACCGGTCGGGCTTTTCTCCAGCGTCTGTCGGTGGCGGCCAATAGAGTTTAACGGGTGAGCGAGCTACTCCCGGGCGTACAGGCGCCAGTAATCCAGGGCGGAATCCTGGATTACCTGTCCACCACGTTCGCTCTCGCCGACGAGGAGGCGCGCCTCGCGCTCGCGGAGTTCCTGGCCGACCGCGCCAACGGCATCTTCAAGGGCCCCTACCTTCGTCTGCGGCTGCCGTTCAAGGCAGCCGCAGACGGTTGGCGTAACAGCCTGGAGTGGTATTCGGGCTTCCCGCCGTACGGGCACCAGGCCAGGGCTTTCGCTCGGCTGAGTAGCCTCGATGTCGGTGAGGCGAAGCCTCGACCGCTGCCCACGCTCGTCACCACCGGGACGGGCTCGGGCAAGACCGAGGCATTCTTGTACCCCATCATCGATCACGTGCTGCGCGCGAAACGGCGAGGCGTGACGGGCATGAAGGCGCTCATCCTTTACCCCATGAACGCGCTCGCCAACGACCAGGCGCAGCGCCTTGCCTCGATTCTGACTTCGGACGATGCACTTGCCGGCGTGACGGCCGCGATCTACACCGGAGAGCAAGGATCACAACGGTCCAAGGTGTCGAGTGAGGGGCTGATCACCCGCCGCGACGTGATTCGCAGCGATCCGCCGGACATCCTGCTCACCAACTACAAGATGCTCGACCAGTTGCTCCTGCGTGACGCCGATGCCGAGATCTGGGCCAAGAGCGCCACGAGTCTGCAGTACCTGGTGCTCGACGAGTTCCACACCTACGACGGTGCGCAGGGCACCGATGTATCGATGTTGCTGCGGCGCTTGGGAATCACGCTCAAATCGTATTGGCCGACCGAGTTGTTCACGGAGGCGGATCGGGTGCGGCCGCTCGGCGTCATCACCCCTGTCGCAACCTCGGCCACCCTCGGTGACAAGGATGACCCGTCCGCGATGCTCGAGTTCGCCGGCACGGTGTTCGGCGAAGAATTCGATGAGTCGGCCGTCGTCACGGAATCCCGATTGACCGTGGACGAGTGGGCCGAGGACATCTCGACGCTCGACGCGCGCACCGACCGAGACGCGATAGAGACCACGGTGGAGCGCGCGTCGCTGCTCACCGATGGTCGACAGATCGCCGAAGCGGTATTGAGCAGCCTGTTCGTCACCGCCGACGGTGGAACTCCCGCCCTGAACCAGGCGTCTGCGGACGAATTGCTTTCTCTGGCCAAAGCTCACCCGTTCACACGCACGCTGGCCACTGCCGCGGAGCAGGCGCAGCCACTGGGTGTGCTCATCGATGCCATCCTGCCCGCGTTCGCCGTCGATGAGCGCAGCCGCGCCACGGCCGAGCAGTTCGTGCTGCTGTTCGCCTCGGCGCTGAGCCACGTCCGCAAGGTCGTCGGGCGCGACGCGCTCTCGGTGGATCTGCACCTGTGGGTGCGTGAGCTGAGCGGGATCGACCGCGTCGCACTCGGCACACCGCAGTACCTCTGGTCCGACGACACCCACCTCGGTGACATCGGCGCCGACGGCAGCGGCATGGGCGCTCTCGCGTTCCCCGCGATCTTCTGCCGACACTGCGGCCGATCGGGTTGGGCCGTGATGCGCGCACCGGTGGGCGGTTTCGACCTCAGCGCCGCCGATTCGAGCGACATCCGCCGCGGCCGCCTCGCAGGCAACCACGAGTTCCGCGCTCTCATCCACGCACCTAGCGAGGCCGAGCAGGAGGCGCTGCTCGATGTTCCCGTGACGCGGGATCGGGACGAGCCGAAGCTGATGTGGTTCCACACCGCCGAACGCCGCGTGGTCGCCGAACGCCCGGAAGACGACGCCGAGTCGGCCGCTAGCCGAGTGCTTCCCGTGCTCGTGCACAACGGCCCGTCGGCGGCAGAGTTCTCCACCAACGACACCTGCCCATCGTGCATGCAGAAGAACGGGATTCGCTTTCTCGGCTCGGCCATCGCCACGTTGCTCTCGGTCGGCCTGTCGACGATCTTCGGCAGTGACGAGCTGGACAAGGTGGAGAAGAAGGCCCTCGTCTTCACCGACAGCGTGCAGGACGCCGCGCACCGCGCCGGGTTCGTCCAGAGCCGCTCGCACAGCCTCACCCTGCGGGCAGTGCTGCGCGGCGCGGTGGGAGACGACCTGGTGAGCCTCGATCTCCTCGTCGACCGAGCCATGCAGCAGGCCGGCGACGATCCGCACCTGCGCTATCGCCTCATCCCACCGGATTTCGCCGACCGCGCGGAGTTCGACGACTTCTGGCGACGCGCGAAGCAGAGCCAAGTGCCCGCGAAGGTGCGCACCCGCGTCAAGCGGCGCCTACTCCTCGACACCGTTCTCGAGTTCGGGCTCCAAGCTCGGCTCGGTCGCACCCTCGAACTCACCGGAAGCCTCGCCGTCGAGGTCGACATCTCGCGGGAGGTGATGCTCAAGGCCGCGCGGGAGGTCCACCGCGTGGCCGGGCCCGAGGCGTTCGAGGGCCTCGGTGCCACCGACGCCCAACTCGTCGGTTGGGTGCGCGGCGTCCTCGAGCGGATGCGCACCGACGGCGCGATCGAGCACGAATGGTTCCGCACCTACCAGCGCGAGGACGGCCGCCGCTACTCGATCTGGGGTGGTCGCCCACGCTCGGACGGCATGCCCGCCTTCCCGCGAGGCCGAGGCGCTCCGGCGTACCCCCGAGTGGGTGGTGGCGGTGGTGCCCGGGACAGCGATCTGATCTCGGTGGGATCGTCGAAGAGCTGGTACGGCGTCTGGACTTCGCGCATCCTGCACTGCACCGCGGGCGAAGGTGCGTCGCTGGCCGTGACACTTCTGGACCAACTGGCCTCGCTCGACATCATCAATGTGGTCAACACGAATTCGGGCGGGAAGGTCTACGAGATCCCCCAGCAGAGCATCCTCGTGGGACCGGTCGGAGACGACGGCTACAGCCGCGGCGACCACCTCCTCGAATGCGAGGTGTGCCGCTCCGCAGTGCCGGGCACCCGACGTGTCGTCGACGAACTCGCCGGCGGCCCCTGCTTCGTGCTGCGGTGCACCGGCGCGCTCGCTCGGACCGGCGGCCGCCCCGACAACTTCTATCGGCGGCTGTATCGAGCCTCCGAGATCACCCGCGTCGTGGCCCGCGAACACACCAGCCTGCTCGACGACGCGATCAGGCTCGATTACGAGAATCAGTTCAAGTCCAGTTCCGAGAACCCCGAAGCGCCCAACGTTCTCGTTGCGACTCCCACGCTCGAGATGGGTATCGACATCGGGGATCTGTCCACCGTCATGCTCGCCTCCCTTCCGAAGAGCGTCGCGTCCTACCTGCAGCGAGTGGGCCGCGCCGGACGGCTGACCGGAAGTGCGCTCAACCTCGCTTTCGTCTCCGGCCGCGGCGAACAACTCCCGCGGTTGGGGGACCCGCTCTCGGTTATCAACGGGCAGGTACGACCCCCGGCCACCTATCTCGACGCCGAGGAGATTCTCCGGCGGCAGTACATCGCCGCGGTCGCGGATCAACTTGCCCGTCGAGTCGACGCGCCGCACCCCGCGTCCGCCCGGCAGGCCATCGGTGAGATCGAACCGGGCAGCTACCTGCACACGATCATCGAGTCTGCCGAGAGCAGCGCGAGCCTGGAGCCGTTCCTCGCCTCGTTCGACTCGCTGACCGAGCAGGCGCAGGTGCGGCTCAAGCAGTGGGTCACACCGGCCGCCGGTCCGCTGTCGAGCGAGTTGTCGGTGTACCTCCACGAACGCCGTCACCTGTGGGCGAGCCAGGTGGAGTCCCTCGAGCACCGGGTGCACGAGATACAGGCGAGCTTGCCCGAGTTGCAGGTGCGGGCCGATCTGCCTGCCGCAACCGATGACGACAAGGTGGCCCTGCGCACCGCGAAGGCTGCGCTCGGGTTGGCGAGGAGGCAGCTGGCCGACCTTCAGGGGGAGTACTGGATCGGCGTGCTCGAGCAGCACGGAATCCTGCCCAACTACACGTTGCTCGACGATTCGGTGACCCTGGACGTGACCCTGAGTTGGATCGACCCGGACACCCAGGAATACAGGTCCGAGCCCGCCACATTCGACCGGGGTGCCTCCTCCGCACTGCGCGAATTCGCCCCCGGCGCCACGTTCTACGCTCGCGGCTTCAAGATCCAGATCGACGCGGTCGACCTCGGTTCCGACGGAGATTCGATCGAGCGCTGGGCATTCTGCCCGTCGTGCGGGTACGGCAAGCACCTCGAGCAGGGAGATCCGCCCTCGTCATGCCCCCGCTGTGGCGCCGTGGGGATCTCGGATGTGCGGCAGATCCTCGACGTGGTCGAGCTGGAACGCGTCTCATCAGCCATGCGGCGCGAGGAGGCTGCGATCGACGACGGCCGCGACGAACGCGATCGCGTCAACTTCCAGATCGTCACCGCCGCCGATGTGGACACCCCGCGTCACCAATGGTTCGTCGAGAACTATCCGTTCGGGCTCAAGCACCTCTCCAACATGACGATTCGATGGCTCAACATCGGCAAGATGTCCGAATCGGGGTCGGGTCACCGACTGCTCTCCGGCGAGGAGTACAACGCGGCACTGTTCCGTGTATGCACCGGCTGCGGCAAGCTCGACGGCCGCACCGGACAGAACCTGCCCTCCGAGCACCGGCCCTGGTGCAAGCACCGCAACGCCGTCGAGGAGAACGTGCGACAGGTGGCGCTGTCGCGAACACTGCGCACCGAGGCCGTGGTGATCCAGCTGCCCGCGGTCATCTCGATCGCCGATAGGTTCGCCGTACCCAGCCTGCTCGCCGCTCTCCAGCTGGGTTTGCGTGAGCACCTGGGCGGAGCGCCCGACCACCTCGCGTTCGAGCGGATCATCGAGCCTCACCTCAGCGACGGCACCGAGAACCGCGAAGCGCTGCTGATTCACGACACCGTGCCCGGTGGCACCGGCTACCTCGCCGAACTTGCCGACCCGATCAAGTTCTACGCCCTACTCCACCGCGCGTGGCTCCTCGTTCGGGACTGCCCGTGCAAGGACGAGGGCCGCGCATCGTGCCACCGGTGCCTGTCGCCCTACATCAACAGCTACACCCAGAAGTGGGTCTCGCGAGCGTCCGCAGAGCGGCACCTGAGGACGATCCTGCTCTCCGGCGCGGCGGAAGGAGAACCGAGCGAAGGATTCGGATGGACGGTCACCGAAACGGCGACCGTCCCCGCGGATCAGGAGACGCACATCGAGCAGAAGTTCCGCACCGTCCTACACACCCGGCTGACAAAAGGTCTCGGCGCGAGTGTGCACGAGCAACCCGGTCCCAACGGCAACCGCTGGACCATCAACCCCGGCGGTGGCCGCACCTGGGTTCTTGAGCCTCAGCTCGGCCTCGGCCCGGTCAAACCCGATTTCGTGCTCTACAGCAACGACCAGAGCATTCCCCGTGTCGCCATCTTCTGCGATGGCTGGCAGTTCCACGCGAGTCCCGTGATCAACCGCATCGCCGACGACGCCACCAAGCGGGCCGCTCTGCGCGAGAGGGACTACGTCGTGATCGGTCTGACGTGGCAGGACCTCGTCGACGCAGAATCGGACGCCGCGCCGCCGCCACTCTGGTTCTCCGAGCAGCACTGGACACGCACCATGGCCGAGACCGCCGGAACGCTCAATCCGGGTCACGTCGAGCTGGTCAAAGGTGGTCCTATCGACTACCTCGTGCGGTGGATCAGCAACCCCGATCCGAAGGGAATCGCGGCACTCGCCGAAGCCCTTCCACTCCTGCTGGTCGGTGCCGGACCGTACGGCAAGGCCGAAGCTGCCCGACGGTTGCTGGATCTGACCACGGCGATACACGACGGGGGAACCCTGCCGACCGACGGCGACCGCCATGTGTGGGGTTGGCAGCACGACACACTCACGGTGCTTGCACGCACTGTCGCCGCGATAGGGCGCGACACCGAGGTGGCCGTCCTCCTCGACGACCGTGACAGCCGTCTGGGCCAGAACCACAAGAGCGCGTGGCGTGAATGGATTCGGCTCGCCAACCTGCTCAACTGCCGCCAACAAGTCGCGCACATCACGACGCGAAGTCTTGCCGAGTCGATTCCGGCGCAGGCGGCCCCCGGCGGTGTCGAGTTGGCCGAACCGTGGGCGACGCTCTATCGGTCGGCCCTGACCGACGCGGAGAAGTCGTTGATCGCACTCCTAGCGAGAACAGGAGCACCCGCCCCATCGGTGGGATTCGAGACCCCGAGCGGCTTGCCTCTCGACATCTCCTGGCCGGAACACCGCATTGCCGTCGACATCGACCTGGCAGATGACGACCGTAGTGAGTTGAGTGCCGATGGTTGGACGATCGTCGACGCCGATCTGACGACAATCCTGTCCACACTGTCTGCAGCGGGAGCCGCCTGATGTCCCAGATCATCCTTGGTCCCCAGCAACACGCTCCGCAGATCGACGGGTCCGTCAAGAGCAAGGCCTACAAGTTCCTCGAGAAGCTGGCCGAGAACGACACGCTGCCCGGCCTCCACATCGAGCCGATCAACAACTCCATCGACCCTCGGGTGCGCACAGGGCGGGTGGACGACTTCTGGCGCGCCGTCGTGTTCAAAGTGCAGGGCCGGGAGCAGGACGCGATCTACGTCTACCTCGGCGTATGGCCACACGATGCCGCCATCGAGTTCGCGCGGAAGGCCCGACTCGAGGTCAACCCTGTCAACGGCATCGCCGAATTGCTGCTCTCCGACAGCCCCGTCGTCGCGGCGCCCCCGTCCTTCGCGGCGGCTTCCGAGCCGGCTGCAGCCGCCGAACCGCTCTTCACGCGTCTCGGTCTCGGCATCGACGCACTCGTCGGCGAGCTGGGACTCGATGCCGAGGTCGCTGAACTCGCCGTGGAGTGCACCGCAGCCGAGGACGTCGTGGAACTCGCGTCACTGGTGACCGGTTGGCAAGGCGTCGCGCTGATCGACCTCAGCGCCGGGCGTTCTGTCACGGCTGTGAAGGAATCCCTTGCCATCGGCGCCGAGGTCGCGCCGCCTCCTGCTCAGGACCCGGACACCGCGCTGGCCACCGCCCTGCGCCACCCAGCTGCGCGCCTGCAGTTCGCGTTCATCGAAGACGACGACGAACTCCGCCGCGCAATCGAGGACGCCGACTTCGCAGCGTGGCGCGTGTTTCTCCACCCTGAGCAGCGCACGTACGCGGAGTCCTCGTGGAAGGGCTCGTTCCGTCTCTCGGGTGGAGCGGGCACCGGCAAGACCGTCGTGCTTCTCCATCGGGCCCGGCACCTTGCACGGAAGAATCCCGATGCGCGCATCGTGTTGACGACCTACAACAAGACCCTCGCCGACGCGCTGCTCCGCGATCTCAAGATTCTCGACCCTACGATCACCATCGCGGAGAAGCTCGGTGACCCCGGCATCGTGGTGCGTGGGGTCGACTCCGCTGTTCGAGGGGTGCTGCACTCAGGGTCGTCGTACGTGGAACAGGCTGTCGAGCGGGTGCTCGGCTCCCGAACCAGCCAGGTGGGCACGATGACCGACCGCTACGCATGGCGCGACGCCATCACCGCCGGTGGCTCGGAGCTGGGCCCGAATCTCAAGAGCCCCGCCTTCTTCCAATCCGAGTACGAACTCGTCGTGCTGGCCAACCGTGTGCGGACTTTCGGGGAGTACGCGAAGGTCCGGCGCGCCGGCCGCGGCGTGCCACTCGATCGTCGAGCACGGTCGGCAGTGTGGGAGGTCATCAATGCCTACCGGCTCAATGCTGCAATCCACGGCTCGGTCGACTTCGCCGAATCCGCGGCCATCGCTGCCGAGGTTCTCGATCTATCCGGCGAGCGCCCGGCCGATCATGTCCTCGTCGACGAGGGCCAAGACCTCGGCCCGACCCACTGGCAGTTCCTTCGTGCGCTCGTACCCGTGGGCCGCGACGACCTCTTCATCGCCGAGGACTCCCACCAGCGCATCTACGGCAACAGGTTGGTCCTCAAGAACGTCGGAATCGAGATCGTCGGCCGATCCCGGCGTCTTCGGCTGAACTACCGCACCACGGCTCAGAACCTGCGCTACGCGGTGAGTGTGCTCACCGGGACAGAGTTCGTCGACCTCGAAGAGGCCGCGGAGGATACGAGCGACTACCGGTCGGCACGCACCGGTCCGGTGCCGCGGCTTGTTGCGGCCGCCAGCGTGGCCGAGGAGCTAGACCAGGCAGCAACCGTTATGAGGACCTGGCTCGAGGAACTAGCGGATGGCGTGGGCCCGGAGACAATTGGCATCCTGGTCCGCACCGAGCGGGCGGGTGAGCAGTTGGTTCGCGCATTGGACGAGCGCCACGTGCCCTCCCGTTTCGTCTCGGACAAGACCGTGCCGTCCGGCAAGCCCGTGGTGATGACGATGCACCGGGCCAAGGGAATGGAGTTCGCCCGAGTCCTGATCTTCGGTGTCGATTCATCCGCTCTGCCTGCGCAGTTCGCGCTGAAGAACGCCGCTGAGGCAGAGAGGGCGGACATTCTGCAGCGTGAGAAGTCCCTGCTCTACGTCGCTGCCACCAGGGCGCGCGACGAGTTGGTCATTGTTTGGGCGGGGGAGCCGAGCGAGTTGCTTCCCTCGGCCGGCCCGTCGAGTTCAAGCCATTCGGGCAGTGCTGTGGGCGCGGAGTGACCAGTGGCAAGTCTGTCGCGCTGAGTGCCAGCGAAGCCCGCAAGAAGTCGAGCCCAGATCAGCGGAGGCGTGCCGCCGCTGCAGCTGCGCGGGCGTCAATTGCCATGCGCGAGCGTGATCGCGAGGACGTTCCGCAGTGGCTTCGCGACGTGGCCGAAGGCAAGCCGACCACCGTTCCACCCGAGTACCGCTGACCATCAGCCCGTCGCCTCACCCGGTGACTCCCGCGCAACGTTGCCGTCGTTCGCAAGCCTACGTACTTTGGAAAGTGCTCCACAGCATCCAACAACCGCTGGTTTTCGAACGAGAGGAAGAAAGATGTCATGGAACACCAACCGCCTGATGGCGCTCGCAGCCACCCCCATCGCGGTGATCGCACTCTCCGCCGGGGTTGCGAGCGCCGCACCCGCACCGTCTCCGGCGCGGGCACCTACCGCCGCTGAGGCGCAGACCGCAGGCCGGCTCACCCAGATTTCGAGCGCTGAGTTCGTGCTGACGCCACCGGCAGGTGTCTCGGTGTCCGTGTCGGGCGGGTCCGCTACCGCCTCTGATGGTGCGACGACCGTTGCACTGCCGACATCCGGGATCGACTCCACCGGAGCGCCGGTTCAGATCCGCTACGTCCAGAAGCAGGACGGCGTGCACGTGCAGGTGGTCGACCCGGCCAAGGCGATCGTCCAACAGACTGACCCGCTGGCCGCCAGCCAGAACATCTTCAAGTGCATCCTCGGCACCGGCGGCGGCGCCGGGGGCGGTGGACTTGCCGGCGCTGCAGCGGGTTCCGCAATTCCGGGCCTCGGCACCCTCGCCGGCGGGATCATCGGCGGCGTCTCCGGCGCAGCGACAGGCGCTGCGGCGTCGTGCTTCTGACCAACGATAGGAGTCGATCATGAACTCTGTTCTCTGGGATAGACGCTTCGCCGCCGTGTATTTCGTTGTCGCGCTGGCGCTTGCGCTTCTTTTCACCGCGATCGATGCGTCGATGGCAATCGTGACGCCGCTGATCCTCATCCTGGTAGGGATTGGTATCGCGGTTCTGGTGCGACAGCGAGCCGCCTGAGAGCGCGACGGACCGCCCGGAGCATCCTCGGCAACCATGAGAGCTCACTGCACCCGATCGGGCCTGACGAACGGGAAACCGCGCCAGCGAGCCGATCGGGTGCAGTGAGGTGCCATCCGCGGTCCTGGCGCCGGGCTCAGACGCCCTGGTTGCCGCTCGAAGCGGGATGGAACAGCAGTGAGATGGCGTAGTTCAGGATCTGCTCCTCCGATCGGATGCGGGCGGCGTCGTTCGGGAGCGCTCGTGCAATGGAGAGCCCGTCGAGGACGGCGCTGAGGTACGCCGCGCGGTCGGAGTTGTTCCCCGGCGGCAGCGCACCTTCGCGATCGAGCACATCCAGCCACCGCTCGATGCGGCGAGTGCCGGCGCGGTTGAAGGCCAAGAATGCCTGTGTGGCTTCGATATTCGGTTCGGAGTCGATGTAGGACTCGAACGCCGTACGCCACGTGTGCCGCGCGCTGTCGCCGGTACCGGTGGCGGCGAGGACGCTTCGCGCGCACATCGTCAGACGCTCCCTGGCCGGGATCGTGGTGTCGTCGATGACGTCCTCGGTCACCACCAGTCCGGTGATCCTTGCCGCAACCTCGTCCATCAGCAGCTGCTGCGTCGGGAAGAAGTGACGTAGCGAGCCGGTGCTCACCCCGGCGCGGGCGGCCACCGCGCGCACGCTGAGCCTCGCACTCGGGTTCTCGGTGACCATCGTCGCGGCGGCAACCAGAATCCGACCCCGCGTGTCGAGTTCGCCCTCGTCCGCCATGGTCACCATCCTCCTGCACCTCGTGTCGACGTTCGTTGCATCCCTGTCTAGCACAGTGTGCTAACGTTTGTTGCTATCACACTGTGCTAGACGAGTCGTCCCAGGAGGTCCCATGTCCACCACCACCGAGCCGATCGCGGTCAACGGTGCCCAGTACCACCGCGCCTACGCCGGGCAGCGGCGCCCCGCGCTCCGCGGCATCGTGGCGATCGTGTTGCTGCTGGTGGGTTTCGTGGGGCTCGCGCAGCTGTTCCTCGTCGGCGGCGGATACCTCGACCGGGAAGTGTTCGGGCGCTCGGGCACCACGCCCATCACGCAGGCCGCGGGTGCGCTCGCGCTGGCTGCGCTGATCCCGTACTGCATGGTGCTCCAGCGCGTGCTCTACGGGGTGCCGGCCGGATCGCTGCACTCGGTGACCGGTCGGTTCCGGCTCGACGTCTTCGCACGCGCCCTGCTCATGTTCGGCCCGCTGGTGCTGGTGGCAGTGTCGATCGGGTCCCTGCTAGAGCCGGGTGAGCAGGTGCCCTTCACCACCGGCGACCTCGTGGCGTACTTCGTGATCGGCATGCTGCTGACCCCGCTCGCCGCAGCAGGCGAGGAGTACGGCTTCCGCGGATTTATGTTCCGCGTGCTCGGCGGGTGGACCCGTGGTGCACGCTCGGGTGCGGTGGTGGGCATCGTGGTCACAACCGTCGGGTTCTCCCTGATCCACGGCTCGCTCGACCCCTACATCCTCACCTCGTACCTGGTGCTGTTCGGATCCCTGGGAATCATGACCTGGCGCACCGGTGGGCTCGAGACGGCCGTGGTCGTTCACGCCGTCTACAACGTTGCCGGGCTCGTCCTGGCCACCGCGCTGCGCAGCGACTTCACCTCCGCACTCGACGACCGCGGGGCGGTGGTGGGATCGCCGGTGTTCCTCATCCCGAGCGCCGCGCTCGTCGTCGTCACGGCCGTGGTGTGGTGGCGCACGCGTCGCGACGCGGCAACCAGCGCGGCGGCCAGCGAGGCGTCGCTAGTTGGACTGCACCAGGCCCGTTGAGCCCGCGCTGGGCGCAACCGTTGACGTGTTCACGGGGTGATGCCGAGCTACCGCCCGACAGCGTTCCTGACGAACGTGCCGGGCCGCATGATGAGGCGTCCGTGCCAGGTGGGCCCGAGGTCGAGCAGATCGCTGTCGGAGGTCACGATGATCAGCGCGTCGACGGCTGGATCGGTAGCCAGGGAGACGATCAAGTTGTCCTCGTAGTCGGGAACGCCGTGATCGCGGTCGATGGGTTCGATCACTGCCCCGCCGGAGAACTCGCACATTTCGACAATCAGTTCGACGTACCTGTTCGTCGTTTCCGTGGACTGCCCCACCTCGTGCATCACTCGCGCGACGTTCACCAGCACGTGCGGCGAAGCGAACAGGCGGAAGCGAGACATGAACGCGAGAGAAACTGCGTCGGCTGCGGGGTTGTCAGTGGTGGGCGGGACATCGGGAAGGAGCGGCCAACTTCCGTCGTCGTTCAGGATGTAGTCGAGGTAGACGTTGATGTCGAAGACCACCGCGGTGGCCGGATCGATCACCGAGCGGCGGAGTTTTGGTTGATCAATGCCAGAACCTCGTCGGTGGAGTATCGACGTCCACCGCGCTCGGCGCGTGCTGTTTCTCGAAGCTCATGCAGTCGCTCCAGGCGGAGGCGGGCCTGGTAGTCGCGTATCGCTACGCGCAGGAACTCGCTACGGTTGCCGTGCCCAAAGTGTTCGACGACCTCGTCCAGAGCGGGCCGGAGTTCCGGAGAGATAGCTATTCCTACTGTCTTGGCAGCCACCCGGGCCTCCTGTTGCTTACGCGTAATCACCTGAACCCGAGTGTAGCGCCATGCCATGTTCGCTGCGTCATGGGAGTTTCTGTGCGCTGGGGGGCCCGGCCCGGCCCTCACGCGCGCAGAGAACCGGCGATGATGAAGTCGACCAGAGCGGTCAGGTATTCGTCGTCGGGTTTGTCGGGGCGGTCATCGACCACCGAGCTGGTGAGGATGCGGGACATGATCGAGCCCACCAGCACATCGATCGGCAGCTGAGGCGAGGCGTCCGCCGGCAGCTCGCCGCGATCGATGGCCCGCGGAACAATGTCGTGAGCTGCTCGAACAGCGGCGCCGATGGTCGAATCAGAGACGTCCGAGAACAGCTCGGGTTGGGTGAGCGAGTCCATGAGCAGGCGGATGGACACCAGTCCCGGGTCGTCGGCCATCAACTCCCGCACGGCATGCGCGAACGCGAGCAGGTCGCCGCGCAGCGTGCCGGTGTCGCTCAGGCCCGTCTGCATGGCCAGCTCGCTCAGCGCGGACAGCAGCAGATCCTGCACCGACGACCACCGCCGGTACAGCGACGGCTTGCCCACCCGGGCGCGCGCCGCCACCGCGTCGAAGGTCATCGCGCTCACGCCCACCTCCGCGTACAGGGCGAGCGCAGCCGCGTGGGCCCTGTGCTCGATCTGCGGGTCGCGGGGGCGCCCCCGTCCCACCTCGGACTGTGCGGATTCGCTCATGGTGCTCACCTCCGTGTTGTTGGGGTGGTTGCAGCTCCTACGATTCAACCCTACTATTTAAGTACGCAATTCGTACGAAAGTAGATTGCCTACCCGGCTCATCTCACTCGGAGAAGGAGAGTTCCATGACGAACACCGTTGTCGCGTTGGATCGCAACCAGGCCGTCGAGAGGTTCCGGGTGGTGCGCGGGCAGGAGCACGTGGCCCCGGCGGAACTAGACGCCATCTGGGATGCGCTGCCGCCCACGACGTTCGACGACCTGTTCGGACTGTGGGAGGGGCAGGAGTTTCAGAACGGACACCCCAACAACGGCGCCCTGCAGGCCATGGGGTGGTACGGCAAGTCCTTCCGGTCCGTCGACGACGCCCATCCGCTGATCATGCGGCGCGAGGACGGTTTGCTGTACTCGAACATCGAGATCGGGCGCGGGCTGGCCGGTTTGTTCATGGTCGCCGACAACGAGACCGGGCAGGCGACCGCCTCGATGGTCTACGACGCCTTGCCCATCATCGACCATTTCAAGAAGGTCGACGACAACACGGTGATGGGGTTGATGTCGGGCAAGGGCATGCGCCGCTCCGACAGCGCGATCATGTACTACTTCCTGCTCGAGCGCGTCTCGGAGCCCGTGGACGTCGAGTACCCCGACGTGGCGGCAGTACCGCCCCTTCCCAGCCACTGACCCTCACCCCGCGAGGTGGTGCCACCGCTCCTGCAGGTCGGACCACGGACCGATCTCTGCGACCCGCCCGTCGCTGAGCACCACCACGCGGTCCGCCTGCTCGAGCGCGGCACGCTTGGACGTGGAGCCGATCACCGCGGTGCCGCGCGCACGCAGTGAGCGCCACAGCTCGGTCTCGGTGGTGGCGTCGAGCGCACTCGAGACGTCGTCCGCGATGAGCAACTCCGGCTCCGTGGCCAGGGCACGCGCCAACGCCAACCGCTGCACCTGACCACCGGACAGCCGCACCCCGCGGTGGCCCACCAGCGCGTCGGGGCCACCGGCATCGGCAATGTCGACGGTCAGTCGCGCGTCGTCGACCGGCCGATCCACCGGGCGCGGGTGGTCGAGGGCGATGTTGTCGGCGAAGGTCCCCGACATCACCCGGGGCACCTGGGCGACGTACGCCACCCGGTCCGGCCGCAGGAATGTCTGCGCATCCTCGATGGCCTGCCCGTTCCAGGTGATCTCGCCGCGATGGCTGACCAACCCTGCCAGCGCCGCGAGCAGAGTGGACTTGCCCGATCCGATGGGCCCGAGCAGCAGCACCAACTCCCCGGCATCGACGGTCAGATCCACTCCCACCACGCCCAGCGTGCCGTCGTCGTGCACGGCGTCCACGCCGGTGAGGGCGAGCCGGCGCAGCGGCGTGCGAGTGGTCGGGGCCGGGGCGGGCGCGGTGCCGCGCACCAGGTCCACCCCCGGCGGGATGCGCATCAGATCGCGCCCACCGGCGAACTCGGCGGTGGCCTTCTGCCACGCCCGCGTGCCGGGGGCCTCGGTGATCACCGCGCCCGCCACCTGCCCGAACCACTCGAACCCGAACACCGCACCCGAGACCAGCAGGGCTGTGGCCAACGGCCACCCGCCCGCGAGGTAGATCGCCCACGTGGCCACCATCCCGACGTACACCAGCACCATCGGAAGCCCGGCGAGAACGGCCTGCACGCGATGCTCACGCACGGCGGCGTCGACGCGTCCGCCGTCGACCCGTCGCAGGTGCGCCCGTACGTCGTCGGTGGCGGCGGCGAGCTTGACCGTGCGCACCGCCTCCAGCGCCGAGACCAGGGATCGCCCGAAACGCGCACGGGCGGCGGAGGATTCGGCGGCCGAGCGACCCGCGATGGGACGCCCGACGGCGGAGGCCAGCGCCACCCCGAGCATCACCCCCGCCAACACGGCACCGGCGAGCAGGCTGCCCGCCAGGGCCACGGTGATGAGCACCACCAGCACGCCGTTGATCACGTCGACCCAGCGGTCGGCGTAGGTGACGTACCGGTCGGCATCGAGGGCGCGGGCCGCCACCTCGCCGGGAGGGGTGGGCGGAAGGCGGTGCTGATCGGTCTGCCCCGCGAGCACCGAGGTTCGCACCCGCAGCAGGCCGGAGATCCACCACCGGGTGTAGCCGCGCAGTGCCACGGCCAGCAGTACCGGCGACGCCAGCAGCGACACCGTCAACGCCACCAGCAGCGGCACGGGCACCGAACCGATACCGGCGTCGGTGACCACCCGACCCCACGTCCACGCCGTCACCGCCCCGAATGCGCCGGTGAGGGCGTTGAGAAGGAACAGCACCGCACCGCGCAACCCCCAGCGGGGATGAATACACAGCAGCGAGACGATGCCGCGGGCCAGGCTCGGCCCCGACCCGACGGGGATGGCAGGTGGCGGCTCGCCCATGCGGCGGGCCGAACCCACCGCGGTGTCGTCGGCAGAGTCGCTCGGGGGGTCGTTCGCAGTGTCGTCCGGGGTGTTCTCGCCGCGCTGGTCGCCCGCAGCGTCGAGCATGGCCCGGAACGGACCGGGCCGCGCGGTCAGCTCCGCGTGGGTGCCGTGATCGACCAGTCGACCCCGATCGAGCACGGCGACGGTGTCCGCGCGGGCCACCGTGCCCAGGCGGTGGGCGATGAGCAGACCGGTGCGGCCGGAGAGCAGGGTGTCGGCCGCGGCGACCACGCGCGCCTCGGTGACCGGATCCATGCGCGCAGTGGCCTCGTCGAGGATCACCACCCGCACGTCGCGCACCAGCAGCCGCGCGAACGCGACCAGCTGCTGCTCACCCGCGGACAGTGTCACCCCACCCGGCCCGAGTGGCGTGTCGAGCCCGCCGGGTAGCCCGTCGACCCACTCGGTCAGGCGCAACTGATCGACCGCGGCGACGATGCGCTCGCGCGGGGTGTCGCCGAACAGTGCGATGTTCTGCGCCAGGGTGCCCGCCAGGATCTCGGTGCGCTGGGTGACCACGCCCACCGCGCGGCGCAGCTCGGCGAGGTCGACGGTGGTGATGTCTCGCCCACCGATGCTCACCGTGCCCGGCGGCGGGTCCACCGCGCGCGAGATCAGCGACGCCAGCGTGGATTTGCCCGACCCGGTGCGACCGACCAGCGCGCACGTGGTGCCCGGCGCCACGTGCAGGTCGATCTCGCGCAGGGAGAACGTGCCGTGCTGGTAGGTGTAGGTCAGCGATCGCAGATCCAATCCCAGCGGGCCGTCCGGCAGCGCGGCGCCACCGACGGGCTCGGGAGTCGAGGCCAGCAACTGCCGCAGACGGGTGACCGCGCCCATGCCGGCCTGCAGCTCGGGCAGATGGCGGACCAGCCCGTTGATGGACCCCACGAAGCTGACGGTGACCGCGAACAGGGTGACGAGCTCGCCGACGCTCAGATGCCGGCCTGCGGCGGCCAGCGCGCCACCGACGGCGAGCACGGCCAGCACGGCATTCATGATCAGGCCCGAGCGCATGCTCATCTCGCTCTGGGTGCCGATCACGCGGGCGAACGCCCGGTGCACGGCGGCGGCCAACTCGGCCGAGCGCCGCAGCGCGAACCCCTGCCCGCCGCTGGTGCGCAGATCGTCACGCGCGGCGACGCCCTCCTCGAGCGCCGCGGAGTGATCGGTCCACGCCGCCTCCTCGACCACCTTGTGGGCGGTGAGGGTGGCCGCCCGCCTGCGGATCACCTCGAGCGCCATGACGGCCATGGCGGGCAACAGGATCCACGCCGGCCACCACGTGAGCCCGCCGACCACCCACAGCGGTCCGGCGATCACCACCACGCGCAGCGCGCCCCACAGTTGCCCGCGCACCAGCGTGCCCACCTCGTGGGTGTCGTCGTCGACACGGTCGAGGATCTCGCCGACGGCGGTATCGGACAGCACCGCCACCGGTTGGGCGAGCGCCGCGGTGACCAGGTCCTCGCGCAGGGCGCCCTCCGCGCGGTCGGCCACCGTCGCCCACACCGTGCGACCGAGCGTGTCCAGCACCGCCGACCCGATGGTGGTCACCGCCAGCGCGATCACCAGGGCCAGGGTGGGATCGGATGCGATGCGACCGATCACCACCGACCCGACGGCCTCACCGAGTGCGGACACGGCGAGCAGCACCAGCGCGACCGTGGTGGCGGGCGAGGTGAGACGGCGAAGATCGACGGTTGCGGGGGTGGTGCGAACCGGATCGACGTCCGTGGCCTGTGGGCGGGTGTCGATGCTCATCACGCAGGGACGCTACGCGGGGGCAACGACACTGTGCGACTGGTTTTCGTGGGGTGGTCGCGCGCCCGGGGAGTTCGGATCACGGTGAGTCGAACCCGCCGCAGAGGTGGCGGCAGCGGCCCGCGATGTGTCAGGATCGCCCACGTGAGCATGTGCACGGGTCGTACGGAGTGTTGTCGCAGCTGATCGCTGCCTCGCCGTCGCAGCTGAGAATGCTGCCCCGCCATCTCTCCCGGAGTCACATCCATGCTTTCTCTCGCACCGTCGTCCTCTGCGCCCGCCGGGCCCACACGACTGCGCGCCGCCGACCTGCTCCGCCTCACCGACGAAGCCGTCACCGAGGTTCTTGACGGCCGTCACGATCACCTGCTGCCGGGCACGTATCCCGAGACCGAGCGTTGGTCCACCCGCCTGCACAGCGACGACGACGTCGACATCTGGCTGATCAGCTGGGTGCCCGACCGGTCGACCGAACTCCACGATCACGCCGGATCGATCGGTGCCCTCACCGTGCTGAGCGGCTCGTTGGCCGAACTGCGCTGGACCGGTGATGCGCTGCGTCCGCGTCGACTCGACGCCGGTGACCAGGCCGCCTTCCCGCTGGGGTGGGTGCACGACGTGATGTGGGCGCCCGAGCCCGCCTCCGCCGCCCGCCGACCCACCCTCAGCGTGCACGCCTACTCCCCGCCTCTGACCGCCATGAACTACTACGAGGTCACCGACCACGCCACGCTGCGTCGGACCCGATCCGAGCTCACCGACGTTCCCGAGGGGGACAAGTGATGACCATCGACGACATGCTCGCCGCCGCCCGCAGCAGCTACGACCGTCTCTACGTCCACGACCTCGCCGAGCGGGTGCAGCGCGGCGCCGTGGTGGTCGACATCAGGCCGCAGGCCCAGCGCGCGATCGAGGGAACCCTGCCGGGTGCGCTGGCCATCGAACGCAACGTCCTCGAATGGCGTCTGGACCCCAGCAGCAGCGCACGCATCGCCCTCGCCGTCGACCACGACGTGGAGTGGATCATCCTGTGCTCGGAGGGCTACACCTCCTCGCTCGCCGCGGCCTCGCTGCAGCAACTCGGCCTGCACCGCGCCACCGACCTCGTCGGCGGCTACCAGGCGCTGCTCGCCGCCGGGATGATCGGCGTGCTGTCCTCGGCTCGGCACGTGGTGCGCGAGAGCGCTGCGCTCGCCTCGCACTGAGGCGCTCGCATTGCGCTGAGGTTCGTGCGTCGGGGCACCGATTACTGTTGTCGGTCGTGACCGACACTCCCGCAGCAGAGCCGACCGCGCCTGCCGACGACACGCCCGAACAGCTACGGATACGCCGGGAGAAGCGGGAACGACTGATCGCGTCGGGACGCCAGGCGTACCCGGTGTCGGTGCCGCGTACGCACTCGCTGGCGCAGATCCGCCGGCAGTTCCCCGACCTCGAGCCCGACGTCGCCACCGGCACACACGTGGGGGTTGCCGGACGGGTGATCTTCCTGCGCAACACCGGCAAGCTGTGCTTCGCCACGCTGCAGGAGGGCGACGGTACGCAACTGCAGGCGATGATCTCCCTCGCCGGGGTGGGTGAGGACGCGCTCGCGTCGTGGAAAGCCGACGTCGACCTCGGGGACTTCGTGTTCGTCGGCGGTGAGGTGATCTCCTCGCGGCGCGGTGAGCTGAGCGTGATGGCCGATCGGTGGGAGATGGCGGCGAAATCGCTGCGGCCGCTGCCGGTGGCGCACAAGGAGCTCAGCGAGGAATCGCGGGTGCGTCAGCGCTACGTCGATCTCATCGTGCGGCCCGAGGCGCGTCGCAACGCTCGCCTGCGTGCGGCCGTCGTGCGGGAACTGCGGGCCGGGCTCGACCGACGCGGGTTCCTCGAGATCGAGACCCCGATGCTGCAGACCCTGCACGGCGGCGCTGCGGCGCGACCGTTCGTCACCCATTCCAATGCCCTCGACATCGACCTGTTCCTGCGGATCGCCCCCGAGCTGTTCCTCAAGCGCGCTGTGGTCGGCGGCATCGACCGGGTGTTCGAGATCAACCGCAACTTCCGCAACGAGGGCGTCGACTCCACGCATTCGCCCGAGTTCGCGATGCTCGAGACGTACGAGGCCTACGGCACGTACGACGAGTCCGCGGTGATGATCCGCGAACTGGTACAGGAGATCGCCCTGGCGGTGTTCGGCTCCCACGTGGTGACCCTGGCCGACGGCACCGAGTACGACCTCGGTGGGCAGTGGAAGACGATGGAGATGTACCCGTCGCTGTCCGCGGCGATCGGCACCGAGGTGACCCCGCAGACGTCGGTGGAGGAGCTGTTGGCGCTGGCCGCGCGGGTGGGTCTGGACGTTCCCGAGGGCAAGGGGTGGGGGCACGGCAAGCTCGTGGAGGAACTGTGGGAGAACCAGTGCGGCGACCAGCTGTACGAGCCCACCTTCGTGCGCGACTTCCCCGTCGAGACGTCCCCGCTCACCCGCGCGCACCGCAGCACGCCGGGCGTGGTGGAGAAGTGGGATCTGTACGTGCGCGGTTTCGAGCTGGCCACGGCGTACTCCGAGCTGATCGACCCGGTGGTGCAGCGGGAGCGGTTCGTCGATCAGGCGCGCCTGGCCTCGGCCGGTGACGACGAGGCGATGGTGCTCGACGAGGAGTTCCTGACGGCGATGGAGTACGCCATGCCGCCCACGACGGGCACAGGAATGGGTATCGATCGACTCTTGATGGCCCTGACCGGGCTGGGAATCAGGGAGACAATCCTGTTTCCGATGGTGCGACCGGGACGTAGCTGACTATATTCGCTACAATCCTCTCCATCGGTATGTATTGCACGCCGTTTGGCGCGCCATCCACGCCGAGCACGGATGGGCGTGGGGTCATTCGTAGGTCGAGGGGATTGAACACACAATGGTCAAGAAGGTCACGGTCACACTGGTCGACGACGTGGACAACGTTCCTGCGTCGGAGACCGTCAAGTTCGGGCTCGACGGCAGTTGGTACGAGATCGATTTGTCCGAATCGAACGCTGATCTTCTCCGTAAGCAGTTGGGGCAGTGGATGGTTCACGCCCGCAAGGTGGTCCGCAGGCAGCAGGACGGCGCGGCGGGGGGTCGCCGCGAGGGCACGCGCACCCCGCGGCCGCGCGGCGCTGCCGACCGGGCCCGCAGCGCCGCCATTCGCGAATGGGCGCGCCGGGAGGGCTTCGACATTTCCGCTCGTGGTCGTATTTCGACCGATGTGGTGCGGGCCTACGAGAGCGCCGAGTAAGTTCGCTGCCGCCGCCAACCTGCGCGCCGTGGTCGGCGCCACACCGTTTTCGGTAACACCGCGGAAACATTTAGTGCCGTTTGCGTAGCTACCCGTTCGACTGCGTAGCTACCCATACGGGTCCCCAGCTACCCGTCCCCAGTCCCGGCCGACGCACCCGGTGGCGGCCCGCTCGCGGCGTTCGCCGGCAGCGGACGGTGAGACGGTAACGATTGCCGTCGCCACGCCGTTGATCCCTGCAGACGGATCGGAGCCGGTCCTCACCTGGTGACGGTGTTCGCACCGAATCGAGGAGGGGTTTCGCCTCGAGCGGAAAACCGGCCGGAGGCAGGGCACCCGGTGGGCCCGGCACCTAGACTGGCGGCGGGATAGTGGATCCGCTCACCGGTTCTACTTTTCGGCGGGTGAGACTCGGACATCAGGTCCGCGATCTGCCTGTCACGAACGTGAGGGAGAACGATGTTCGAGAGGTTTACCGACCGCGCACGGCGCGTCGTCGTCCTGGCCCAGGAAGAGGCCCGGATGCTCAACCACAACTACATCGGCACGGAGCACATCCTGCTGGGCCTGATCCACGAGGGTGAGGGCGTGGCGGCGAAGTCTCTGGAGTCGCTCGGCATTTCCCTCGAGGGTGTCCGCAGCCAGGTCGAGGAGATCATCGGCCAGGGCCAACAGGCGCCGTCGGGTCACATTCCGTTCACTCCCCGTGCCAAGAAGGTCCTCGAGCTCAGCCTGCGGGAGGCACTGCAGCTCGGACACAACTACATCGGCACCGAGCACATCCTGCTGGGCCTGATCCGCGAGGGTGAGGGCGTGGCGGCGCAGGTGCTGGTCAAGCTGGGGGCCGACCTCAACCGGGTGCGTCAGCAGGTCATCCAGCTGCTCTCGGGTTACCAGGGCAAGGAGCCCAGCGAGTCCGGCGGTGGCCGCGGCGAGTCGGGCACCCCGTCCACCTCCCTGGTGCTCGACCAGTTCGGCCGCAACCTCACCCAGGCCGCACTCGAGGGCAAGCTCGACCCGGTGATCGGGCGCGCCAAGGAGATCGAGCGCGTGATGCAGGTGCTCAGCCGCCGCACCAAGAACAACCCGGTGCTCATCGGCGAGCCCGGCGTGGGCAAGACCGCCGTGGTGGAGGGTCTGGCGCAGGCCATCGTCAACGGCGAGGTGCCCGAGACGCTCAAGGACAAGCAGCTCTACACCCTCGACCTGGGTTCGCTGGTGGCCGGCAGCCGCTACCGCGGTGACTTCGAGGAGCGCCTGAAGAAGGTGCTCAAGGAGATCAACACCCGCGGCGACATCATCCTCTTCATCGACGAGCTGCACACCCTCGTCGGCGCAGGTGCCGCCGAGGGTGCCATCGACGCCGCGTCGATCCTCAAGCCCAAGCTGGCCCGCGGCGAGCTGCAGACCATCGGCGCGACCACCCTCGACGAGTACCGCAAGTACATCGAGAAGGACGCCGCCCTCGAGCGTCGATTCCAGCCGGTGCAGGTCGGTGAGCCGTCGGTGGAGCACACCATCGAGATCCTCAAGGGTCTGCGCGACCGCTACGAGGCGCACCACCGCGTGTCCATCACCGACGGCGCGCTGGTGGCCGCGGCCACCCTGGCCGACCGGTACATCAACGACCGCTTCCTGCCGGACAAGGCCATCGACCTCATCGACGAGGCGGGCGCGCGCATGCGCATCCGCCGGATGACCGCGCCGCCGGACCTGCGCGAGTTCGACGACAAGATCGCCGACGCCCGCCGGGAGAAGGAATCCGCGATCGACGCGCAGGACTTCGAGAAGGCCGCCAACCTGCGGGACAAGGAGAAGCAGCTCGTCCAGCAGCGCGCCGAGCGGGAGAAGCAGTGGCGCAGCGGTGACCTCGACGTGGTTGCCGAGGTCGACGACAACGAGATCGCCGAGGTTCTGGGCAACTGGACCGGCATCCCGGTGTTCAAGCTCACCGAGGAGGAGACCACCCGTCTGCTCCGCATGGAGGACGAGCTGCACAAGCGCATCATCGGTCAGGTCGAGGCGGTCAAGGCCGTGTCCAAGGCGATCCGACGCACCCGCGCCGGACTCAAGGACCCCAAGCGCCCGTCGGGCTCGTTCATCTTCGCCGGCCCGTCCGGTGTGGGTAAGACCGAGCTGTCGAAGGCGCTGGCGAACTTCCTCTTCGGTGAGGACGACGCGCTGATCCAGATCGACATGGGCGAGTTCCACGACCGGTTCACCGCATCGCGTCTGTTCGGTGCGCCCCCCGGCTACGTGGGCTACGAGGAGGGCGGCCAGCTCACCGAGAAGGTGCGCCGCAAGCCGTTCTCGGTGGTTCTGTTCGACGAGATCGAAAAGGCGCACCAGGAGATCTACAACACCCTCCTGCAGGTGCTCGAGGACGGCCGCCTCACCGACGGTCAGGGTCGCACGGTCGACTTCAAGAACACCGTGCTGATCTTCACCTCGAACCTGGGCACCTCCGACATCTCGAAGGCCGTGGGTCTGGGCTTCTCCTCCGGTGAGGGCAACAGCTCGAACTACGAGCGCATGAAGCTCAAGGTGCACGACGAGCTCAAGAAGCACTTCCGTCCCGAGTTCCTCAACCGCATCGACGACATCGTGGTGTTCCACCAGCTCACCAAGGACGAGATCATTCAGATGGTCGACCTCATGCTGGGTCGCGTCGAAGGTGCGCTGAAGAACAAGGACATGGCCATCGAGGTCACCGACAAGGCCAAGGCACTGCTGGCCAAGCGCGGCTTCGACCCGGTCCTCGGTGCTCGCCCGCTGCGCCGCACCATTCAGCGTGAGATCGAGGACCAGCTGTCGGAGAAGATTCTCTTCGGTGAGGTCGAGCCCGGTCAGATCGTGCTCGTCGACGTCGAGAACTGGGACGGTGAGGGCTCCGGTGAGGACGCCAAGTTCACCTTCCGCGGTGAGAAGAAGCCGATCAGCGTTCCCGACGAGTTGCCCGTCGACCTCGCCAAGTCCGGCGAGGGCAGCGAGCAGTAACAGCCGGCGCGAGAAGGCCCGCACCCCGATCGGGGTGCGGGCCTTTCTTGCGTAACTCCGTGGGTCAGGCGGTGACGGAGGCGAGGGCGGCGTTGAAGGTGGCGCTGGGGCGCATGACGGCCGCAGCCTTCTCGGGGTCGGGGAAGTAGTAGCCGCCGATGTCGACCTGCTTGCCCTGAGCACCGTTGAGCTCGCTGAGGATGGTCTCCTCGTTCTCGGCCAGCGACGCGGCCAGGGGAGCGAACTGCGCGGCCAGCGCCGGATCCTCGGTCTGCGCGGCCAGCTCCTGCGCCCAGTACAGGGAGATGTAGAACTGGCTGCCGCGGTTGTCGAGCTCACCGGTGTTGCGCGAAGGTCCCTTGCTGTTCTCGAGCAGGGTTCCGGTGGCGGCGTCGAGGGCCCTACCCAGGATGCGAGCGCGCGGATCGCCGGTCTTCTTGCCCAGGTCCTCGAGGCTCACCGCCAACGCCAGGTACTCGCCGAGCGAATCCCACCGCAGGTGGTTCTCCTCGATGAGCTGCTTGACGTGCTTGGGTGCCGAGCCGCCCGCACCCGTCTCGTACAGACCACCACCGGCCATCAGCGGGACGATGGAGAGCATCTTGGCGCTGGTGCCGAGTTCGAGGATGGGGAACAGGTCGGTGAGGTAGTCGCGCAGGATGTTGCCGGTGGCACTGATGGTGTCGAGCCCGCGCACCACCCGCTCGAGGGTGTACCGCATGGCCCGCACCTGGGACATGATCGAGATGTCCAGACCCTCGGTGTCGTGATCGGCCAGGTATGTCTTGACCTTGGTGATCAGCTCGTTCTCGTGCGGGCGGTACGGGTCGAGCCAGAACACCACGGGCATACCTGAATCGCGGGAACGTTCGACGGCCAGCTTGACCCAGTCGCGAATCGGGGCGTCGCGCACGATGCACAGTCGCCAGATGTCGCCCTGCTCGACGGTCTGGGTGAGCAGCACCTCGCCGGTCTCGAGGTCGGTGATGTTGGCGACGCCCGCCTCGGGAACCTCGAAGGTCTTGTCGTGCGAGCCGTACTCCTCGGCCTTCTGCGCCATCAGCCCCACGTTGGGCACCGTGCCCATGGTGGTGGGATCGAACTGGCCGTTGGTCTTGCAGAAGTTCACCATCTCCTGGTAGATCCGCGAGAACGTCGACTCGGGGTTGACGGCCTTGGTGTCCTTGGGTCGACCGTCGGCGCCGTACATCTTGCCGCCGGAGCGGATCATCGCCGGCATCGAGGCGTCGACGATCACGTCGGACGGGGAGTGGAAGTTCGAGATACCGCGCGCGGAGTCCACCATCGCCAACTCGGGGCGATGCTCGTGGCACTTGTGCAGGTCGTCGACGATCTCGTCGTGCTTGGACGCGGGAAGGGTCTCGATCTTGGCGTAGAGATCGGACAGGCCGTTGTTGACGTCGACACCGAGCTCGTCGAACAGCTCGCCGTGCTTGGCGAAGGCCTCCTTGTAGAAGGTGCGCACGGCATGGCCGAACACGATGGGATGCGAGACGCGCATCATCGTGGCCTTGACGTGCAGGGAGAACATGATGCCCGTCTCGAAGGCGTCCTCCATCTGCTCCTCGTAGAAGGCGATCAGCGCCTTCTTGGACATGAACATCGAGTCGATGACGTCGCCGTCGAGCAGGGACACCGACGGCTTGAGCACGAGGGTCTTGCCGGAGTCGGTGAGCAGTTCCATCTTGACCTTGCGGTCGCCGGTGACGGTGGTGGACTTCTCGCCGTGGTAGAAATCGCCCTCCCGCATGTGCGCGACGTGCGTGCGCGAGGCCATCGACCAGGCGCCCATGCTGTGCGGGTGGCGGCGCGCGTACTCCTTGACGGCCTTCGGTGCTCGTCGATCGGAGTTACCTTCGCGCAGAACAGGATTGACCGCGCTGCCCAGGCACTTGGTGTAGCGCTCGCGGATCACCTTCTCGTCGTCGGTCCGCGGAGTGTCCGGGTAGTCCGGCACCGGGTAGCCCTTGTCCTGCAGTTCCTTGATGGCCGCGCGCAGTTGCGGAACCGACGCGCTGATGTTGGGGAGCTTGATGATGTTGGTGTCGGGGTTCTGGGTCAGGCGACCGAGCTCGGCCAGGTTGTCCGGCACCCGCTGATCCTCGGCGAGGTGGTCGCTGAACTCGGCCAGGATGCGCGCGGCCACCGAGATGTCGGTGGGCTCGATGTTGATGTCGGCCGCACCCGCGAACGCCCGCACGACGGGCAGGAACGCGTGCGTGGCCAGCATCGGCGCCTCGTCGGTGAGCGTGTAGAAGATGGTCGGCTTGTCTGCGGTCATGTGTCGCCTTCGCCTCGAATTCGTGGGCCGGGTCGGCCCGGTGCTCGGCCCACCGGTGTTCCGGCGACCGTCTCACCCCTGGTCTCTGGCTGCCGAGGCGCACGTTCCGAGCGACCCGACAACGCTTCCAGATTAGTGCGCCGAGCCCTGGCGTGCGGGGCTTCACCGCACCCATCCGCTGGCGGAGCGTCCCGACCAGTTGGCCAGGCGCTCGGTGGGCCCGGCCACCGGCGACGGGGTGACCGCGGCGTCGAACGGTATCTCCGCTCCACGATGGTCGGCGGGCAACGCCGGGCGGAAATGCTCGAGGATCGTCTCGGCCAGCACAGGATCTGCCTCGCATGGTTGACCCGTCGCGACGGCCAGATCCCACCCGTGGACCAGCGTCTCGTTGATGTAGGTGATGACGATCGCGCGCGCCGGGGCCGACGCCCACGGCAGGGTGACGATCTCGTCCAGTCGAGTCTCGTCCGACCACGCGTCGACGGTCTCGGCCACGGCCGCCCGCAGGTCACCGACGGGGTCGACGAGATCGGGCAGGTCGACCGAGATGGCCATCGGGTCCTCCCGCCGCCCGATGGCCCCGAGCCGGCGGGTGGCCCCGACGGTGTGGCCGATCAGTGCCCGGACGTCGAACTCCGAGCACGGCGTGGGCAGCGACAGGGCGCTCGCGTCGACGGCGTCGGCCACGCCGAGCAGCCAGGTGGATGCGTCGCGGTAGAGGGGGCGGGGATCGATCACGGTGGGCTCCTTCGGTTGATGTGATCAGCAGCGAACAGCACAATCACGACACCGTCTATCAGGTTTTCTCGTCCAATTTGTGGGACCGTTGTGGGGTGCGCGCCGACCGCCTCATCTCGCTGGTTCTGCTCCTGCGCCACCGTGGGCAGCTCTCCGCCGCCGAACTTGCCGCCGAACTCGAGGTCACCGAACGCACGGTGCTCCGCGACATCGACGCGCTCTCGACCAGCGGCTTCCCGGTGTACTCGATCAGGGGTCGCGGCGGCGGCTTCGCGCTGCTGCCCGGCTTCACCACCGACCTCACCGGGCTGTCCCTCGACGAAGCCCGCGCCCTCTTCGCCGGCGGTGCATCGGGCGACATCGGGCTGAGCGGTGCCTTCGGGTCGGCGATGCGCAAGGTTGCCTATGCCCTGCCCGGGCCGCACCGTGCCGAGGCGCTCGCGCTGGCCGACAGGATTCTCGTGCAACCCGAGGGGTGGCACCCCCGCACGGCCTCACCCCATCTGGGCGTGGTGCTCGAGTGCGTTCTGCACGGGCGGCGACTGCGCATCGACTACACCTCTCCCCGCCGGCAGAGCCGTGCGCGCGTGATCGATCCGCTCGGGCTGGTGCAGTCCGGTGATCACTGGTACCTGTTGGCCCTGCACGACGGCGAGGACCGCACGTACCGCCTCTCGCGCATCGACGAGGCCGTCGCACTCGACGAATCGGCGCGCCGGCCCGCCACCGTCGACCTCGCCGCGAAATGGGACGCGGCGCGAGCGGAGTTTCGCGACCGCGGCATCGTCGCCGTTCTCGCCGTGGACCCGGCGTCGAGAAACGAGGTGGCGGCAGCGGTGTCGGCGGTGCTCGACGAGAGAACCGACGGCTCCCGCGTGGTGATGCGCGTCGTCCTCGGGGACCAGCAGCACGCCCTCGCCGTTGCGTGGGGTTTCGCCGAGCGGGTCGACATCCTCGATCCGCAGCCGCTGCGCGCCGCGGTGGCCGAGCGTGCTCGGCACCTGATGGCCACCTACGAGTCGACCACCCCGGTCAGCCGAGGGTGAGCACGATCTTCCCGCGCAGGTGACCGGCACGCAGTTCGGTGATGGCGTCGGCGGCCCGCTCGAGCGGGAACTGTGCGTGCACGGCGGGGGTCAGGTGCCCGTCGGCCACCAGCGCCACGAGGGTGGCGACGTCGGCTGGGGTCTCGGTGCTGAACAGTCCGCGCACGCGCTGCCCGGCCAGGCGTGCGGCGGGGCGGGAGAGTTGCTCGCGTCCGAAGCCGCCGAGCAGGCGACCGCCTCCCTCACCGCCGACCACCACGAGTGTGCCGCGGGGAGAGAGGATTCGGCGCATGTGGCGCACGGGTCGTCGTCCGGCGGTGTCGATGACGACGTCCCAGTGTCGGCCCGTCGCGGTGACGTCGGTGCGCGTGTAGTCGATGCAGTCGGCGTCGCCGAGTTTGGTCAGCAGATCGGCCGCCTCACCCCGGCACACAGCCGTCACCGTCGCGCCTCGGTGGGCGGCCAGCTGCACCGCGAGGTGCCCGACTCCACCGGCGGCGCCGACGACGAGCACAGTGGTGCCCGGCGGGCAGGGCTCGCCCAGACCGGCGGCGCGCAGGGCTGCCAGGGCCGTGCACCCGGACACCGGCAGGGTGGCCGCGGTGGCGTCGTCGACGGTGTCCGGCAGCGCGGTGAGCCGGTCGGCGGCCACGGCGACGGAGTCGGCGAAGGCCCCCGGCGCCGAGCCCACCACGCGATCGCCCACCCGCACGCCGCCCACACCCTCGCCGACCGTGCGCACCACCCCGGCGAAGTCGGTGCCCAGGCGCGGGTTGCGTGGAGCGCGCAGGCCGAAGGCCAGTCGGCTCATCAGGGGCAGCCCGGTGAGGATGTGCCAGGTGTCCTGTCCCACCGAGGCGGCGCGCACGTCCACCACCACCTCACCGGCGAGCGGACGTGGTGTGTCCACCTCCCGCATCCTGATCTCCGATGGATCTCCGTAGTTCTCGCGCACGATCGCTCGCATGGTCGGTCCTCTCCCGGGTTCGTCGAATGGACCGACCGTAGGTGCGGCGCGGGGGCGCCCACATCGGGGATGACCCTGATCTCTCCCCGGATCATCCACCCGCGGACCCCTGAGAATCCGTAGCATCGAGGGCGACCTGCTTCACAGACGAAAGGACTTTCGATGCCCACACGGACAGCGCGCACGGCCTGGAACGGCACCCTCGAGCAGGGGGCGGGTCAGGTGGAACTGAGCAGCTCCGGCGCGGCCACCTTCGACGTCTCCTTTCCCAAGCGCGCCGCCGACGACGCCGACGGCACCACCAGCCCCGAAGAGCTGATCGCCGCTGCGCATTCGGCGTGCTACGCCATGCAGCTCTCGGCCGTCATCGCCGAGGCGGGCGGGACGCCGGAGAGCCTCGATGTGTCCGTCGACGTCTCCCTCGGCCCGGACACCGTCGGGTTCAAGCTCACCGGCATCGCCATCACCCTGCGCGGCGAGGTGACCGGGCTCGACGAGGCCGGCTTCCTGGCGGCGGCGCAGACGGCCAAGGAGACCTGCCCGGTGTCGAAGGCCCTCACCGGCGTCGAGATCACCCTGGACGCCGCGCTGGAATGAGTGCCGGCACGGCGATCGCCACGATCGAGGTGTGGTCCGACGTCGCGTGCCCCTGGTGCTACATCGGGCGTACGCGGTTCCTGCGTGCACTCGGGCGGTTCCCTGGACGGGACCGGATCGAGGTGGTCTGGCGGGCCTACCAACTCTCGCCCGACACCCCGGTCGGTGCGCGTCGCTCGGAGGTCGAGGCGCTGATGGAGCTGCGCGGCATCACCCGCGAGCAGGTGATGCAGATGTTCGATCAGGCCGCCCGCGCCGGTGCCGCCGCGGGCGTCTCGCTCGACTTCGACACGGTGATCGCCGCCAACACCTTCGATGCCCACCGATTGATCGCGATGGCCGGTGAGCATCGAGAGGCGTTGATGGACAATCTTTTCCGTGCCCACTTCGAACTCGGGAAAGTGATCGACGACCGCGACGTGCTGGTCGAGATCGCTGTCGAATCCGGCGTCGACGACGGGGTGCGCGCGAGGCTCGAGACCGACGAGGCCGTCGCGGAGGTGACGGCCGACCTCGAGGACGCTGCGGCGCTCGGGGTGACGGGTGTGCCGTTCTTCGTGGCGAACCGGCGGGTCGCTGTCTCGGGTGCACAGCCCGAGGACATGTTCGCGCAACTCTTCACACGGGCCCTCGCGGACGTGGGGTGAGGGCGCATCAGCGCAGCAGCCCGAAGGCTCATCGGCATCGCGATCACCCTGGACGCCGCGCTGGAACGACTACTTCACAGAGCGCTCACTACTGGCAGATCCGAAACGCTGGAACGCTGCCTGGCGGGTGGTATCGAGCGCAAGTCCTATGACGGCCCAGGAGTCGCCGGCCTCGCGTGCCGCGGTGACCGCTGCACGTAGTTCTGCTTCGGCGTCGGCGACGCTCTTGCGTGCGGCGATGATCCGGCGCAGGTTCTTTCCGTCGCGGGCGTCGTGTGCGTTGGGATCGAGTGCGTCGAGGCCGGTGATGTCGGTGTCGGTGTGTTTGGTGGTCTGCGTGTGGTGCGCCGAGTTCGTGATGTCCACGTGTAAATCATGCCTTTACGGAAAGTGATGTCAATGGTGCCTTGACACTCTGCTTGGGGGAGGTGGCTCGTCGCGCGGACGGCAACGGAACGCTGCGAATCTACATCCGTGGTCCCCGACGCTGTCGGTCGTGCTCCACGACCGGGTCGTCCGGGGTGAGGGTTGGTCGGAACCGCTTGTGATGGGCGTGTTTCGTTGGTGGCCGCATCGACGGGTCGACCGGCAGGAGACAGTGGCATGGAGAGCGCGATCGAGTGAACGGTGTGGGCAGTGAACTCTGCGGGTAGTGGCGGATCGCAGGTGGTTCGGATTCGCATGGCCTGGAGTGTTGCATCGCGTACCGACAGATTGTGTTGCGCTGCAAAGGGTTGACGGTGGAACCGTGCGTGTACCTCTGCGTGGTGATGAACAGCCGTCAGATCGATATGTGGGCCCTCGCGGACGTGGGGTGATGGCGCGTCAGCGCAACAGCCCGAAGGCTGCAGTGGCGAGCCCGCTCACGTAGACCCCGTCGAGTGTGCCGATGGGCTGTTGGGACTGCAATTGCCAACTGAGCGACCACAATTGGCCCGACGCGTCGCGCGCCACCCAGGACTGCGCGAACTCGCCCGGCAGGCTTCCACCCTTGTAGCCGACGTACGGCCACTGCGCGGAGTCGAGTTGTACGGACGGGTTGATCGCCAGGATGCGCAGCACCTCTGCGGACTGCGGGCCGGAGGTGAGGGCGGCGTACGCGGCGCAGATGTCCCCGGCGGTGGCGTACCACCCGACCCCGTCGGCGGTGGCGGGTGAGGTGGCGAGAGCGTTCACGTCCAGGTCCAGCGGCCGGGTGTCGGTGGAAGCGAGGATCTGCCGTCGCTGCTCGGTGTCGGCGGTGCGCCAGGCGTCGCGCAGATTCGGCAGTCCCCACCCCACCAGGAACACCTCCCGCGTGGTGGGGAAGGGCACCAGCGACGCCGGATCGCTCGCTCCCATCAGCGCCACCTCGTTCTCCACCGCAGCACGACCCAGACGGGTGATGAGCAGATCCGCCGCGGTGTTGTCGCTGATGGAGATCATGTTCTCGGCGGCCTGCCGCACCGTCACCACCGTGCCCGCAGGCAGGTTCTGGTAGGTGCCGGACGGCGCGCTCTTGACGGCGTCGGTGATGGTGAGCGGCTCGTCCCAACCCACGGTCCCGGCGTCGACCGCACGGGCCAGGGCGCCGAGTACGTACAGCTTGAAGATCGAGCCCAGCGGCAGACGCGCGCCGGGGTTGGTGGCGTACACCGGCTCACACACCCCGCCGGTGATCCGCGAGGCCTGCACGGAACTGACCACCCCGAGAGCGGAGATGTCGCCGCTGATGTCACGCCACGAGCCGACGGGCGGTTCGACGGGCCGGGCGAGCAGCCCGGCAACCGTGCCGCCGGGCCCCACGGCAACGTTGAGTGTGAGCGGGGCGCCGCGGCGGGTGGTCACTGCAATCTGCGCCTGATCTCCGCGCTCGGTGAACCCGGCGACGCTGAACGGGCCGCTCGCGGTGAAGGAAACCAACGCCTCGTACAAGCCGTCGGGTCCGGTGGCGGCGGCGAACTCCGGACCGACCGCCGCGCCGATGGCTGCCCTGTCGAGAGTGGCGGGATCGGAATTGATCCACCCCAAGATCCTGCGGGAGAGGTCACCGACTGCGCTGGTGGAGGTGGTGAGCGGATCTCGCTGCGGCCCCGATGCCTCCGTGGTGGGGGCGGCGGGTTGCGCGGAGTCCTGCGGGGCACCGGACTCGAGCCGCGGATCCACGCCACCGCACGCCGTGAGTGCGACGGTCACGGTGACCATCGCAGCCGCGAACGCTGTTCGGCCGATCCTTCGATGCATGTGCGCGATCCCCGTCCAGGTCGGCCCTCACGAGCCGGTGCGACTCGCAGGTGGCGAGTTTACCGACCGGTACGCGGCGGCGAACCCGTCAGGCCGACGGCTTCGCGTCGAGCACCACCTCGAACTCGAGCAGCGACGCGCCGGACGAGACGGGGTTGGCGCGCTCACCGGCGTGCGCGGCGATGGCCGGGCCCGACGACCACGCCTGGAACGCCTCCTCGGTTTCCCACTGGGTGACCACGAAATAGCGGTCGTCGCCCTTGACCGGGCGCAGCAACTGGAAGCCGAGGAAACCCTCGGTGCCGTCGACGGTATGGGCGCGGTTGGAGAAGCGCTTCTCGAGCTCGGGGCCGGCGCCCTCGGGTACGGAAATTGCGTTGATCTTCACGACTGCCATGGGTCCCAGAATACGCGCGCCTACCCTGAGGTGATGGTGACCGACCACGGCGGCGACGGCCCGCCCATCGTGCTGGTGCACGGGTTGATGGGACGCGGGCACACCTGGCGGCGGCAGGTGCCGTGGCTACGCGAGTTCGGGCGGGTGCTGACGGTGGACGTGGCGGGCCACGGTCGCCCGGCGCCCACCGAACTGACCGCCGAGGCGTTCGTGGCCGACCTGGCGAGCCTGCTCGACGGCATCGACCCCGCCGTGGTGATCGGGCACTCGATGGGCGCACTGCACGGATGGGGTTACGCTGCAACGTATCCGGATAGGGTGACCGCGCTGGTGGTGGAGGACATGGCACCGGATTTCCGCGGCCGCACCGCCGACGGGTGGGCGGCACTCATCGCCGCCTGGCCGCAACCGTTCCCCTCCGAGGCTGCGGTGGTGGAGTACTTCGGAGATGTTGCGGGACAATACTTCCTGGATTCCTTCGAGCGCACAGGGGACGGGTATCGGCTGCACGGGGACCCCGAGACCTTCCGGGCGATCTCCGACGAGTGGGGCAGGCGGCACTTCTGGGAGCAGTGGGACTCGGTGCGGTGCCCGAGCCTGCTCATCGAGGCCGAGCACACCATCACCCCACCCGGCCAGATGACGGACATGGCAGCGCGCCACAGCGATTCGCTGTACGTGCGGGTGCCGGGCGCCGGGCACCTGGTGCACGACGAGCAGCCCGAGGCCTACCGGGCGGTGGTGGCGCACTTTCTGCGTAGGGCTGACATCTCCGCGAACGGTTCCTCAGCCCTCACCGGCGAGGGCGAAGAGGCCGTCGGGTGTCTGCTCGACCAACCCGTCGCCGAGCAGTGAATCGAGCGCCCGTTCGCGCTGACCGGGATCGGTGAGCCACACCAGATCCAGCGCCGACTTCGCCACCGGGCCGGGCGCCCCGCGCAGCACGTCCATGAGCTTGCCGCGCACCTGGCGATCGGTACCGGCGAACTTCTGCGCCGTGCGCACCGGCCCCTCGTGCGCCGGGCGCCCCGCTGCCACCCAGGAACAGCTCTCGATCACCGGGCACCGCCCGCACTGCGGGGTGCGTGCGGTGCAGATCAGCGCACCGAGTTCCATCAGCGCTGCGCTCACGGTGGTGGCGCGGGCAACATCGGTCGGGAGCAGCGCCTCGGCGTCGGCGAGATCGCGCGTGGTGGAGGGATTGGCCGGCTCGGCCAGGCCGTGCACGCTGCGCGCGATCACCCGTCGAACATTGGTGTCCACCACCGGAACACGCCGGCCGTAGGCGAAGCACGCCACGGCGCGGGCGGTGTAGTGCCCGATGCCCGGGAGGGTGAGGAGGGTGTCCACGTCGTCGGGCACCACGTCGCCGTGCTCGGCGGCCAACACACCCGCGCACTCGTGCAGTCGCAGCGCGCGCCGGGGGTAGCCGAGCTTGCCCCACGCCCGCAGAACGTCCGCCGGACTCGAGGCGGCCATCGCCGAGGGCACCGGCCACCGCTGCACCCAGTCCACCCAGATCGGCGCCACCCTGGCCACCGGGGTCTGCTGCAGCATGATCTCGCTCATCAGGATCTGCCACCCGCTGACGCCGGGCTCCCGCCACGGAAGGTCGCGGGCCTCGTCGGCGAACCACGACACCAGAGCGTCGACGTCGATCGGCATAGGCGTCAGGTTACCGACGCCGCCCTCACACCCGCGACGGCGCGGAGTCGATGCGCACCGGAACCTGGCACACCGCGGCGTGGCTGTGTTCCCGGAGCTCGTCGGCGATCTCGTGGCGGCGCTGGGTGGGCAGGAAGCGGTGCCACGCGGTGCTCGGATCCACGGTCGCCACAACCACCATCACCGTCTCCTTGGCCAGGTACACGCGAATGTAGCGGGCGATCGAGCGGCCCACCGAGTGCTCGGTGTCCTCGAGCAGCACCAGACCCACGCCCGGGTAGCGCTCGGACCAGGTTCGGGCGAAATCACCGGCCCTCTCGCCGGGCCGGCACACGTGCACCGCCGTGATGTGGTCGCTGAACGCCGTCGCCGTGGACAGCGCGACATCGGTGAGGCGAGTGAACTCCGAGACCGCGACGAAAACGGAGGTGTGCTGACCGATCATGCGAGGCTGCCGTTCTGTTCGGGCGTCGGCGGCGAGCCGACTGTCGATATGGGCGTACGCGGACTGCACTGCCTGCATCAGCAGCACCAGTGCGGGGACGGCGAGCACGATCAGCCACGCGCCCTCGGTGAACTTCATGACCGTGGTGACCACCAACGCGACGAGCGTGAACACGGCGCCGACGCCGTTGAGCCAAGCGCGCCAACGCCATCCGGCGGTGCGCTCGTCCAACCAGTGCTTGACCATCCCGGCCTGCGCGAGCGTGAACCCGATGAAGACGCCGATGGCGAACAGCGGTACGAGCGTGTTGGTGTTCGCGCGGGACACGGCCAGGACCACTCCAGCGATCACGGCCAGAGTCATCACGCCGGACACGTAGACCTCGCGGCTGTTCTGACGGCCCAGGCGGTGTGGCAGGGCATTGTCGTCGGCCAGCACGCGCATCAGGACCGGCAGGCCACCGAACGAGGTGTTCGCCGCCAGCGCAAGGAGTATCACCGTGGAGAACTGCACCACGTAGTAGGCGATGCCCGACCCGAGCGAGGCTTCGGTGACCTGGGAGAGCACCGTGGTGCCGTCCACCGGGCGAATGCCGAACTTCTCGATCAGCACCGCCAGACCGATGAGCATCGCCGACAGCAGCATCCCGAGCGCCACCAGGGTGCGCTGGGCGTTGCGCACCGCCGGGGAGCGGAAGCTGGGTACGGCGTTGGCGATGGCCTCGACCCCGGTCAGTGCCGCGCACCCGCTCGAGAATGCTTTGAGCAGCAACAGAATTCCGATGGTCCCGGCATTGGTGGCCACCGCCTCGGCGCTGCGCACCGAACTGGCCGGGTCGGTGCGCAGCAACCCCACCACCACCACGGTGAGGATGCTGCCGACGAACACGGCGGTGGGCAGCATGAACGCGCGCGCCGAGTTCGCGATACCGCGCAGGTTCAGTGCCGTGATCCCCACCAGGATGGCCAGTGCAATCCACACCGTGTACGGCAGGAGCTCCGGGAACGCCGACGTGAGCGCAGCGACGCCCGCGGCGATGGAGACCGCGACATTGAGGGTGTAGTCGATGATCAGCGACGCGGCCGCCACCAGCGCCGGGCGCTTGCCGAGCCGACGAGAAGCCACCGCGTACGCACCGCCGCCGTTGGGGTACGCGGCGATCACCTGCCGGTACGACGCCACCAGCACCGCCAGAAGAGCCGCGATCGACAAGGTCACCGGCACGGTGAACCCGAGACCCGCACCGCCCGCCACAGCCAGAACCAGCACGATGGCCTCGGGTCCGTAGGCAACCGACGCCATCGCATCGAGCGAGAGACCCGCCAGACCCGTCGTGACCGTCAACTTGTGACGTGATCGCGCGTGGGTGAGCGGCTCGGATCTGTTCATGAGTGCGATCGTCGACCGGACACCAGTGCCCGGCACCGATCTTGACGCGTTCCTGACGTACCCGCCCCCAATCCTGACGCTCACCCGCGCGCGGTGGTGACGCCTCGCACACCCGTCGTCGCCCGGGGTTTAATGACGGACATGTCCGAATTCGAGTACACGAAACCGTCCACCCCGGCCGAGGCCTGGGCAGTGATGCGTGAGGGCAACCGCCGCTTCGTCGAGGGGCGCCCCAACCATCCGAGCCAGGGTGTCGATCACCGAACCGCACTGGTTGCGGGTCAACATCCGCACGTGACCCTCTTCGGCTGCTCGGATTCGCGCGTGGCCGCCGAGATCATCTTCGATCAGGGTCTCGGCGACATGTTCGTGGTGCGCACGGCCGGGCAGGTGGTCGACTCGTCCGTCCTCGGGTCGATCGAGTTCAGCGTCGAGGTGCTCAACGTGCCGCTCATCGTGATCCTCGGCCACGACAGCTGCGGCGCCGTGAAGGCCACCATCGACGCGATCGACAACGGTGCCGTACCGGGCGGCTTCATCCGCGACATCGTCGAGCGCGTCACCCCGTCGGTGCTCAACGCGCACCGGCTCGGCTACCGCAAGGTCGACGACATCGAAGCTCGACACGTGCTCGAGACCGGCAGGCTGCTGGCCGAGCGGTCGACCATCATCGATCGCCGCATCAAGGACGGCAAGCTGGCGATCGTGGGACTGACCTACAAGCTCGCCGACGGCGAGGTGGAGTTCCAGGGCGCTCTCGGCGACGTGGGTCCCATCGACGAGGTGGTGACCGACCGCACGGAGGCGGGCGACCTGCTGACCACCAGTGCCGGCTCCGCGGACCAGCCGCACTAGGGGGAAGGCCGGCGACACGCCGCCCTACGTCCACCCGGGCCGCCCGCGCCCGACCTACGGTTGAACCGTGCTCGAGCCACAGGGACCACTGCCGCCGGAGATCTACTGGCGGCGGCGTGCGCTCGCGGCAGGCGGTGTCGTCGCCCTCGTGGTGATCATCGTGGTCGCGGTGGTGTCGCTGACCGGTGGGTCCGACAGCCCGTCGTCTCCTGCAGCCGCGACCACCGCACTGGCCAACCCCTTCCCGACGCCCACAACACCCACCCCGTCAGCCGGGGGCTCGGGGACCGGCGGGGGATCGGGTGGCGGGTCGGGCGCCGCCGGATCCGCCGACAGCTCGGGCGGTTCCGGTGCCGCGGCCTCCGGATCCGCGCCCGCCTCGGGCGCTGCACCGGCCCCGGGCGCTGCGCCCGCGGCCGTTCCGCCGGGACAGTGCTCGGATCAGTCGCTGGCAGTGAAGGTCTCGTCGGACCAACCGACGTACGCGCCGGGCGTCGAACCCACCTTCACCGTGGTGATCACCAACATCTCCTCGGCGCAGTGCTCTCGTGACCTCGGCTCGGGGATGCAGCAGGTTCTGGTGTTCACCCTTGACAACCGACGTCTCTGGTCCAACATCGACTGCTTCCCCGCCGCATCACCCGATGTCCGCTCGCTCGCGGCCGGCCAGCAAGCCACGTTCGCTGTCAAGTGGTCGGGAACCACATCCGAGCCCGGCTGCACGGCGCCGCGCACCCCGGTGACGGCCGGTGGCTACTCGGTGATCGGCCAACTCGGCGAGATCCGCAGCGCACCGGAAACCTTCAACCTGTCCTGATCGCTCCCGCGTGGTCAGTCGAACGGGCCCGGGATACTGGATTCGGCCATCCGCGAGAGACTTTCGCGAACGTGGCGGGCCCACAGACCGCCGATCCCGTCCACGGACTGCAGGTCCGCCGCCGTCGCGGCCAGCAGCGCCTGCAGTGTGCCGAACGAGACGACCAGCTTCTGAACCTGCCCCAGCTGCAACCGCGGTACCCGCGCCAGAACGCGGTACCCGCGCGGACTCATCGGGGTGTCGAGGCCCTCGATGGTCGACGGGTGCCCGAGGGCGCGGGCGATGACCGTCAGATCCAGCAGATCGGTGTCGGTGAGGCTGTCGAGAAGCTCGAGAGTGCGCTCGACATCGCCGGAATCGGGCGGCTCCGTGCTGTTGAGATAGTCGCGCACCACCAGCTGGCGATCGTCGTTGGTGTCACCGACCAACTCCTCGAGTTGCAGCGCCAATTGTCTTCCGTCCGTGCCCAGTTCGAGCACGTTCTGATCGATCTCGATGGACACACGACGCACCATCTCGAGCCGCTGCACCACGGTGGTGGCGTCGCGCAGGGTCACGAAATCCTCGATCTCGACCACCGAGAGCTGACGCATCACCTGATCCAGACGGGCCTTGTACCGCTCGAGCGTGGCCACCGCCTGATTGGCGCGCGAGAGGATGGTGCCCGAGCCCTCGATGACGTGACGAGTCCCGCCGACGTACACACTCACGATGCTCATCGACTGGCTCACCGACACCACCGGGAATCCGGTCTGGATGGCCGTGCGCTCGGCCGCGCGATGGCGGGTGCCCGACTCGACGGTGGGAATGGTGGGGTCCGCGACCAACTGCACGTTCGCTCGCACGATGCGTGAGCCGTCCGTGGACAGCACCACGGCGCCGTCCATCTTCGACAGCTCGCGCAGCCGGGTGGGGGCGAACTCGACGTCCAGGACGAACCCGCCGTCGCAGATCTTCTCGACGTCGTCGTCATGGCCCAGCACGATCAGCCCGCCGGTGCGTCCTCGCAGGATGCGCTCGAGTCCGTCACGCAGCGCTGTTCCCGGCGCGAGCCGCGCAATGGTCTCGCGCAGGATCGACGGCGGCGCCAGCTCGTCCACAACCCACTCCTTCGAACATGTGCGGCGCATCGTGTGCGGCGCCGCGTGGCCAGGCTACCGGTCGAGGTACTCGGCAATGCTGCGGACTTTGGTGCCGAAGGATTCGTCGAATCCCAGCTCGAACGCTCGGCCGATGTTGTCGGCCTTCTGCAGCCGCATGCCGGGCGGCGGTGAGTCGGGCATCTCGGGAACGATCGCGCGAGTGAAGCCCAGGCGTGCGGCCTCGGCGAGGCGGCGTTCGAGCCCGGGCACCGGCCTGATCTCCCCGGCGAGCCCCACCTCGCCGAGCACAACCAACCCGGGGATCAGCGGGGTGTCCCGACCCGCGGAGACCAGCGCGAGCAGCAACGCGAGGTCCGCGGCGGGCTCGGATATCTTCAACCCCCCCACGGTGGCGGCGTAGATATCGAGCTGGTGAGCCTTCATGCCGCCGCGTTTCTCCAGCACCGCCAGGATCATGGCGGTGCGCGCGGAGTCCAGACCGCTGACCGCGCGACGCGGGATACCGCCGGGTGATGGGCTGACCAGCGCCTGAACTTCCGCCGGGAGCGGCCTCTTGCCGTCCATCGTGACGGTGACGGCGGTGCCGGACGCGCGCTCGGCATGGGCGTGCATGAACAGCCGCGACGGGTCCGACACCTCACGGATGCCGCCGCCGGTGAGCTCGAAACACCCCACCTCGTCGGAAGCGCCGAAGCGGTTCTTGATTCCGCGGACCATGCGCAGCGTGGTGTGCTTGTCGCCCTCGAAGTGCAGAACCACGTCCACCAGGTGCTCGAGGGACCGCGGACCGGCCACCGCACCATCCTTGGTGACGTGCCCGATCAGCAGGATCGCCACGCCGGTGGTCTTGGCGAGCGTGGTCAGGGCCGAGACCACGGCCCGCACCTGGGTGACCCCGCCCATCACGCCGTCGACATCGGCGGCCAGCATCGTCTGCACGGAATCGACGATCAGCAGGGTCGGGCGGACCTGCTCCACATGACCGAAGATCGTCGCCAGGTCCGACTCGGCGGCCAGATAGACCTGATCGTGCACCGCGCCCGTGCGTTCGGCGCGCAGCTTGACCTGCCCGGCCGACTCCTCGGCCGTGACGTAGAGCGATCTGTCCTGCGTGCCGCGCGCCGCCCACCGGTGGACCACCTCGAGCAGCAGCGTGGACTTGCCGACGCCCGGCTCACCTGCCAGGAGCACAACCGAGCCGGGCACCACACCACCGCCCAGCACGCGATCGAGCTCGCCGATCCCGGTGGGCTTGGCAATGGACGCGGTGCTGCTGACCGAGGTGAGGGGCATCGCCGGCGACGCGGGCACCAGGGCGCCAACTCCATTGCGCAGGCCACTCGACCCCGGCCTCGACGCCACGGGTGCCAATTCGGCGACCTCGTCCATCGATCCCCAGGTATCGCACTCCGGGCACCGCCCAACCCACTTCGCAACGGTGTGCTTGCACGCCGAGCAGCGATAACTCGTCTTGGTCCTGGCCACGGCCGCAGCCTAGGGCCTGGCACCGACAGGCGGTCGGGCTACTCGCCGCCGGCCCGGGTCGGGCTACTCGCCGCCGGCCCGGGTCGGGCTACTCGCCGCCGGCCCGGGTCGGGCTACTCGCCCTCGGCCTCGGCTCCGGACTGGGAGTTCTGCACCCGCGGAACGCCGCTGGCGTCGACGGGAACGTCCACGGTGAGGGGCCCGGCGGTGGCGAAGGTGAAGGTGACCGGCACGGTGAGGCCGGGGCGCACCGCGTCGGTCAGACCCTCGAGCACTGCGGTGACCGGCGGGCTCTGCTCCGCAGGCTTGCCGGGCTGCTCGTCGGCGGAGCTGCCGGCTGCGATGGCCGTCTGCGGCTCGACGGTCAGATCCGCGCCGGCGAGGGTGACCGACGATGCGGCGCTGGTGGCGATGGAGACCAGGGTGTCCGGGGTGGTCTCGCTGATGTTGACCGCGGTGAAGGCCAACTCCGCACGCCCACCAGCACCGAGACGGAACTCCTCGGACGTCGGGAAGAGCACGTGCACGTTGCGCAGGGCGATGTTCTTGGCTGTGGTGGCGTTGCCGTTGACAGCGGCGACCTGATTCGCGGTCTGGGCGATCTGACCGGCACCACACGCAGTGAGGCTGAGCGCCACGCCCGCCGCGAGAGCGATGGCAGTGGCGACTCTACGAGTCGGGGTGGTCGCAACGATCACGGTCGTCCTCCAGTGCGGTGCCGGCCGGCGCCGGATACTCGAAAAGCAGCACCTGCCGCGCAGGCAGTGTCCACTCGGAAACAGTATCTACGCAGAGTAGTAGTCCGCGCATCGAAGACGCGTAGCGGGTCGCGTGGAATCGGTGTCGGTGGGGTGCGTAATGGTGGCGTCGACGGCGGTGGGGGTGGGGCTCGCCGTAGGGTTCTGTGACGCCGATCGCGTGAGCGCGACCACGTCCGCATGCACGTATCAGGCGTGCTGTCAACCCCTGCGCGCACGCACCTGTGCCCCTGACCTGCACCGTTGGTGTACGGGGGTGACGGTGCCGTGGTAAAGTAGGACGATCGAAAGGGGCACCGAACACATGATTTTCAAGGTCGGAGACACCGTCGTATACCCCCATCACGGGGCGGCGTTGATCGAGGCAATCGAGACTCGCACCATCAAGGGCGAGGCCAAGGAGTACCTGGTCCTCAAGGTCGCGCAGGGTGATCTCACCGTTCGAGTTCCCGCAGACAACGCCGAGTACGTCGGTGTTCGCGACGTCGTGGGCCAAGAAGGTCTCGACAAGGTGTTCCAGGTGCTCCGTGCCCCGCACACCGAGGAGCCCACCAACTGGTCTCGCCGGTACAAGGCCAACCTCGAGAAGCTGGCCTCGGGTGATGTGAACAAGGTTGCCGAGGTCGTTCGCGACCTGTGGCGTCGTGAGCAGGACCGCGGGTTGTCCGCCGGCGAGAAGCGGATGCTGGCCAAGGCGCGCCAGATCCTGGTCGGCGAACTCGCACTCGCCGAGGGCACCGACGAGGCCAAGGCGGACACCATTCTCGACGAGGTACTGGCCGCCGCGTCCTGACGGACGGCGTACACCGAAGATGAGCGTTGTCGCGCTCGTTCCCGCAGCCGGTCGTGGTCTACGCCTCGGTGAGAACACCCCCAAGGCGTTCGTCGAAGTCGGCGGTCGCAGTTTGCTGGCGTTGTCGCTGGACGGTCTCGCCCAGTCCGGGGATGTCGATCACGTCATCGTCATCGTCCCCGAGGAGTTGGTCGACTCCACGGCCGACGCCCTGCCCGACCACGTCACCGTGGTCGCCGGGGGCACCGAACGAACCGATTCGGTACGTGCCGGCCTGGCGTACGCCGGTGGAGCCGACATCGTCCTCGTGCACGATGCCGCGCGTGCATTCACCCCGGCCGCTCTGGTGTCGAGGGTGGTGGCCGAAGTGCGCTCGGGCCGCTCTGCCGTCGTGCCCGTCGTTCCAGTGACCGACACGATCAAGCGGATCGACGCCACCGGGATCGTGGTCGACACCCCGGACCGCGCCACACTGAGGGCCGTGCAGACCCCGCAGGGTTTCGACGCGGACCTGCTCAGGCGCGCTTACGACGCCGCGCCCGACCGCGCCACCGACGACGCCGGTCTGGTGGAGCGTCTCGGCGTCGCGGTGCACACCATCTCCGGCGATCCGCTCGCCTTCAAGATCACCACCCCCAACGATCTGCTGCTCGCCCGCGCGCTCACCGAGGCCAGGCGAGTCGGCTCATGAGGGTCGGGATAGGCACGGACGTTCACCCGATAGAGCCGGGTCGCCCCTGCATGCTCCTCGGTCTGCTCTTCGAGGGGGCCGATGGCTGCGCGGGTCACTCCGACGGTGACGTCGGCGCACACGCGGTGTGCGACGCTGTGCTCTCGGCTGCCGGACTCGGGGATCTGGGCAGCGTGTTCGGAACCGGTCGGCCCGAGTGGGATGGGGTCTCCGGCCTGCGAATGGTCGAACACGTGCGCGCACTCGTCGCCGACGCCGGCCTGCGCGTGGGCAACGTGGCAGTCCAGGTGATCGGCAATCGCCCACGGATCGGCCCGCGGCGTCTCGAGGCCCAGCAGGTGCTCTCCGACGCCCTCGGCGCTCCGGTGTCGGTATCGGCGACCACCACGGACGGGCTCGGCCTGACCGGGCGCGGTGAAGGAATTGCCGCCGTCGCAACGGCTCTGGTGCTGGGGCAACAGTGACGCCAGGACCGAGCGCATGACGAGGGTGAGCTTCTACACCGCGACCAGCCTCGACGGCTTCATCGCCGACGACGCCGACGACCTCGACTGGCTGTTCGTGCAGGACATCGATCAGCGCGGGCCGATGAACTACGGCGACTTCATGGACGGCATCGGAGCAGCGGTGATGGGTGCCACCACATTCCGGTGGCTGATCGCGCACCAGGAGCGCACCGGTGAACCGTGGCCGTACACGATTCCCACCTGGGTGTTCACCCACCGGCCCCTCCCCGGTGTCGACGGTGCGGACGTGCGATTCATAAGCGGGGACGTCGCGCACGCGCGGGCGCCGATAGCCGCCTCCGCCGGTACACGCGACGTGTGGCTGGTCGGCGGGGGAGATCTGGCTGCCCAGTTCGCCGCGGCAGGCCAGTTGGACCGGATCATCGTCTCCATTGCGCCGGTGACGTTGGGATCCGGACGGCCACTGTTCACCCGGGCCTACGATCTCGAACTCGTGGACTTCGGTCGCAACCGCGCGTTCCTCTGCGCCGAATTCGCCGTGATCGGGCCACGACCGTCGTCGGTCGGGACGCACGCGTCCTCCCGGTAGCATCGTCGCCTGTGACCCTGCGCTTCCACGACACCGAGACGAGGTCGGTGCGTGACTTCGTCCCGCTCGTCCCCGGACACGCCTCGGTGTACCTGTGTGGGGCAACCGTGCAGGGTGAACCGCACATCGGCCACATTCGCAGCGGAGTTGCCTTCGATGTGCTCCGGCGCTGGCTGGCCGCCAGTGGATACGACGTGGCCTTCGTTCGCAATGTCACCGATATCGACGACAAGATCCTCACCAAGGCCGCTGCCGCCGGGCGACCGTGGTGGGAGTGGGCGGCCACGCACGAGCGCATCTTCGCCGACGCCTACCGCACCCTCGGCATCCTGCCGCCGTCGATCGAGCCGCGCGCAACCGGCCACATCACACAGATCGTCGAATTGATCGACCGGCTCATCGGTTCCGGGCACGCCTACGCCGCGGCCGGGGACGTGTACTTCGACGTGCAGAGTTGGCCGCAGTACGGGGTGCTCTCCGGTCACCGCCTCGACGACGTGCACCAGGGCGAGAGCGCCCTGCCCGGAAAGCGCGACCAACGCGACTTCACCCTGTGGAAGGCGGCCAAGGAGGGTGAGCCTTCGTGGCCCACACCATGGGGACGCGGGCGCCCGGGGTGGCACGTGGAATGCTCGGCCATGGCCGGCGCCTACCTCGGTGCATCGTTCGATATCCACTGCGGTGGAATGGATCTGGTGTTCCCTCACCACGAGAACGAGATCGCGCAATCGCGTGCGGCAGGTGACGGATTCGCCCGGTACTGGCTGCACAACGGGTGGGTGACCATGGGCGGGGAGAAGATGTCGAAGTCCCTCGGCAATGTCGTCTCCATTCCCAACATGCTCAAACTCGTTCGGCCGCAAGAACTTCGGTACTACCTCGGCAGCGCCCACTACCGGTCGATGCTCGAGTACTCCGCCGAGGCGCTCGGTGACGCCGCCGCCGCCTATCAGAGCATCGAGGCGTTCCTGACGAAGGTGGCCGCCCGCGTCGGTGACGTGCCCATCGGGAACTGGACTGCGGGCTTCGCCGATGCGCTCGACGACGACCTCGCAGTTCCCAAGGCGCTCGCCGAGATTCACGGCGCGCGGCGCGAGGGGTACCGGGCACTCGCAGCCGACGACGTCGACGCGGCGCTGGCGGCGGCGTCGTCGATCCGGGCGATGATGGCTGTTCTCGGAGTGGATCCGCTCGACGCCCACTGGGCCACACCCACACCGGCGTCGACTGCAACGACAGCACTCGACGTGCTGGTCGAGGACATTCTCGCCCAGCGCGCAGCTGCCAAGTCCGCCAAGGACTGGCCCACCGCCGATCGCATCAGAGACCACCTCGCCGCCGCGGGGATCGAGGTCACCGACACCCCCAACGGACCCGAGTGGACCCTGGGGACACCCGGCGGAGCGGAGAAATAGATGGCAGGCAATTCCAGTCGGCGCGGCGCGGTCCGCAAAGCCGGCACCAAGAAGGGCCAGGTCGTCGGGTCGGGCGGCAAGCGCTCCAAGGGGCTCGCAGGGCGAGGCGCCACCCCGCCGGCCACCGAGCGCACCAAGCATCCAGCGGCGCGTCGGGCGCGGGCGGCGGCCAAAGCGGCGGCCGCGCCCAACCGTGGCCGAGGCGGTGCCGTCCGTAAGAGCGATGACGGACCCGAGAACGTTCTGGGGCGCAATCCGGTTCTCGAGTGTCTGCGCGCGGGTGTCCCGGCCACCGCGCTGTACGTCGCGCAGGGCACCGAGTCCGACGATCGCCTCGCCGAGAGCGTTCACCTGGCCGCCGACGCCGGCATCTCGATTCTCGAGGTCTCGCGCACCGACCTCGACCGGATGAGCGCCAACGGCATGCATCAGGGTGTGGCACTCCAGGTTCCGCCCTACCGGTACGCACACCCTGATGATCTGGTCGCCGGCGCGCGCACCCGGGCGGAGCAGCCACTGCTGGTGGCGCTCGACAACATCACCGACCCGCGCAACCTCGGTGCCGTGGTTCGCTCGACCGCGGCGTTCGGCGGACACGGGGTGGTGATTCCGCAGCGTCGCAGCGCGAGCGTCTCGGCAGTCGCCTGGCGAACCAGTGCCGGGGCAGCTGCGCGGCTACCGGTCGCCCGCGCCACCAATCTCACACGCACACTGAAGGATTGGCAGTCCAAGGGCTTGACCGTGATCGGTCTCGATGCCGACGGTGACACTCCGCTGGATACGTTCGACGGCACTGGTCCGGTGGTCGTCGTGGTCGGGTCCGAGGGCAAGGGACTCTCCCGCCTGGTGCGCGAGACGTGCGATCACATCGTGTCGATCCCGATGGCCGGACCCGTCGAGTCGCTCAATGCGTCGGTCGCCGCGGGCGTCGTGCTGGCCGAGATTGCCCGTCGTCGACGCGCCTGACCGGGCGCGATCCGATCCGTATGCTGGACGGAGTGTTGACGACTCTGAAGTCCGTTGCCAGTGGGATCGTCGAGTCAGCGCTCGGCGTGGTCGGGATTCGAACCGGCACCGAGGAGCCGCCCTACACGGCTCGCTCGCTCGGCGGTGGCGTTGAAATTCGCCGGTACGAGCCGCGTATCGCGGCCCAGACCGTGGTCGAAGGGGCGGAGGACGCGGCCCGCTCGGAGGGTTTCCGTCGCCTGGCCGGCTACATTTTCGGCGGCAACCGGAGTAGGGACTCCATTGCGATGACCGCCCCGGTGGCGCAGGGACGGTCCGGCGGGCAGAAGATTGCGATGACCGCGCCGGTCTCGCGCTCGGGCGGTGAGGACGGCTGGGTGATCCGGTTCTTCATGCCGTCGCGGTGGACCATGGACACCCTGCCCGAACCCACGGATGCTCGGGTGCAGCTGGTCGAGGTGCCCGCCGAATCCGTCGCGGTTCTGCGATTCAGTGGCGATCGGGGACCCGATGCGGTCGACGCCCGGGCTGCGGAGTTGCTCGAGGTGTTGGCCGCGCACGGTGTCGAGGTGACCGGTGAGCCGAGTTCCTGGTTCTACGACCCTCCGTGGACGGTGCCGTCGCGTCGTCGTAACGAGGTGGTCGTCCCTATCCGGGAGTGACGGCGGAGATTGTGTCGGGGGGTGTCGATAGTATTCGAACAGTAGTTCGATTTTGTCGATGGGGGGCACCAGATGGACGACGACGGGATGGACTACGGCGGGGTGGATCACGGCGGGGTGGAGGATCCGCTGGCGGCGGTGATGACACTGTTGGCCACACTGCCGCCCGCGGAGCAGGAATCCGAGGCGGTCGATGTTCTTCGGGCGCTCGAGGACATCAAGGCGGGAGCGGCAGCGGCTCAGGCGCGACAGACTCAGCAGTTCGAGAGGCTGAGGCTCGCGCGTGAGACGGCGATGGGGGTTCCCGAGAAGCGGCGTGGGCGTGGGTTGACCGCAGAGATTGCGCTGGCGCGTCGCGAATCGGCGACAGCCGGTCGCGGGCATCTGGACCTCGCGCGCGCACTCGAGGATATGCCGAACACCATGGCCGCACTGACGTCCGGCGAGCTGTCGGAGCGGCGCGCTGTCGTCATGATGCGCACCACCGCGCATCTCGGTGCCGCGCAGAGAGCCGAGGTCGATCGGCTTGTGTGCGGTGATCGCACGCGTTTGCAGGGAATGGGACACAACACCCTCGAGGCCGAGGCCCGGCGCCGTTCCTACGAGGTCGACCCGCAGGCCATGGCCGAGCGCATCGCATCTGCGCCGAAGCAGCGGCGCGTCACCTCGACCGCGGCGGCGGACGGGATGGTTCGCATCACGGCGGTGGTGCCGCTGGTTGCCGGGATGTCGGTGGTGTCGACACTGGCTGAGAGTGCCGACTCGCTGGTCACACGAGGTGATGGTCGAACGCACGATCAGGCGATGGCCGACCTACTGGTCGAGCGTGTGCTCGGTGCACCCGTCGCAGGTGTTCCCGCCGCGGTCACGCTGGTGGTCTCGGAATCGAGCCTCATCGGTGGCGACGACGCCGCCGGTGAAGTGATCGGCTTCGGACCCGTGCCGGCGGACACGGCGCGAGCGATCTCGGCGCAGTGGGGTACGACCCTCCGGCGAGTGTTCACCCACCCCGAGTCGGGGGCGTTGGTGGCCATGGAGTCGCGATCGAGAATCTTCCCCGAGGGCTTACGGCAATTCGTGATGGCACGCGATCGGACATGTCGGGTCCCCTACTGCGACGCCCCGATCGAGGAGATCGACCATGCGCGCGGGGTGGTCGAGGGGGGACTCACGAGCGAGGCGAACGCGATGGGGATGTGCTGCCTGCACAACCGTGCGAAGCAGAACGCGGGCTGGCAGGTGCGCGTGGTCGAGACCGACGGCGACCACACTGCCGACATCACCACCCCCACCGGGCACGTGCATCGCACCGCCGCACCCCGACCGCCGGGCGCCGTCGCGTGAGAGTTCAGTCGTCGTCGGTCTTGGCGGTCACGGCTTTCGGGGTGTCCTCGGCCGGGTTCTGAGCGTCGGGCTTCGGCTTGGTGTCGCTGCTCGACGATGTCTCGGCAGGAGCCGTCGGGGCGGGGGCGACGACCGTGGTGACCGGTTCGGATTCCGGAGCCGAGGGGGCCGGCGATGGCTTGGCTGCCGTCGGTGCCTTCGCAGACTCCGGCGTGGGAGCGGCCGGCGTCTGCGGCTTCGGTGGTGACTTCGGCGCGTTCTGCTCCGCGGGAGTCGCTGCCCGGGTATCCGAGGCGGCGGTTGTCGCGGGGGGTGCCGGCTTGGGTGCCGACGCCGGCTTGCGCGCGGGTGCCGGAGTCGCCGCCGGTGCCGCCGGGGTGGATGCGGCTGTCGCCGGGGTGGACGCCACCCGAACGGATTGTGCTGTCGGTGCCGGCTTCGCGGCCGCGGTCGGCACAGGACCGGTTTCGACGGCCTCCTGCAGAGTCGGGGTCGACGTGCTCTCGATAGTGGCCGTGCCGGCGGCGAGACCGGCCAGGCTGGCAGGAGCGGCCGCGGTGAGCGCGGAGGTCTTCGTCTTGTTCTCGACCCGGCCGTCGGCGTAGGTGTACACCGCGGTGTCGCCGTCGCTCACGCACGAGCCGGATGCCGTCGAGACCGAAGTTCGGCCGCCTTCGCAGCCGAAGTCGAGCCCGTTGGTCCCCTCGATCACGTACGCGTAGCCGCCGGCCGTCGCATAGACGGTGACGTTGCCGACCACGGTCACGGTGTTGACGACGGCGCGGCTGCCTTTGCCGTCGGAGATGGCGGTCACCTTCGTGCCGTTGCCGTTGACGGTCTGTACCGATGTGGCGCCACCGCCCGTCGCGACTGCGGTGACGATGGGAATGGTCGCGATCGGCGTGGCGGGGGTCTGCGCGCGGGTGGAGATGTTCCGGACCACCGAGCCGTCGCCGCGGGCGACCGATGTGCTGGTCACCGGGCCTTCGGCGAGCACCTCGGCACGAGCCCCGCGGCCGTTGACGTCCACTCCGGTAGCCGCGCCGAAGCGGCTCGAGATCGAGGCGGTGGCGCCCTGCCCGTTGGTCGAGACGTACGACGTTGCGTTGCCCGACGCGGCGACGGTTGCCTGCCCGCCGCCGGTGGCCGTCGCGCCCACTCGTGATCCGTTCTCGGCGACCACGTTCAGGTCGGATCCGCCCGAGGACGCGGCGGACACCACCGAGCCGTCGGCGCGGACATAGAGCTTCGAGCCACCCGTCGCGGTGCCGGTCACCGCCGACCCCCGGCTGGCGAGGGCGTCCAGGTGCGACTTGTCCTCGGCGCGGACGTCGATCGCCGAGTTCTCGTCACCGCTGACGAAGACGGTGGACCCACCGGCGGAGAGGATCTGGGCGAAGGCGCCGTTGCTCACGCTTCCCGAGACGCTCGAGCCCCCGACGACTGCGACCCGCGCGACACCGCTGAAGGACGGGGCGAAGGTGGAGGTGGAACCCTCCGTGGCCACGATGGTCAGTGACGACTTCTCGAACAGGGTGCCCGAAACCGAGGACCCGCCGAGCACAACGGCATTCACGGCCGAGCCACCGTTGGCAGTGATCCCGAGAGCGGAGCCGTTGTCCACCGTCGCGCGGATCGTGGATCCCGCGTCGGCCCTCGCCCCCGCCACCGAGCCGGTGTTCAGGACTAGGGCGATGCGCGACGCGTTGGTCGCGGTGGCGCCGAGACGAGGTGCACCGAAGGTGTCCGCCCACGGGTAGGGGGAGGGTGCCGACCCGTCCGAAGAAACCGAGGCGAACGAGGTGGAGTCCGTCGAGCACCACAGGCCGGTCTGAAGGCACGACAGCGCGGCTTCCGCAGCGAGGGCGGGCGCTGGAATTGCGCCGAAGTAGAGGAGGGGGGCGGCCGCGCAGACGATCAGGGTGCGGCTGAGACTGGCGGACCGGCGCATGTCGAACCTCGCGAATAGGTGAACTTCGAGTTGGTGGATAGCACGATAACCTAATCATAGTTTTCTTTGAGGCGACAATCCGAACCACCATTGTGGTCTCGAGGTGTCGAGTTGCAACTCGTGGTTCGATTCTGGTGCCCTGAACGCTCGACCTCGGCTAGCGTCGTACGACGTTGTGTCCACCAGGCGTATCGGGCATCACGCCGCCGCGTGGCAACCTGTCGGATTCGCTCATCAGGTTCGCCAAACCCCGATCCCGACCATTGTTGGTCGGGATCGCACCGCGCCGCCCGCGTCCGATTTCGGGCGCCTGCGTAATTCGAGCGCCGACTGCATTGGGATAAACCCCACGGTTTCAAGGCAGGCTTCAGGGGCCCACAGCGTGGAAACGCACCTGTGTCCCCGGCGTCAACAGTGCCGGTGGATCTCGCTCGAGATCCCACAGCGAGGCGTCGGTCCGCCCGATCAACTGCCAGCCACCCGGACTCGCCGAGGGGTAGACGCCGGTGAACTCACCGGCCAGCGCGACGGACCCGGCGGGCACGCTCACCCGCGGAACGCGCAGACGTGGGACGGTTCGACCGCCGCCGACGAGGTAGGCGAATCCGGGGGCGAAGCCGATGAAGGCGCTGGTCCACAGCGTTGTGGTGTGGTAGCCGACGATGTCGACCCCCGACTCGTCGCTGAGGTGGTCGAGGTCGGGGCCGTCGTAGACCACCTCGATGTCCACCGTCCGATTCGACACACCCACCGCGCGCGGGCCGGTGTCGGTCAACCACCGCCGCACCTCGGCGCAATCGGCGTCGTCGATCAGCATGACCAGGATCGTGCGGGCGGCCGGTACGAGGTCGGCGATGCCGGGATGCCCGCGGGACCATCCCGCGTACTGCTCGACGACGGCTGTGGTGTCGTCGAGGTCGACCAGCAGGGCGTGCTCGCCGACGTCCCTGATCCTCACTGGACGAACGACCGCACCTCGACCGAGGCGGCGGCCAGTTCCGCGCGCACGGCCCTCGCCAGCGCCACGGCAGCGGGGGTGTCGCCGTGCAGACACACCGAGTCCGCCCGCACGGCGATGGTGGTGCCGTCGACCGCGTCGATCACGCCGTCGACGACCATCCGCCGAACTCGGCGCGCCACCGTGGGCGCGTGGTCGAGCACGGCGCCGGGTCGGCGGCGGTCGAGGAGGGACCCGTCGGCGTTGTAGGCGCGGTCGGCGAAGGCCTCGACCACGACCGGCAGACCGGCCTCCTCGGCCACGTGCAGGAACTGCGAGCCGGGCAGACCCAGGACGGGAAGCGTGCGGTCGAAGGTCACCACGGCGTCGACCACGGCCTGTGCCTGCCGAGTATTCGTCACGATCGTGTTGTACAGCGCCCCATGGGGTTTGATGTATCGCACCGATGATCCCGCCGCCCGTGCAAGGGCGTCGAGAGCGCCGATCTGATAGACCACGTCGGCAGTGAGATCGTCCGGCTCGATGTCGATGAACCGGCGGCCGAAGCCGGCGAGATCGCGGTATCCCACCTGCGCACCGATGGTCACCGACGACCGCACCGCCGCGCGGCAGGTGCGCAGCAGGCCGCTGGGGTCGCCGGCGTGGAATCCGCAGGCGATGTTCGCGCTGCTGATCAAGGGCATCATCGCCTCGTCGTCGCCGAGGCTCCAGGCGCCGAAGCCTTCACCGAGGTCGCTGTTGAGATCGATGCGCACGGCCCGAAGTCTAGGTCGCCGCTCGACGGTCCCGGCGTCCGATGAATCTGCAGGCCAGGTAGATCACGAACGAGATCGTGGTGACGAAGGTCGAGACCGGCACGCCGGGCGCGAGCGAGAGCAGGATGCCTCCGACGGCCGCCACCTCGGCGAACACCACGGCCAGGACGGTGGCGGTCACGGGGTTCGCGGTGACGCGGGCGGCCGCGGCGGCCGGGGTGATCAGCAACGAGAGCACCAGCAGCGCCCCGACGATCTGCACGCCCAGCGCGCACGCGACACCGACGAGGATCGCGAACACCACCGCGAGCGGTTGCATGGGCACCCCGCGTGCCTGTGCGCCCTCGGGGTCGGTGGAGGCGAACAGCAGGGGACGGTAGGTGAACGCCAGCACCACCATCACGATCGCCGCCACGACGAGCAGCAGCGTGATCCCGGTCGATCCCACGCCGACGATCTGACCCACCAGCAGGGAGAAGCTGGTTCCGGTGCGGCCGGGGTAGGCCCAGAGGAAGAGCACCGACAGGCCGAGCCCGAAGCTCATGATCACCCCGATCACCGAATCGCGTTCGCGGGCGCGGCGCCCGAGGAGCGCGAACAGCATGGCGGCGACGACGGAGCCGGCGATCGCGCCGGCACCGACGGACAGGCCTGCGAGCAGGGCCGCGGAGGCGCCGGTGAGGGACAGTTCGCTCGAGCCGTGCACGGCGAAGGACCATTGGCGCGAGACGATGAGCGGCCCGAGGATGCCGGCCAGCACCCCGAGCACGGCAGCCGCGATGAGCGCCTGCTGCACGAAGTCGTAGCGCAACAGGTTCGCTGTGGTGCCGAAGTCGAATGCCTTGCTCAGCGCGTCGAGAACCTTGTCCATGGCTACCGCGGGTCCTCGGCGTGGTGCACGGTGCCGCCTGCGGTGCCGAGCGCATCCATGGCGTCACCGGTGCCCACGACCACCAGACGCCCGCGGACGCGGAGCACGTCGACGTCGGTGTCGTAGAGCTCGGAGAGCACCGCCGAGGTCATCACCTCGTCGGGGGTTCCGATGCGGAACTGGCCGTCGACCAGATACACGACGCGGTCGACGAACGGCAGGATCGGGTTGATCTCGTGGGTCACGAAGATCACCGATGTCTGCGCCTCGCGCCGCCGACGGTCGATGAGAGTCGAGACCACCTGCTGGTTGGCCAGGTCGAGGCTGAGCAGTGGTTCGTCGCACAGCAGCACGGCCGGGTCGCCGACCAGCGCCTGCGCCACCCTCAGGCGTTGCTGCTCGCCGCCGGAGAGGACGCCCAGTGGTGCTCGGCAGAACTTCTGCGCACCCACCGAGGCCACTGCGGCGTCGACGGCGGCGCGGCGGGTGCGGCGGCTTCGCCACCCGACGCCCCAGCGATGTCCGTCGAGGCCGAGGCCCACGAAGTCGACGCCGCGCAGCGGGACGCCCTCGTCGATGGCCTTCTGCTGGGGTACGTAGCCCACCGACGACTGGCCGCCACCGACGGGCTTTCCGTCGATGGTGGCGGTACCCGAGCTCAGGGCCTGCTGGCCCAGCAGCACCTTGAGCAGGGTGGTCTTGCCGGAGCCGTTGGGTCCGAGCACGGCTACGAACTCACCGGGCGAGACCGTCAGGTCCAGGCCCGACCACAGGGTGCGGTCACCGAAACTCAGTGACGCACCCCGCAGTTCGACGGTGCCGCTCACTTCGCGAGCGCTGCCTCGAGATCGCGGGCGGCCTTGGTCTGCCAGCTCACGTAGTCCGTGCCGGCGGGCAGAGTTTCGGTGACCTCGACCACGGGGATGCCCGACTGGTCGGCGATGGTGCGGATGTTCTGGGTCACCGAGTCCTGGGTCTGGGTGTTGTACACCAGCGCCTCGACCTTCTTCCCGGTCAGCAGGTCGCGGGTGGCGGCGACGGCCGCGGGTGAGGGGTCGTCGCCCTCCTCGATGGCCTTCTCGAAGTCGCCGGGGGTCTGATCGCTCGATCCGGCCGCCTCGAGCAGGTAGTGGGCGATGGGTTCGGTCTGGGCCACCGGGGCTGCGGGGTACTTGCGAGCTATCTCGGCGGTGACGTCGGTGATCGCGGCGACCTTGGTCTCGAACGCCGCGGCGTTGGCGGTGTAGGTGGCGGCGTTGGCGGAGTCGAGTTCACCGAGCTTGGCGGCGACGTCCTTGGCTACGGCGACGGCGACGGCGGGGGAGTACCACACGTGTTCGTTGGGCTTCTCACCGTCGGTGGTGGCGGCGTCGGGACCGGTGAGCTTGGAGTAGGCGTCGACGGCGGGCTTGTTCGTCCCGGTGCCGAGGACGTCGGTGAAGAAGGTGTCGTATCCGCCGCCGTTGTAGACCACCAGGGATGCGCCGGAGATGGTGGCGGCGTCGGATGCACTGGTCTCGTACGAGTGCGGGTCGGCGGAGGGGTCGTTGATGATGGCGGTGACCTTGGCCTTGTCACCGGCGACGGCGGAGGCCACGCTGCCCCACACGTTCGTGGAGGCCACGATGGTGACGCCGCCGGCGGGGGATCCGGACGTGGAGTCGGAACTGCAGGCGCCGAGCCCGAGGGTGAGTGCGCAGACGGTCGCTGCAGCAGCCCAGCGTGGGAGGGTCGAACGTGACATGTCGGGGAACTCCTGGTTCGGTGCTCGGGCGTGTGACAACTGAAACGATAGTGGTAACCGTTTCCAGAATCCTAGTTCTACACCACGACATGACCAGGCCTGCTGCCGAGGCCCGCACGAACGCACTACCGTCGTGACATGGGCAGGCAGCGCGAACCACAACGCAACGCGACGCTGGCCTCGCTGGCAGCGGAGCTCAACGTGTCCCGAACCACGGTGTCCAACGCCTACAACCGCCCCGACCAGCTCTCGCCCGAACTTCGCGAACGCGTCCTCGCAGCCGCCCGCGCCCGCGGGTACCCGGGCCCGGATCCGGTGGCGCGATCGCTGCGCACACGCCATGCGGGGGCGGTGGGTCTGGTTCTGACCGAGGCGCTGAGCTACTCCTTCCGCGACCCCGCGGCGGTGGGTTTTCTCACCGGTCTCAGCGAGTCGTGCGAGGCGGCGGGGAGGGGGCTGCTGCTGGTGCCGGCCGGATCGGACTCGTCTGCGGCCGAAGCGGCCGCAGTGGTGCAGCAGTCGGGTGTCGACGCCTTCGTGGTGTACTCGGTCGCCGATGACGACCCGCACCTGACGGCCGTGCGAGCGCGCAACCTCCCCACCGTCATCTGCGATCAGCCCCGTGACAGCGAGGGGGCGTCGCTGGTCGGGGTCGACGATCGGGCCGCGATGCGCGTACTGGCAGACCATGTCCTCGACCACGGACACACGCGCATTGCGATGATCTGCATGAGGTTGCGACGCGACCGCAACGACGGGGAAGTGGACGCCGACCGTCTCGCGGCGCTGCAGTTCCACGTTCAGCGTGATCGCATCGACGGCGTCCGCGACGCGCTGGCCGCGCGCGGGTTGAGCACGCAGTTCCCGATCATCGAGCGCTTCGACCACAGCATCGTCGCCGGGCGGACCGCCGCCGCCATGGCCCTGGCCGCGCACCCGTCGCTCTCGGCCCTGATCTGCACCTCCGATGTCCTCGCCCTCGGCGCCCTCGAGCACGTGCGCTCGGTTGGTCTCTCGGTGCCGGGTGACATCACCGTGACCGGCTTCGACGGGGTGCCCGAGGCACTGCGACTAGGGGTGACCACCGTTCGCCAGCCCGTCGTGGACAAGGGCCGACTGGCCGGCCGGATCGTGCTTCGGACACAGACCGCGGACGGTGCCCTGGCTCAGGATCGGCGCGCGACCATGCTGCCCACCCACCTCGTGCGCGGTGCGACCGTCGGGCGGGCCGGGTAGCAGGTTCAGCTGTTCGCGGACAGCAGGTGCGCACAGCGCAGGAGCCCGAGATGGCTGTACGCCTGGGGGTGGTTGCCCAGGGACCGTTCGGCCACCGGGTCGAACTCCTCGCTGAGCAGCCCCGTGGGTCCCGCTGCAGCAACGAGGTGTTCGAACAGCGCCTCTGCCTGATCTCGTTGCCCGATCAGCAGATACGCCTCGATCAGCCATGCGGTGCACAGATGGAACCCGCCCTCGCTGCCGGGCAGACCGTCGTCGGAGTGGTAACGGTAGACCGTTGCGCCCCGGCGTAGCTCCGCCTCGGTGGCCACCACCGTGGCGGCGAAGCGCGGGTCGGCGGGGTCGAGGAGTCCGGACAGTCCGATGTGCAGGGTCGCGGCGTCGAGATCGGTGCCGTCGTAGGCGGAGGTGAACGACTGCACCTCCTCGTTCCAACCCCGCTCGATCACCTCGGCGCTGATGCTCTGGCGCAACTGCTCCCACTGGGGGGCAGGCTCGCGGCCGAAGGTGGCTGCCAGTGTCGACGCGCGGTCGACGGTGAGCCAGCACATCACCTTCGAATACACGTGGTGGCGCGGGTTGTTGCGGATCTCCCAGATGCCGTGGTCGGGTTCGAACCAGCGACGCTCGACGGCGTCGACCATCGCGGTGACCAGTTCCCAGTCCCGGTCCGGCAGCGCATCGGCGATGCCGCGGGCCTGCCGCGCCGTGGCCAGATGGCTCACCAGGTCCACCACGGGCCCGAACACGTCGAGTTGCACCTGCTGATTGGCGGCGTTGCCCACCCGCACCGGCCGCGATCCGGCGTATCCGGGCAGGGAGTCGATCACCGCTTCCGGCGGCAGGTTCTGACCCCAGATCGTGTAGAGCGGGTGCAGACGTTCCGGGGAGGAGACCGTCTCGAGCACACCGTGCACCCACGTGAGGTAGTTCTCCGCCTCGCTCAGCGAGCCGACGCTCACCAGCGCCGATGCCGTCAGCGCCGCGTCGCGCAGCCAGCAGTAGCGGTAGTCCCAGTTGCGGACGCCGCCGATCTCCTCCGGCAGCGACGTGGTGGCCGCGGCGAGGATCGACCCGGAGTCCGCGTGCACCAGCCCACGCAGGGTCAGCGCCGATCGCTTCATCAGGTCCGGCTTACGGGTGGGCACCGTCAGAGACTGAACCCAGGTCCGCCAGTACGACTCGGCCGCCTCGCGACGTTCGGGCTCGGGTACCGGGTGCGGGGTGAGATCGGAACTGCCGCAACGTAGCTCGAGAACGACGGGCCCGGTCGACGGGTCCACGACGGCGGTGGCCGTGGCGCGGCCGGACTCGGTGGTGATCTCCCACTGCACCCCCGGTGCACGCAGGACGATGGGGTCGTTGGTGCCGAGCACCCGCAGACCGTCGTCGTCGGCCTGCAGGTCCACCCACGCCTGGCCGAACTCCGGGCGCGGGGCGAACGTGATCACTGCGCGCGCGGAGCCGGTGATCACGCGGGTGAAGTCCGTACGGCCCGCGGGCACGTCGTGGGGCAGGTAGTCGTCGACCTGCAGCTTGCTCCAGCGGGTAGTCACCGTCATGGTCGAATCGACGTACTTCTGACTCAGCGGCAGCGACGCCCGCTCCGGCGCGACGGTGAAGTGGCCGGCCTCGTTTCCGCCGAGCAGGTGTGCGAACAGGGCGGCGGAGTCGGGTTCGGGGTGACAGAGCCAGGTCAGCGACGCGTCGGGTGTCAGCAGGGCGATGGTGCGCGGGTTGGCCAGCATCGTCAGCCGCTCGATGGGGGGCGCATCGGCGCCGGAGAGCCAGGTGCGCCGTTCCTCGTAGAGGAACGCCAGCGCCGCCGCGACGTCCTCGGTGCTCGAGACGCGGTGGGTGGCGAGGGATTCGCCGTCGCCGACCTTGACCGAGACGTCAGGCCCCTGCAGCCGACGGAAGGCCTTCTCGTCGGTGACGTCGTCGCCGAAGAAGATCGCCGCGTGTGCGCCCGCCTGGTGGCGCAGGGTGTCCAGCGCCAATCCCTTGTCGGTGACGATCACCGACAGCTCGATCACGGCCTTGCCCTCGGTGATCTGCACGCCCTCCCATGATCCGGCGCCCACACGCACCTCGTCCAGGGCCCTGGTTCCCGCCTCGGCGGCGGCGCCTCGCACATGGAGTGTGGCGCTGGCGGGCTTGACCTCCACGCTCACCCCTTCGTGGCGCGCTGCGACGGCCTCGAGCTCCGCGATCACCCGCTCACGCAGGGCCTTCTCGGCGTCGGTGAGGATTCCGACGAACCCGGCGTCGAACTCGGAGCCATGACTGCCCACGAGTTGGACCTCGACGGGCAGGCGCGAGAGTATCGCCAGGTCGCGCAGGGCGCGCCCGGAGATCACGGCGGCGTGGGTTCCGTCGAGCCCGGCCAGCGCACGCATCGCACGAACCGAGTCCGGGTGCGGATACGCCTTCTGCGGATCGTCGACGATCGGCGCCATCGTTCCGTCGTAGTCCGACGCGACGAGCAACCGAGGTACCCGGGCGATCTCGACGAGGGCCCGGCGCAGCTCGGGGGAAAGGTCCATCACACTCACCGCGCCAAACTTAGGCCATGGCGCACGGTGGCGTGAGTTCGGACGGTCGCGGGGACCTCACTCTCAGGTGCCGAGCCGAGCGTGCATCTCCCAGACGATCACCTCGGCCTCGGTGGCGGTCGAGAGCGCCTGTCCGCCGCCGCCCGAGATACGCACGGCGTCACCGGTTCGCAGGGTCCCGACGCCGTCGAGGGCGGCCTCCCCGTGTGCGACGTAGACGTGCAGGTACGGCGCGTCGGGCAGTGGCACGGGTGTGGACTCGGCGCGCAGCCTTGCCACGTGCATCGCGGCGTAGCGGTTGCGGATGCGAATTGCGGAATGGTCCTTGTACCGGTCCATTCCGGTGGCAACGGTGACGAGCGATCCCGAGTAGAGCTCGTCGTCGATCTCGAGTTGCTCGTAGCCGGGCGTGATGCCCGCCTCGTCGGGGACGACCCACATCTGGATGAAGTGGACCGGCTCCTGTGGGCGAGTGCGGTCGAGGGTCCAGGCGTCGTTCTTCTCCGAGTGCAGGATGCCGGTCCCGGCGCTCATCCGCTGGGCGAGGCCGGGGTAGATCACCCCGTTGTGTCCGATGGAGTCCTGATGCACCAGGGACCCGCGCAGCACCCAGGTGACGATCTCCATGTCGCGATGCGGGTGGGTGTCGAACCCGGTGCCCGCGGTGACGATGTCGTCGTTGTTGACCATCAACAGACCGTGGTGGGTGTTCTCCGGGTCGAAGTGGTGTCCGAAGGAGAAGCTGTGGTGGCTGTCGAGCCAGCCGATGTCGGTGGCGAAACGGTCCGCGGCGCGGCGGACGTCGAGTGTGATCATGCTCAGAGCACCTTCGTTCCGTACATCTCGCCGAGTGGATCGGCGATGAGTTCCAGGCGCGCCCCGTCGGGGTCGCGGAAGTACAGCGACACCTCGCTGTGGACGAACATCTCGACGCCGGCTGCATCCAGTTTGCTCCGCAACCGCTCCCACCGGGAGGGGTCGACGCTGATGGCGACGTGGTGCAGTCCGCCCAGCACTTCGCGGTAGGGGCCCACGTCCAGGCCGGGGAAGTCGAAGAAGGCGAGCAGGTTGCCGTTGCCGACGTCGAAGAAGAAGTGCGACGACCCCTCGTAGTCTCGGTTCTCGATCAGCTCGGTGAGAGGGAACTCGAGCAGCTCCTGGTAGAAGCGGATGGTGCGCTCCACGTCGCCGCTGATCAGCGCAGTGTGGTGGATCCCCCGGCCCGACGACGGTGCCCGTGTGGCCGGGTCTGCGGGGATGTACTTCTCGCGCAGTGCCGCGCGTTGCTGCTCGGTGCTCATGGCCGGTGGCGCTCCCTCGTGTCGTCCGCTGTCCGCAGCGCGGGCCAGGTAGTTGATTTTGCAACTACCAACGTTACCGCCGCCGAGAATCTTCCGGGTCTGCACGTGGAGTGCCGCGGCGCTCGGTGAGCGCCCGCGAGGATTCTTCGACGATGGCCCGCATGGCCTGTTCGGCGCCGTCGGGATCGCGGGACTGCACGGCCGAGGCGACCAGTGAATGCTGACGAATGGCCTCGGGGTCGGCGGTGTGCGGCATGAGCTTGTAGCGGTTGCGGCCTTCGAGTGCCTCGGTGACCAGGGCGGACATACTCGCGAGCATCATGTTCCCGGACGCGTCCAGCAGGGTTCGGTGGAAGGTGGTGTCGTGTTCGAGGTAGGCGGCTGCGTCGGCGGAACGTGCGGTGGCGGCCATCCCCATGACGGCTGCGATCAGCTGTCCGCACTGGTCGCCGGTCGCGCGCAACGCGGCCAGTCGTGCCGCGAGCGGCTCGATCCCGGAGCGGATCTCGGTGAGCGCATCGAGTTGGTCGAGGCGGTCCGGACCGCTCAGGCGCCATCGGATGACGTCCGGATCGATCGCGTGCCACATCGTCGACGGCATCACCGTGATCCCGACACGGCGACGCACCCGCAGCATGCCGATCGATTCGAGTACCCGCACCACCTCGCGCACCACCGTGCGCGAGACTCCGTAGCGCCCGCTGATGTCCTCGGCGGCGAGCACGGTTCCCGAGGCGAGGATTCCGGCGGCGATGTCGGTGCCGAGCGCGTCGAGCACGGACCGGTGCAACTGCCGCGCTGGAGGTGTCTCGGCGCTCGACATGAGACGACTATGGCACGCCCCGCCCGCTCTTTCGCGTCGGCGAGGGTTCTGCTCGGCGCGAATTAAATACTACGATTCACTTCTGGTTGGTCGAATCGTCATGTAATTTTGGAACCCTGACAGACGAGAGCACCAGCTACGAGGAGCACCGAATGTCCAAGCCCGTCCTACTACCCGAACCGGTGTCCGCCACCTGGGAATGGCAGCTCGAGGGTCTGTGCCGCGGCATGGATTCCGGTGTGTTCTTCCACCCCGAAGGTGAACGGGGCAACAAGCGGCTCGATCGCGAGCGCCGGGCCAAGATGGTGTGCGCACGGTGCCCGGTGATGCGCACCTGCCGCGACTACGCGGTCGCCGCGGGCGAGCCGTACGGCGTGTGGGGTGGGCTCTCCGCTCACGAGCGTCTCGGCGCCGCCGCCATGGTCGGCGCACGGGCCACCGGATAGACCGGTCACCGGTCGGCCGGACGACGCCGGGTCGGCCACGATGATCGTCGTCGTCATGGGGGTCTCGGGTTCGGGCAAGACCACGGTCGCGGCCGCGCTCGCGGGCCGCCTGGACTGGGACCTCCAAGACGCCGACGACCTGCACCCGGCGTCGAACCTGGAGAAGATGAGTCGTGGCATCGCCCTGACCGACGAGGACCGCCTGCCGTGGTTGGGCCGCGTCGCCGACTGGATCGACGCCCGTCGGGCCCGCGGCCGCAATGCCGTCGTGGCCTGTTCGGCTCTCAAGCGGTCCTACCGCGACGTCCTGCGTCGCGAGGACGTGCACTTCGTTCTGCTGGACGGCCCGCGCGAACTCATCGAATCTCGGCTGCTCGCCCGGATGGACCACTTCATGCCGGCGTCGCTCCTCGATTCGCAGCTCGCGGCCCTCGAACCGCCGGGTGACGACGAGCTCGCCACGGTCGTTCCCATCGGGCGATCCTCATTGACCATTGCTCGCGAACTTGCTCGCTACTTCGGCTAAGGTCCCGCCATGGCGTACCAGTACGGAGCACATGTCCCCGCGCCGCGGCGAGAGAACTCGGGCGATATGTGGGGCACGCTGCTCTCGACCATCGCGTCGATGAGTGTCGCGTCGATCCTGCCGTTGCCCAGCCTCTTCGTGCTGATGTTCTTCGACTCGTGTCCACCCCCGGACTGCCACGCGGCACCGGCGGTGTCGTTCGCGCTGGTCGGCCCGGTCGCCACGTTCGTCGTGGCGCTGGTCGGGTCGATCATCGCGTACCGACGGCGCAGGGCCGGCGGTCAGGGGTGGCCGGTGGCGGTGTTCACCCTGGTGGTCACCATCGCCGCTGCCGTGTTGACAGTGGCGGGATTCGGCCTGTCGGTGGGATGGTGATCGACATGTGTCGCAACATCACCGAACTCCGAGGCCTCGAGCCCGCCGCGACCGACGACGAGATCGCCGCCGCTGCCCTGCAGTACGTGCGCAAGGTCGGCGGATTGCGCACGATCACCGACAGGAACCGGGAGTTGGTCGATCGCGCGGTGGCCGAGATCGCTGCCACCACCCATGAACTGCTGGCTCAGTTGCCTCCCCGCCGTCAGCCGCCCACCACGGTTCCGCCGCTGCGGCGCCCCGGCGTTCGGGAGCGTCAGTCCCCGCAGGGATCGATCTGAATGTGCTCGACGGGTGTACCGACCCGTCGTAGGGCGTACATGGTTGCGCGAACCATCGACGGTGAGCCGCAGATCTGGACCTGGCGGTCCGCCCACGACCCGTACGCGGTGACCACCTTGCCCACCCGACCCTGCTGCAGATGGTGCAGCGACCGCGGAATCTCGACGGGCGCCCCGGTGCGCCACCACGGCTCCTCGGTGGATTCGACGACGGGAACCACCGTCAGCCACGGGTTGATCGCGGCGATCTGACCGAGGGTCTCGAGGTCGTAGAGGTCGCTGGGGTACTGACCACTGACGAACAGGTGTACGCGCGGATTCGAGGCGCGCATCGCCATCTCCATCAACTGCGCGCGCAGTGGTGCCAGACCGGTGCCGCCGGCGATCATCAGCACATCCTCGCGCCCGGGCGAGCGGTCGACGGCGAACCCGCCGAGCGGCGGTCCGATCAGCCAACGATCGCCCGGCCTGGTCTCCGACACCAGCGCCGGGCTGACCCAGCCGCCGGAGACCCGTCGTACATGGAACTCGATGCCGCCGTAGTCGTTGGTCGGATTGGCGGGGGAGAGGTAGCGCCACAGCCGGGGTCGCTGCGGGATCTGCACACTCAGGTACTGCCCTGCGGCGTAGGGGATGGGCTGGTCGGTCTCCACGCGAATGATGGCGACGTCGTCGACCGGCCGGTGGTGTTCGATGACGGTGGCCGACCAGGAGGGCGGCAGGGCTTCACTGTCGGCGCCCGCGGCCATGGAGTTCGAGACCACGGCGAAGGTGGTGCGCCAGGCGTTCTCGACGTCGTCGGTCCACCTCTCACCCAGCTCGTCCCGAAATGCGGCCACGAGCGCGGTCTCGGTGGCGAGGAAGGCGCTGCCGGTGAGCCCGTGTTTGCGGTGATCGCGTCCGAGTTGGTGCAGGAACGGCAGGAAGGTTCGCTCGTCGTCGAGGTTGTCGACGACATATGCGAGGGCGCGGATCAGTTGGTGGCGCTGCTGATCCATCGACGCGGGGAAGTAGGCGCGGAACTCCGGATGCTCGACGAACAGATGGCCGTAGAACGTCTGCGCGATCCGGTCCGCGCCGCCGCTGTCCGCGACGGCCTTCAGTCCGGCGCGTACCAGGGCGATCGCTTGTGGATCGAGCACTCTTGCAGTCCCGAGTGTGGTGGTGGGTGGAAAAACGGTGAAAATGCCTGTTTCGAGTCGCAGGCTCGATGTGGACTCGATCCGCGGCTCGTGCATTTCACACTAGTGCGTTCCCATCCCACGGACCATCGTGGAGCCGACCTCCGTGTCGACACTCAATAATCTTGAGTGGAATAGACTCAAGTGTTGTACGGTTGATCTCGGCAACGGTGCCGACCGGGCACCGGCCAACCACGTACCCGAGTGAGGTGACCGGTGGAATCGTTCTCTCCCACCACCAAGACCCAGGCCGCACTGACCAGTGCCCTGCAGGCCGCGTCGGCGGCCGGGAACCCGGACATTCGTCCGGCACATCTTCTCGTTGCGCTGCTCGATCAGACCGACGGCATCGCCACGCCCCTGCTCGAAGCCGTCGGAGTCGCGCCCGCGTCCGTCCGACGTGAGGCGGCCGCGCTGGTGGACCGTCTGCCGACCGTCTCGAACGCCTCGGCCCAACCTCAGCTGGGCCGCGAGGCGCTGGCAGCGATCACCGCCGCCCAGCAACTCGCCACCGAACTCGACGACGACTACGTCTCCACCGAGCACCTGCTCGTGGGACTTGCCAGCGGTGGTGTCTCGGATGTGGCCAAGTTGCTCACCGCGCACGGCGCGACCCCGCAGGCCCTGCGGGAGGCGTTCACGGCGGTGCGTGGCAGTGCGCGCGTCACCAGCCCCGACCCCGAGAGCACCTACCAGGCGCTCGAGAAGTACTCCACCGATCTCACCGAGGCTGCACGCAGCGGCAAGCTCGACCCCGTGATCGGCCGCGACACCGAGATCAGACGGGTGGTGCAGGTCCTGAGCCGCCGCACCAAGAACAACCCGGTTCTGATCGGCGAACCAGGTGTGGGCAAGACGGCGATCGTCGAGGGTCTCGCGCAGCGCATCGTCGCCGGCGACGTTCCCGAGAGCCTGCGCGGCAAGACCGTCATCTCCCTGGATCTGGGGTCGATGGTGGCCGGGGCGAAGTATCGCGGTGAGTTCGAGGAGCGGCTCAAGGCCGTCCTCGACGACATCAAGAACTCCGCCGGTCAGGTGATCACCTTCGTCGACGAGCTGCACACCATCGTCGGCGCCGGTGCCACCGGCGATTCCGCCATGGACGCCGGCAACATGATCAAGCCGATGCTTGCCCGCGGTGAGCTGCGACTGGTCGGCGCCACGACGCTCGACGAATATCGCAAGTACATCGAGAAGGACGCCGCACTCGAACGCCGGTTCCAGCAGGTGCTCGTCGGTGAGCCCTCCATCGAGGACACCGTCGGCATCCTGCGCGGGCTCAAGGAACGGTACGAGGTACATCACGGGGTGCGCATCACCGACTCCGCGCTGGTTGCGGCCGCCACTCTCTCCGATCGCTACATCACCTCGCGCTTCCTGCCGGACAAGGCCATCGACCTCGTCGACGAGGCCGCCTCGCGACTGCGGATGGAGATCGATTCGCGTCCGGTGGAGATCGACGAGGTCGAGCGTGCGGTACGTCGCCTCGAGATCGAGGAGATGGCCCTGGCCAAGGAGACCGACGACGCCTCCAAGGCGCGCCTCGAGAAGCTGCGCAGTGAGCTCGCCGATCTATCGGAGAAGCTTGCGCAGCTGACCACCCGCTGGCAGAACGAGAAGAATGCCATCGACTCGGTGCGCGAGATCAAGGAGCGGCTCGAGCAGCTGCGTGGTGAATCCGAGCGCGCCGAGCGCGACGGCGATCTCGGGCGCGCGGCCGAACTGCGTTACGGCACCATCCCCGCTCTCGAGAAGGATCTGGCCGAGGCCACCGCCGAGTCCGAGCCCACCGGCGAGGTGATGCTCAAGGAGGAGGTGGGCCCCGACGACGTGGCCGACGTGGTGTCGGCCTGGACCGGGGTCCCCGCCGGCCGCATGCTCGAGGGTGAGACCGCCAAGTTGCTGCGGATGGAAGAGGAGCTCGGCAAGCGCGTCGTCGGGCAGCATGCTGCCGTCCAGGCGGTGTCCGATGCGGTGCGTCGGGCGCGGGCCGGTGTTGCCGACCCCAACCGGCCCACCGGATCGTTCCTGTTCCTGGGGCCCACGGGCGTCGGCAAGACCGAACTCGCCAAGTCGCTCGCGGCGTTCCTCTTCGACGACGAGCGGGCCATGGTTCGCATCGACATGAGCGAGTACAGCGAGAAGCACGCCGTCGCCCGGCTCGTCGGCGCCCCTCCCGGCTACGTCGGGTACGAGGCCGGCGGCCAGCTCACCGAGGCAGTGCGTCGGCGTCCGTACACCGTGGTGCTGTTCGACGAGGTGGAGAAGGCGCATCCCGATGTCTTCGACATCCTCCTCGCCGTCCTGGACGAGGGCAGGTTGACCGATGGGCAGGGCCGCACGGTCGATTTCCGCAACACACTGCTGATCCTGACCTCCAACCTCGGTGCCGGTGGTGACCGGGATCAGGTGATGGAGGCGGTACGGCGGGCGTTCAAGCCCGAGTTCATCAATCGCCTCGACGATGTGGTGATCTTCGATCCGCTCACCGAGGAGCAGCTCGAGTCGATCGTCGACATTGCCCTGGCGCAGCTGCAGGAGCGTCTGTCCGGCCGTCGCCTGACCCTCGAGGTGACCCCCGGTGCTCGGCTGTGGTTGGCGGTGCGCGGCTACGACCCGCAGTACGGCGCCCGACCCCTGCGCCGCCTCATCCAACAGGCGATCGGCGACAAACTGGCCAAGCTGCTCCTGGCCGGCACCGTGGTCGACGGCGACACCGTCACAGTCGGCGTCAGCGACGACGGCGGCTCCCTGCTCCTGACCTGACCGCCGTTTTTTTCCGTACCCAATGTGACAGTTGGTCACCATCGATGACCGAATGTCACATTGGGTACGGTCGGCGTCGGGTCGTGGGGCTCTAGAGTCTCCAGTTATGACGAACCCGAACGACCCGTATGGACAACAGCCCTATGGTCAGCAGCCGCCTTATGGCCAGCAGCCGCAGTACGGGCAGCAGCCGCAGTACGGGCAGCAGCCGTACGGTCAGCCGCCGCAATACGGTCAGCCTCAGTACGACCCGAACCAGTACGGCCAGCCGAGTCAGTACGGGCAGCAGCCCCAGTACGACCCGAATCAGTACGACCCGAATCAGTACGGCCAGCCGAATCAGTACGGCCAGCAGCCTCAGTACGGCGGCCCACCGCCGGGCGGGAAGGGCACCAATCGAGGGCTGGTCATCGGGTTGATCGTGGTGCTCCTGCTGGTGATCCTCGGGGTCGTGGGCTACTTCGCCACGCGCGACGACTCGTCGTCGCCGACGTCCGCGTCGTCCAGTGTCAGCTCATCGGCGAACGGGTCGACCCCACGGACTCCGCGTGCGTTCCCGTCGGCACCGGGGCGTTCGACACCCACCGAGACCCCGGACCGATCGTCGGATTCGGCGCCGCCGACGGGCCTGCCGAGCGCCTCCGATGCGTTCACCATCGGTGAGGTGACCGATGTCGGCGGCGACACGTTCAGTCTCACCGAGTCGTTCAGCAACGACAAGATCACCGTTCGCGTCACGTCGTCGACGGAGATCACCGACAGCAAGGGTTCGCGGGCGTCGCTCCCGACCGTGGGGACGACCGTGGTGGTCGAGGGCACGAAGGACGCCGACGGGACGATCGTCGCCAAGACCGTCATCGTCGGCGAGTGACGACGGGGGAGTGACGACGGGGGAGTGACGACGGGGGAGTGACGACGGGGGAGTGACGACGGGGGAGTGACGACGGGGGAGTGAGGGCGGGGGAGTGAGGGCGGCGACGCGGGCGGCCCTCACTCCCTGTAGGTCGCTACCCGCCGACCTTCGCCATGCCGCGTTCGATCGCGGCCACCAGCTGCGGTCGTAGTTCGGCGGCCGCGACGATGGTGTGCACCGATCCCACCTCGCGCGCGCGTTGAATGTTGTGGATGGCTTCGAACTCCGCGGCCACCTCGCCGAGCTTCTCCGAGCGCACGGCAGAGCGGGTCGAGGCCAGCTCCACCTGCAGGTGGGCTCGGTCGGAATCCAGTTCGGCGTTGTTGTAGGCCGCTTCCAGTTGACGTACGGCCGGGTCCGCGGCGGTGCGGGCGTTCACGTCGCGGGTGAACACGACGGCCGCTGCGGGCGCACCGCCGAGCACGGACGCGAAGGAGCCCTCCACGGCCAGCACCTCCATGTTCTCGTTGAGTGCGCCCGAGAACACCACGAAGGCGCCGCCGTGGTAGCGCGAGACCACGCAGAACACGATCGGGCCGTCGAAGTTGACGATGGCCCGGCCGATCTCGGCGCCGTACTCGAGCTGAATGTTGCGCAGCGATTCCGGTGAGCCGTCGAATCCGGAGAGGTTCGCCAGCACCACCAGCGGGCGGCTGCCGCTGGCGGCGTTGATCGCCCGCGCGGTCTTCTTCGACGACTGCGGGAACAGGGTGCCCGAGGTCCACTGGTCGGGTCCGTCGGCAGGGAACCACCCCTTGCGCGCGATGGCCCGTGACTCGATGCCGATCACGGTGATCGGGTAGCCGGCCAGGTGCGCGTCGAACACCACCGAGGTGTCCGCGTCGGCCATGTCGGCCCACCGTTCGAGCACCGCGTGGTCCTGATCGACCACTGAGCGCATCACGGTGCGGATGTCGAACGGTTTCTTCCGCTCGGGGTTGGTCTCGATGGAGAAGATGTCGCCCACGGTCTTGAAGTCGCTGGCCGGGTGCACGTGCGGGTAGGTGCGCACGTCGCGGTCGACGGGGTCGACGGTGGTGGCCCGGCGTGGGAAGCGCTCGCCGGGTGCGACGTAGGCGTGCTCGTAGTGTGCGAAGAGGATCTTGCAGGCGGTGGTCACGTTCGGTGCCCAGTACTGGGCCTGGCCGTTGGGGCCCATCACGCGGTCGTAGCCGCCGATGCCGAAGTTGTCCTCGGCGGAGACCCCGCCCGAGTAGTCCAGTGACTGCTTGCCGGTGAGCACCATCGCGCTGTCCGGGGTCATCACCAGGATGCCCTTGGTGTGCATGAGCATCGTGGCCTCGGCGTTCCAGTACGGCTGGGCGCCGACGTTGATGCCGGTGACCACGATGTTGATCTCCCCGCCGGCCTGGGTGAAGGTGATGATCCGGCGCAGCCCGCGCGAGACCCAGTCCATGTTCTCGGTGCCCGACTGCATGGAGATGGTGGCGCCGGACGACAGGGCGAACCATTCGACGGGCGCCCCGAGCTTCTCCGCCAGGTCGATGGCCTTGACGATGCGTGAGCATTCGGCCTCGGCGACGGTGCCGAGCGCCTTGGTGGGATCGCCGAACAGGGCCACGCGCGTCATGCCCTCGGGATAGAGGCTGGTCGGCGTGGTGACCAGACCGACGATGATGCCCGCCTTGTTCTGGCCGTAGGGCCGCTGCACGGGAACCAGTTCGCCCATGTCGTCGAGGTCGTGTTCGACGAAGGTGCCCTCGGTGCCGGTCAGGAGCGGAATCAGCTCGTACGGGTACACCGTGCCGCGCGCCTGCGAGCGCTGCACCTTCTGCGTGTACTGGTCGGTGGGACGCATCGGCTCGGTGGGGGGCTCGGTGACGGTGAAGACCACACCCGCGCCCGAGCGGTAGGAGAACCGGAGCGCGACGTTGACCGGCTCGGCCTTGCCGGGCGTCCGCAGGCGACCCATGAACGTGATCTCCTCGAGCCCGGCCGCGGTGGTCAGCGGCGCAAGTTGCTTGGCGACGGCGGAGAAGCGGTCCACCGGCACGTCGAGCACGGGCCAGACGTAGAGCACCACGCGGTTGTTGTCGAGGCGACGCTTGCCGCGGCGGGCCTGCTCGCGTCGGATACCGTCGAGGCAGGCGGCGAGGGTGCGTTCGATCGCGGGGAACGAGACGACGTCGCCGGCGGCGTTCAGTTGCACGCTGGCGTCGCGGATCTCGGCCAGGGCCATCAGGCGTTCGTCGGCGGCGTTGTCCTTGGCCTGCAGATGGAACAGGAACGTGCCGGCGGCCGACGGCAGTCTGGTGCCGGTGAAGTTCTTGATCCGCCACAGGTCCAGACGCTGTCCGGTGAGCGGGTGGATGTCGCGGATGCTCAGATCCTCGGTGAGGGCGGCGACGCCGTCGACGGTCTCCGGGCGCAGGGTGACGTGGCGAATGGGTTCGCCCTTGCGACCGGAGACGGTGAAGGTCACGCGCCGCCACGAGAGCACCGCCGGTGTGGCCGAGGCGATCTCGCGCAGCTGCGCGGACAACTCGTCGAAGTTCTCGGGGGCGTCGATCCACTGCAGGTAGAGATCGACCGCGAGGTTCTCGGGGGCGAGCCCGGCGAGGTCGCCCGCGATCGAGAGGGTGCGGGGCACGCCGGCGAGGTCGGTCATGGTCGAGAGCAGCCGCATGGTGCCCCCGACGAGGGTGAACGATCCGGACACGAAGTGCTGGCCGTCGCGGTCGAAGGCCTTGACGTCGGAGAACTCGCGGATGTCGTAGAGCTGGCGGGTGATCACCTCGAGCAGGGTTCCCTGCTCGCTCATGCCGTCGGTGAGCAGTTCGATCAGCGGTTCCTCGGTGGCCACCAACGCGGTCAGACGCGCCGCGTGATCGGGAGAATCCGGGTGCTTGGCCAGGTACTGCAGCGACCCGCGCACCTTGTCGTACACCGCTTCGCGGGTGCGCCGGATCACCGGCTCGTCGAACAGCTTGAAGCGCAGGTTGCGGGCTACGTCCCCGATCACGGGGTAGCGCACCTGGGTGGCCACCACGACCCGTTCGAGCACCTCGCCGACCGCGGGGGTGGCGTCGGGGCCGGAGTTGTCGCTGTCGAGCCAGCGTTCGAGCATCGACGCGATGGCCGGTACCTGGTTCTCGATACGTTGCTGCGCCAGGAAGAGGCGGTAGACCGCTTCCTCGAGGTCGGGACCGGGTTCGAGGTCCTGCTTGTCGTAGTGCCGCAGGGCTCGGGTGAGCTTGTCGTTGAAGCTGTCCGGCAATCCCATGGTGTCGGCGTAGAGCGAGCGCAGGAACGAATGGAAGTGCTCGCGGGGTGAGTGCACGCGCTCGTCGGCCTCCTCCTCGCCGACGGTGGGTCGGTTGCGGGTGAGTTCGCAGATGTCGGCGAAGCGGGTGAGCAGCGACAGCTCGGCGTCCACCAGTTCGGCGTCGTTGCGCGGCAGGGTCGAGGTGAGGTTCTCGTACTCCGCGATCAGGGTGGGCACGCGCGAGGCGCTCACGTCGTAGCCGCTGAGCAGGGCTCCGAGTTCCTCGATGCAGGCCAGGGCCACGGTGCGGTCGTCGGTGTCGAGCAGGTGCGGATCGACGGCGAACTGCACGCGGGGGGTGTTCGAGAGCACGGCCTGCTCCCCGGCGGGGTCGATACGCAACAGCGACGCCCCGGAGTCGACCTGGGCGTTGACCACCGCGTGCACTTCGCGCACGGTGCCCGCGGCCTGGGCGCGCACCGCCGTCTCCATCTTCATCGATTCGAGCACCACGATGGTTTGCCCGACCTCGACGGCGTCGCCCACCGATACCGGTACCGCGACCACGACGGCGGGAGCCGGTGCGCGGACCAGGCCCGCCTCGTCCTGGGTGATCTGGTGGCTGATGCCATCCACCTCGACGAGGTACCCGGCGGGTCCGGCGACGGTGACGACGGGGTAGCGGCGTCCGCCGACGGTCAGCCGGGACTCGTACTCCCCGAGCCGGTCGAGGCCGACGTCGAGGGTGACGCCGTCGATGGTCACGACGTAGCGACGGGGACCGAGTTGGCCGACGACCAGTTCGTATCCCTGGTTCTGGTAGTTCAGTTCGACCGTGCGGCCGATCTCGTGCCCGGCGCGGGGTCGGCCGCCGCGGGCGGAGTTGAGGAACTTCGCCCGGGCTCGTGCCTCGGCGTCGCTGTACGCGTCGATGGCCGCAGCCACCAGTGCCACGTCGGCGACGCGGGTGGGCCCGTCGGCGGTGCCGGCGCCGGTGCGGTCGAGCCAGCCGGTGTCGGCGGAGGCGTCGATCAGTTCGGGGCGGTCGAGCAGATCGAGCAGGAAGGACTTGGTGGTGGTGCCGCCGTCGATCACCACGGTGGTCTCGCGCAGTGCGGTGCGTAGGCGGGCGAGGGCCTCGGAGCGGTCGCGACCCCACGCGATGACCTTGGCGACCATGGAGTCGTAGTCGGGTGGGATGACGTCGCCGCGGGCGATACCGGTGTCCACTCGCAGGCCGGGTCCGAGGGGGAACTTCAGCAGGCGAACGGCCCCCGGGGCCGGGGTGAAGCCGTTGTCGGCGTCCTCGGCGTTGAGTCGGGCCTCGACGGCGTGGCCGAACTCGGTGGGGCACTCGCCCTCAAGAGCGTGCCCGGCGGCGACGAGGATCTGCAGTTTCACCAGGTCGAGACCGGTGGTGATCTCCGTGATGGGGTGTTCGACCTGCAGGCGTGTGTTGACCTCGAGGAAGGTGAAGATCTTCTGCTCGGGCTGGTAGAGGTATTCCACGGTGCCGGCGCCGCAGTATCCCGCGGCGCGCACCAGATCGGCCGAGGCCCGCCGCAGGTCGTCGCTCTGCTCGGCGGTGAGCACCGCGCTCGAGGACTCCTCGATCACCTTCTGGTTGCGGCGCTGGATCGAGCAGTCGCGCACACCGGGGGCCCACACGTTGCCGTGGCTGTCGGCGATCACCTGCACCTCGACGTGGCGGGCGTCGGTGACCAGCCGCTCGAGGAACACCACCGGGTCGCCGAACGAGCGCTCGGCCTCGCCCTGGGTGCGCTCGAGTGCGGTCTCGAGTTCGTCCTCGGCGTAGACCTTGCGGATGCCGCGACCGCCGCCGCCGCTGCGGGCCTTGATGATCAGCGGGTAGCCGATGGCGCGGGCGTGCCGACGGGCGTCGGCGCGGGTGGCGACGGGTCCGCCGCTCCACGGTGCGACGGGCACGCCCACCTTCTCGGCGAGGATCTTGGCCTCGACCTTGTCGCCGAGTAGGCGCATGGCGTTCGCGGAGGGTCCGATGAAGGTGATCGACAGGCGCGCGCAGATGTCGGCGAAGGTGGGGTCCTCTGCTACGAATCCCCAGCCCACCCACACCGCGTCGGCGCGGCACTCGACGAGCGCGCGCTCGAGTTCGGCGTAGTCGAGGTACGGGCTGGTGGTGCCGGTACGGCGCAGTACCACGCCCTCGTCGGCCTGGCGCACGAACATCGCCCGCCGCTCGGCCTCGGTGTGCATGGCGATGGTGCGGATGTCGTGGCCGTTCTCGGCGTTGAGTTCGCGTACCGCCCGAATGAGTCGTACGGCCGCTTCACCGCGGTTGACTACTGCTATCCGTGAGAACATGAGGCTCCGACGTCCGGGTCGACCCGCGGGCCGAGCTGTGGTGGTGCAGGGCCCGGATGCATGGTCGGGCACCTGCTGTCGGGGGCTGATTCTAACGGCTGTGGGCATTCTCGCCCGAATCGGCCGCGGTATCCGCCCGCACAATTCCGCGGCCCATTTTCGAATTCTGTGTCGGGCAATGTGATTCGTCTGCATTTGCAGAATAGTCACCTAGGTGCGGACAGCCACTACCGATGAGTAACGTTGCGGTTGTTGATCTTTGGGCCTGAGCCCGGTGCGAAGTCCGCCCATTCTGTTACCCGGCGGTATACCACCGGGTATACCCGCCGGTATATCGTTAGATCCGTTAAATATTAACCGTAGCGTGCGCCCGCGCGACCGCACGATAGGATCGGCGGCGATGACTGCATTGTGGTTCGGGCTCTCCGTCATGACGCTGCTGGGCGCAGCGGCGCTGCTCTACGTCGACAGGGCGCAGCGCAGCCGCGTCGGGCATGCCCGCGAGACATGGGCGGCCTCGCGCGGCTACCGCTACACCCCCAGCGACCCCGGCCTGCCCTCACGGTGGTCGCGGGCCGCACTGGCCACCACCGAGTACCTCCCCGCCATCGACATCGTCGACGGCGTGCATCGCGGCGAGATCTTCTACCTCTTCGACGTCGAGGACACCGTCACCGTCGTGGCCTTCCGTCGCCGCATCGGGTCCGACGTCGACCTGGACCTGCGCCTGCGGTCCACCCCGCCGCCGCGTGACCCGGACATGGATCTGCTCGGCTCCCTCGGTCCCCGCGTGATCTTCGGGACCGACCTCGACGTCGCACGTCGGGTGTGCGATCAGCGCATGGTCGCCTTCACCCACAGCATCCCGGCCACCGTGCAGTTCCTGTGGAGCGAGGGCGACTGGACCCTGTGCACCCTGCCGATGGGATCGACGCCCAAGGATTGGGATGCCGCCATCGACACCGTCGGTCGACTGTCGGGCCTGCTGCGGGTACTGCCCCCGCCCGCCGGCCCGCGCCCACGTGAGACCACCGAGGCCGAGGGCGCACGCGACTAGAGTCGGCGGGCATGACCATCGATGACCGATCGGGTGCCGCCCGGCCCGTAGCTCTCGTCACCGGCCCCACCTCGGGCATCGGCGGCGGTTTCGCCCGTCGTCTCGCCGCACGTGGCCACGACCTCGTCCTCGTCGCCCGCGACGAGGAGCGACTGGCCGCGCTGGCCACCGAGTTGAAGGCCGACTACGGCGCCGCGTCGCAGATCCTGCCCGCCGACCTCACGGTCGAAGCCGACCGCGCCCGGGTGATCGCGCGCCTGGAGGAGGGTGTCGACTTCCTGGTCAACAACGCCGGATTCGGTACCTCGGGGGAGTTCTGGACGGCGGAACCGGCGCTGTTGCAGGCGCAGTTGGACGTCAACGTCACCGCCGTCATGGCCTTCACCCGTGCAGCGCTGCCGTCGATGATCGCGGCGGCGCGCGGCTCGATCATCAACGTCGCCAGCGTCGCCGGTCTGATGTCCGGCCGCGGATCGACGTACTCGGCGTCCAAGGCGTACGTCATCTCGTTCAGCGAGGGCCTCGCCGGTGGGCTGGCGGGCACGGGTGTGCGCATCCAGGCGCTGTGCCCGGGCTTCGTGCGCACCGAGTTCCACCAGCGCGCGGGAATCGAGATGAGCTCGATCCCCAAGCTCATGTACCTCGACGTCGAGCAGGTGGTGGGTGTCTCCCTCGCCGATCTCGACGCGGACCGGGTGATCAGCGTCCCCGGCGTCCAGTACAAGGCGCTCACCTCGGCGTCGCGGTTGGTTCCGCGCACGCTGGTGCGCACTCTCACGTCGCGGTTCGGGAGTGCGCGCGGGCGCACCTGATCCGTGTGTCGGGTCGACGCGTCCGCCGCACCCGACTATGTTGCTCGTGTGACTATTGCGACGAGTGTTGTTCTTGTGGTTGTCGTTCTGGCCGTGGCGATATCGATCCACCTGGGTGTTCGCGACCTGCGCCGCCGTGCCGGCACCACCGCTGCCGCGCTGGCGCTGCTCGAGACCGAACTCGATCGGCGTCGTGAGCTGGTCGCCGACGCCGTCCGCGCGGCCACCGCCTCCGATCTGGACCGCGAGACGATCACGCAGCTCGTCGGCGCCCGCACCTGGTCGTCGATGCTCCGCGAGGAGAACTTCGGGCTCGCCGCCCGCGCGGCGGCCGAGAACGCCCTCTCCGTGGCGGTCAACGACCTCGCGCACGCGGCGCGATTCACTCCGTCGCTGGTGGGGGCGTGGGACTTCCACCGCCCCGCGCGCGAACTCGACACCGTCGAACAGCGCATCGCCGGAGCGATCAAGGTCTACAACACCCACGCCCGCGCCGTCGGTCGTCTCGCGGCGGGGCCGCTGGGCACCCTCGCGCGGGTGCCGGTGCCCGAACTGTTCGTCGAGGTCGCCGCACCTTCCGCTGTTCCCGCCCCGGTGAGCTGAGCATCTGCGCACGGGCCGGGTACCTCTAGGCTCCTGGGCATGAGCGACACCACTGCCTCGACCCCCGGCTCCGACACCCCTGGTTCCCACGACACCGGCTCCGAGCGCGAGGAACTGGCCGCCCTCGTGCGCGAGCTGGCCGTCGTCCATGGAACCGTGACGCTCTCCTCCGGGGCGACCGCGCAGTACTACGTCGACCTGCGACGGGCCACGCTGCACCACCGGGCGGGCCCGCTGATCGGCGCACTGCTGCGAGAGATGGTCTCCGATTGGGACTTCGACGCCGTCGGCGGCCTGACGATGGGTGCCGACCCGGTGGCTCTCGCCGTCATGCACGCCCCTGGCCGCCCCATCGACGCCTTCGTCGTGCGCAAGGCCGCCAAGGCGCACGGGATGCAGCGACAGATCGAGGGACCCGACGTGGTCGGCAAACGTGTGCTGGTGGTCGAGGACACCACCACCACCGGTAACTCGCCGTTGACCGCGGTGCGTGCGCTGCGCGAGGCGGGGGCCACGGTGGTGGGGGTGGCGACGGTGGTCGATCGTGCGACGGGCGCCGACGCCGTCATCGCCGCCGAGGGCGTTCCGTACCGCTCGCTGCTGGGCCTGGCCGACCTCGGACTCTGAGGCGCGGCCGGGTTCGGTCCTCACAGCAGGGTCAGGGGCGCAGCGCCCTCGAGGCGAAGGAGCCACGACTTTGCGTCCAGTCCGCCCGCGTAGCCGGTGAGGGTGCCGTCCGCGCCGATCACCCGGTGACACGGCACCACGATGCTCAGCGGGTTGCGCGCGTTCGCGGCGGCGACGGCGCGCACGGCGCTCGGGTTGCCCATCGCGCCGGCCAGATCGCCGTACGTGCAGGTCGAGCCGTAGGGGATGGCCCGTAGAGCCGCCCATACCGCCAGCTGGAACGCCGTTCCCGACGGCGCGATCGGGAATGTGAACTCGGTGATCTCGCCGCGGAGATAGCCGCGGAACTCGGCGATGATCTCCGCGAACTCCGGCCGGGCGTCGGCGTCGACCGCAGTGCCCAGTCGCTCGGGGGACGGTGCGGGGCGGTGCTCGGGGAAGTACACGCCGATCACGGCATCACCGTCGTGCACCACGGTCAGCGGGCCGAGGTCCCAGTCGAGGACGTCGGCGCCCAGCACCACGTGAACCGGGCCGCTCACAGCCACAGCCGATCTCGATGCTCGGGGTCGGCGTGCACGGTGATGGTGCTGCCCACCTCCCAGTCCCCGCGCGTGCGCACCACACCGGTGTAGGGCTGCGAGCCGGGTATCACCACGTCGAGTTCGAGTTCGACCTCGCTGCCGCGCAGGCGCACGGCCGTCACCGTCGCCCAGCCCTCGACGTCGGGGCCACGCGAGGCGAACATCATCGCCAGGCCCAGAGCCGCCCCGTAGAGCGCGACGAGTCCGGCGAGCTGATACGGCAGGGTGCCCGGTGGGGTGCGGTGGACGAAGAAACCCACCCACACTGCGAGCACCACGAGATACACCGCCGTCACGGCGACGACGGCCCGGCCGATTCGGGTGTGGTCCATGTGCAGCCCATTCGTGCGATCTGGGTGATGGGGGTCGCCGAAGCTACTTGGCGGTAGCCGAGGGTGCTTCTCGACTGTGCTGTCGTACTCTGTCCCCATGCCACAACCTACTGTTTTCATCACCGGCGCCGCTGCCGGAATCGGCCGGGCCACCGCGTTGACGTTCGCGGGCGCCGGCTACCACATCGGTGCCTACGACATCGACGAGACGGGTCTGGCCTCACTGGCCAAGGAGGTCGTGGCCAAGGGAGCCCAGATCACCACCGGTGTTCTGGACGTGACCGACCTCGATCAGTTCTCCGAGCGCCTGGCCGAGTTCGATGCTGCCGCCGGCGGCCGCCTCGACGTCCTGGTCAACAACGCCGGGGTTCTCGCCGCCGGTGCCTTCGAGGACATGCCCATCAAGGTGCACCGTCGTCAGATCGACATCAACGTCGGCGGCGTCGTCAACGGCACCCTCGCGGCGTTCCCGTACCTGAAGAAGACCAAGGGTGCGCAGGTGGTGAACCTGTGCTCGGCGTCGGCGATCTACGGGCAGGCCGAGCTGGCCACCTACAGCGCGAGCAAGTTCGCGGTGCGTGGTCTGACCGAGGCTCTCGACATCGAGTGGAAGCGCCACGACATCCGCGTGATCGCCATGTGGCCGCTGTTCGTGCAGTCGGCGATGACCGAGGGTGTCACCACCGGCACCACGAACTCGCTCGGCATCAACCTCGTCCCGCAGGACGTGGCCGACGAGCTGTTCAAGGCCACCCAGAACCGCAGCTTCCTCACCAACACCCTGCTCCACCAGATCCACTTCCCGGTGGGAACCCCGGCGAAGGTGCTCACCCTGGGATCGCGGTTCTCCCCGGCGTGGCTGACCCGGCGGGTGAACAAGAGGCTCGCTCACTGAGTCCCGACCCGGACCAGCCCGGCCCCACCCCGCCCGATCCCACCCCGCCCGGACCCACCCCGCCCGGACCCACCGAGTGGGGTGAGCATCCTCGCGGGGTCGGGCCGTGGGATCCGGCCGTGCGAGGGCCGTGGCCGTCGGATCCGCGACTGGATCCCGAGCTGCTCGCCGCCGGGGACCGCCGCAACGTGGTCGACGCGTACCGGTACTGGCGCCGCGAGGCGATCGTGGCCGATATCGATGCCCGTCGGCACCCGTTCGAGGTGGCGATCGAGAACTTCGAGCACGACGCGAACATCGGCACCGTGGTGCGCACGGCCAACGCCTTCGCCGCTGCGGCGGTTCACATCGTCGGCCGTCGGCGCTGGAATCGGCGAGGGGCGATGGTCACCGATCGGTATCAGCACCTGCTCCACCACGATCGCATCGACGACCTGCTCGTCCACGCGCGTGAGCACGACCTGGTGGTGGTGGCCGTGGACAACGTGCCGGGATCGGTACCACTCGAATCGACCGAACTGCCCCGCAATGCCCTGCTGCTGTTCGGGCAGGAGGGGCCGGGGGTGAGCGATCGGGCGCGCGACGTCGCGTCGATGACGGTCTCGATCGCGCAGTACGGATCGACTCGCTCGATCAACGCCGGAGTGGCCGCCGGCATCGCGATGCACGCCTGGATCAGGGTCCACGCCGATCCTGCCGCCGCGTGGTGAGTCGCTGGTGGCAAGATCGGCCCCATGCTGCAGTCGTGGCCGGACAGGGCGGACGCCGCCGAGGAGGCCATCCTCACCCGCCACGTGCGCCGGGTGTGTGGTGTTCCGGGTACCGCCCTCGGTGTGGTGTCGTGGCCGCCGGTGCGGCGCGAGCGGGCGTTCTTCCGGTGGAACTACTGGTGGCAGGCGCACCTGATCGACTGCCTCGTCGACGCCGCGGTCCGGTCGCCCACCGTGCGGCGCAAGCGCCGAATCGTGAAGGCGGCGCGTGGCCATCGCCTCCGCAACATCACCGGCTGGACCAACAAGTACTACGACGACATGGCCTGGTTGGGCCTGGCGCTCGAACGGGCGCAGCGGCTGACGTCGATCGATTTCCGTTCGGCTGTCGGGGACCTCGAGTCGGAGCTGTTCGAGTCGTGGGATCCCGCCGCGGGCGGTGGCATCCCGTGGAACACCAAGGCCGATTTCTTCAACGTCCCCGCCAACGGACCGGCGGCGATCATGCTGGCGCGCACCGGCAAGGTGTGGCGCGCGCAGGCGATGGCCGACTGGATGGACGAGCGATTGGTCGACTCGTCCACCGGACTGGTTCTCGACGGCGTGCACACCGACGGGCGCATGGAGACGGCGGAGTTCACCTACTGCCAGGGTGTGGTGATGGGCGCCGAGACCGAACTGGCGGTGCGGCTCGGCGGCGCCCGCCACGCCCGTCGCGTGCACCGACTGGTGGAGGCCACCGAGAAGCGATTCACCGTGGACGGGGTGATCACCGGGTCCGGGGGAGGCGACGGGGGACTGTTCAACGGCATCCTCGCCCGGTACCTCGCGTTGGTTGCCACCACGCTGCCCGGTGAGGACTCGGCGAGCGTGCGCACCCGCTCCACGGCCGCGCACATCGTGCGTCGCAGCGCGCAGTCGGCGTGGGAGATGTCGCTGCGTATCGAAGGTCTGCCGCTGTTCGGTGAGGATTGGTCCCGTCAGGCGCGGCTGCCGGGTACCGACGGGGCCGTGGCCAGGTTCACCGGCGGCACTGTGGTGTCGTCGTCGGTGCCGGAGCGGGATCTGTCGGTGCAGCTGAGCGGATGGATGCTCCTCGAAGCCGCCTGCACTCTCCCGGACTGAGACTCAGGGCCCGACCGAGACCGCTCAGACGCCCACGTCGTGCACTGTGGCGGGCTCGGCAGGCTTGTTGATCTCCTTGCGGTACTGCACGATGCCGACGATGGTGCCGATCACCAGTGTGGCCGTCATGACGGCGAGCACCGCCGGCAGCACCCACGGGATGTTCTCGAGCACCGAGCCGAAATAGAAGCCGATCAGCAGGAGCACCGGTGCCCAGATCAGCGCGCCGAGCGTGCTGGCGATGGTGTAGCGGCGGTGGTCCATACGTGCGGCGCCGGCGACGAGCGGGCACAGGGTGCGAACCCACGGGATCCACCGAGCCACGAGCACCGCCCAGAACCCGTGCTTGTCCAGCAGGGCGTTGACCTTCTCGAGGTTCGCCGTGTTGATGTACTTGCCGTTCTTGCGCGCCACCAGGGTGTGACCGGTGCGGTGGCCGATGCGGTAGCCCACCTGGTTGCCCAGCACCGCCGCCACGAATGCCCCCGCGGCCAGCGCCCACACGTGGGCTTCGCCTGCGGACTGCCCGGCCAGGGCGATCCCGGCCGTGATCAGCAGGGAGTCACCGGGCAGGAACAGCCCGATGATGAAGGCGCACTCGACGAAGATGAAGCTCAGCACGATCACCCACACCAGGGTGGGGCCGGCCGAGTCGAGAAAGCTCAGCCCGCCGTGCGAGCCCGATGCGAGGGGCATCAGGTGTCGGCGGGGGTGGCCGGGACGTCGGGGTTGCGGCGGCTGCCGAGGTAACGCTTGCCCACCTCGTAGACGATCGGGATCACCGACACCAGCACGATGAGGATGAAGATGATGTCGACGTGGTCGCGGATGAACGCGATCTGACCGAGCAGGTACCCCAACAGGGTCACCCCGGCACCCCAGACCACGCCACCGAGCACGTTGAAGGCGATGAAGGTGCGGTACCGCATCGCCGCGGCACCGGCCACCAGCGGTGCGTAGGTGCGCACGATGGGCACGAAGCGGGCCAGGAAGATCGTGAGGGGTCCGTGCTTGTCGAAGAACGCGTGCGCCTCGTCGAGGTAGCTCTGCTTGAGCACACGCGCATCCTCGGAGAACAGGCGGCTACCGCCCTGCTTGCCGATGAAGTAGCCCACCTGGTCGCCGAGGATCGCGGCGATGGGAATGGTCACCATCAGCACCCACAGCGGCGCGAAGGGAGGTATCTCCGTGGACTTCGACGCCGCGATCAGCCCCGCGGTGAACAGCAGCGAATCGCCGGGAAGCAGCGGGAACAGCAGGCCGGACTCGATGAAGACCACCAGAAGCAACCCGGCCAGAACCCAGCCACCGAAGCTGTTGAGCAGGTTCACGGGATCGAGGAAGCCGGGCAGCAGGGCAAGGTTGGTCACGGTGCACAGAGTACCGGCGGCAACCTGAGAAATCCCCGGGGCGCTCGGTCGTGGTGCCCGGTTGTCGAGACCGTGCGCGCGGCGGTTGCCATACTGCTGGTGCAACGAACGCGATGCGCGTTCGATCAGTCGTCCACTCACTGGAGGTTCCCCGCCGTGCCGATCGCCACTCCCGAGGTCTACGCCGAGATGCTTGGCCGGGCCAAGGAACACAAGTTCGCCTTCCCCGCCATCAACTGTGTGGGCTCGGAGTCGATCAACGCAGCCATCAAGGGCTTCGCCGACGCCGGCAGCGACGGCATCATCCAGTTCTCCACCGGCGGCGCGGAGTTCGGCTCCGGGCAGGGCGTGAAGGACATGGTCACCGGTGCGGTGGCGCTGGCCGAGTTCGCGCACGTCGTCGCCGCGAAGTACGACGTCACGATCGCCCTGCACACCGACCACTGCCCCAAGGACAAGCTCGACACCTATGTGCGTCCGCTGCTCGCGATCTCGCAGGAGCGCGTGAACGCCGGCCGGAACCCGCTGTTCCAGTCGCACATGTGGGACGGATCGGCCATCCCGATCGACGAGAACCTCGAGATCGCCAAGGAACTGCTCGCCGCCGCCGCGGCCGCGCGCATCATCCTCGAGGTGGAGATCGGCGTGGTCGGCGGCGAGGAGGACGGCGTCGAGGCCGAGATCAACGACAAGCTCTACACCTCCAACGAGGACTTCCTCAAGACCGTCGAGGCGCTCGGCGCGGGCGACACCGGCTCGCGCTACCTGCTCGCGGCCACCTTCGGCAACGTGCACGGGGTGTACAAGCCGGGCAACGTCAAGCTCAAGCCGTCGGTGCTCGCCGATGGTCAGCGGGTGGCGTCGGAGAAGTTGGGTCTGGCGGACGGCTCCAAGCCGTTCGACTTCGTCTTCCACGGCGGGTCGGGCTCGCTCAAGAGCGAGATCGAGGAGGCCCTCGAGTACGGCGTCATCAAGATGAACGTCGACACCGACACCCAGTACGCGTTCAGCCGTCCCATCGCCGGGCACTTCTTCACCAACTACGACGGCGTGCTCAAGGTCGACGGCGAGGTGGGCAACAAGAAGGTCTACGACCCGCGCAGCTACCTCAAGAAGGCGGAGGCGTCGATGAGCGCCCGCGTGGTCGAGGCGTGCACCGACCTCCAGTCCGCCGGGCGGAGTGTGTCGGGCTCCTGACGTCGCGGGTGTGTCGGGCTCCTGACGTCGCGGGTGCAGGGTTGGGGCAGACTGTCGATCATGACTTCCTTCGGTGATCTGCTCGGCCCCGATCCCACCCTGCTGCCCGGTGACGACGAGGCGGAGTCGGCACTGCTCAACCACGCCGACCCCGCCGAGGTCGCCGCCGCACACCCCACGGCGTCGATCGCCTGGGCGTACCTGGGCGAGGCTGCGTTCGAGTCCGGCCAGACCATCACCGCGTACGCCTACGCCCGCACCGGCTACCACCGCGGCCTGGACCAGCTCCGACGCAACGGCTGGAAGGGTTTCGGGCCGGTGCCCTACAGCCACGAGGCCAACCGCGGCTTCCTGCGGTGCGTGGCCGTGCTGGCTCGCGCCGCGCAGGCCATCGGCGAGAACGACGAGTACGCGCGCTGCCTGGACCTGCTCGAGGACTGCGATCCGCGCGCGGCGGGGGAACTTGGTCTCGGGTAGGTCGCTCCCTCTGTCGGCGCGGCTGGCCGCGTCGACGGCCCGTCTGCGCCTGTCCGCGGTGCCGATCCTGCAGTGTGCGGTGGCCGCGGCGCTGGCGTGGACGGCGGCCCGCTACCTGGTCGGTCACCCCAACCCGTTCTTCGCGCCCGTCGCGGCCGTGGTGTCGCTGGGCGTCTCCCTCGGTGCCCGTCTGCGGCGGTCGGTGGAGTTGGTTGTCGGGGTCACCGTCGGGATCGGTGTCGGCGATCTGCTGATCTCACAGATCGGCACCGGTGCGTGGCAGATCGCGTTGGTGGTGGCGTTGGCGATGTCGACGGCGGTGTTCCTGGACTCCGGTCCGATCATCGCGATGCAGGCTGGTTCGTCGGCGGTGCTGGTGGCCACCCTGCTGCCCCCGGGGGATCTGGGTGGTCTCAATCGGATGGTCGACGCCCTGGTCGGCGGGCTGGTGGGCATCGTTGTGGTGGCGCTGGTTCCTACCCATCCGGTGCGTCGGGCCCGCATCGATGCCACGGCCGTGATCGTCACGGCCGGGTCGGTTCTGGCGCAGGTGGCCGAGGGGTTGCGGGCCAACGATCCCGAACCCGTCGCGGCGGCTCTCGCGTCGGCGCGGGCCACGCAACCGGCCATCGACACTCTGCGTACCGACTTGCGTGGGGGCCGCGAGATCAGCCGCATCTCCCCGCTCTACTGGGGTTCGCGGGCCCGTCTCGAACGCCTGAGCGCCACCGCCGATCCGCTGGACAACGCCATCCGCAACGTTCGGGTGCTCACCCGCCGATCGCTGACCTTGGTGCGCGACGACGAGATCCTCGATCCCCGGCTGGTCGGGTTGGTCGACGACCTGGCCGAGGTCACGCACACATTGCGCGCCATGATGCTCGCCGATCCCGGTGCCCCGCCCACACAGGCCGACGCCGCGCGCGAACTCCGCACGATCGCCCGGCGCGCCACCGGTGACCTGGTGGTGGGTGCGGGGGTGTCGGCGACGGTGGTGTTCGCGCAGATCCGCTCGATCATCGTCGACTTCCTGCAGGTGGCCGGCCTGTCACGAATGTCGGCCATCGCCACCCTCCCGCCCACCGTGCCCCACCCCCGGGTGGACCCGGAGTAGCGACTTTCTGTTGTACCCAATGTGACATTTGGTCAGCTGGGCTGACCAAATGTCACATTGGGTACACCAAACCGGGCGCCCGCAGTGGGTGCGGGGGATCGGACGTGTGGCAGCGGCGCGTCGCCGGCGTCAACGGCCTGTGCCCGTTCCCGCGTAGGCGACGGTGAGGTAGATCCCCACACCGATCACCAGCCCTATCGCGCCGGCCGTGATCCCGTGGCCGACGTCGCCCGACGTGACTCCGACGGCGATGGCGGCGAGCAGACTCGGGATCAGGGCCAGCAGGACGGCGAAGGCGGCGCTCGGGCGTTCGGGTGCGGTGGGTTCGGGCTTGTTCATGGTGGTTCCTCTTCAGGGTCGACTGCGTGGGGTGGTACCGGACTCGATGGTTCCCGGTCGGCGGGGGAGGCTGCGAGATCCGATCGAGCGCAGTGGTGTCGTCCGATCCGACGACGCCGCGCGCGGGTCGGCGAAACAGACCGCCCGGGTAAGGTTGTGGGCGTGAGCGCGTCCCAGCTCCCATCGGGGTTCGTCGTCGCTGCCCGCGCGTGGCACGTACTGGTCCTGCTCCTGTTCGGTGGGGTGGCGCTGGTGGCTACACGTGGAGCCAGTGGGGTTGCACTGGTCGTCGTCGGTGTCTCCGTTGCGATCGCCGTCGCCGGATATGTGATGTCGGTGGTCCCGCAGTACCGCGACCGAGCGCCCGCTGGGCTGCCGGTCGCCCTCGTCGTGACCGGTGTGGCCGCCCAGATCGTCGTCGACCCCGTCGCGGCCCTCGCGCTCGTGGGCGTTGTTCCGCTGGCGTTCGCCACGGTCGTCCCCGCTGCCGCGGTCGTGGTTGTCGTCGTGTTGTCGGGCACGGGTGCGGCGTCGTTCGCCGGTCACCGTGTGCCGGAGGCGGGGGTCGCGATCGCGCTCCTCATTGGGGTCGGTGTGGTGGCGGTCGTTGTGGGCCTGTGGCTTTCCCACACGCTCGCACTGTCGGAGGCGCGCCGCGAGGTCATCGATCACCTCGAGCGCACACGGACACTGGAACAGGAACTGGCCCGCGTGGACGGCGCGGCGCGCGAGCGCGAGGAGTTGTCGGCGGATCTGCACGACGGGATGGCTCAGCACCTGAGCGCCGTGTCCGTTCTGCTCCGCGGGGTCGACGAGGCTCTGACCGGCGAGGCCTTGATCGACCGGGCGGACGAGGCGGCATCTCGACTGCACGCCGCGCGGAGGCAGGTGGACCGCGCGCTCACCGAGTGCCGTTTCCTGATCGGTCGCACATCGGTGCTCGACGAGGAGGACCTGGTGGAGTCACTTCGCCGGAGCGTCGACCTGTTCGAGGCGGTGTCGGGTATCCGCGCCTCTCTGGTGGTCGGAAGTGATGTCGGCGACGTCCACCCGTCCGTGCGGTTCGCTGTGCACAAGGTGGTTACCGAGGCGCTGTCGAACTGCCTGCACCACGCCCGCGCGTCGACGGTGACGGTGGAAGTGGAGTCGGTCACGGTGGCAGGCACCGACCACCTGCGGGTCGTCGTCAGCGATGACGGGTGCGGGTTCGATCCGGCGGCGACCGCGTCCACGACCTATCCGGCGGACGGCGTGCGCGGGCACGGTCTGCCGGGGATGCGCCGCCGCGCCGAGCGCCTGGGCGGGTATGCCCGCATCGACAGTGTTCAGGACCGGGGCACGCGGGTATCGGTCGATCTGCCACGCGACCCGACCGCCGCATGACGGCCGGTGCGTCCCCACCGGTAAGGGTGGTGGTGGCCGATGATCACGACATCCTTCGGGCGGGTCTGGTGGCCACCCTTCAGGCGTCGGAGAACCCTCCGATCGTCGTCGTCGGTGAGGCACGCGACGGGCTCGAGGCGCTGGAGTTGGTCAGTGGTTTCGCTCCCGACGTGCTGATCACGGACCTGCGGATGCCGCGCCTGGACGGTCTCGGTCTCGTTCGTCGGCTCTCTGGTGCACTGTCGTCACCCGCGGTGCTGATCTTCACCGTGGTCGAGGACCCGTCGGTCATCGGTGAGGCACTCGATGCCGGGGCCGACGGGTATCTGATCAAGACCGCATCGGCAGTCGAGCTGATCGACGGTGTGCGCCGGGCCCGTGCAGGTGAGTTGGTGGGTGTCTGCACACGTGGGCACGATCCTGGCCCGGCACCTGCGCGATCGCGGTGCGCAGCAGCTCAGCGCACGTGAGGTGGAGGTGATCGATCTGGTCGCCGGCGGCAACACCAACGCGCAGATCGCGAGAGCGCTGTTCGTCGGCGAAACCACCGTGCGCACCCACCTGCGGCGGGCGTTCACCAAGCTCGGAGTGCGCGATCGGGCGTCCGCCGTGGCTGCTGCGGTGCGACTGGGGTTGATCGACGTGCGCTGACCGGCGGTTCGACCGTACCCAATGTGACATTTGGTCAGCCCAGCTGACCAAATGTCACATTGGGTACGTGGAGACGGCGCCCGGACCGCCGCCCACTTCACACATGCATATGTATGCATGTATTCTCGCGGGGCACGGGAGGAGCAGGTATGGGAGCCGGGCACGGCCATTCGCACACATCGGACGCCGCACCCACGGCCCGGCGGCTCCGGCGCATGCGCCTGTCCTGGGTGATTCTGGTGGTGTTCTTCGCACTGCAGCTCAGTGTGGGTCTGATCATCGACTCGCTCGGCCTGATCGCCGACGCCGGCCACATGCTCACCGACATCATCGGTATGACGATGGGGCTGGCGGCGCTCGGTCTGGCAGCGCGGGGCAGTGCCTCCCGCGCCCGCACGTTCGGCTGGCACCGGGCTGAGGTGATCACCGCGCTGGTCAACTCGGTGCTGCTGATCGGGGTGGCGGTGTTCGTGTTCGTCGAGGCGATCGATCGCCTGGGGTCCGAGCCCGACATCCCGGGCCTGCCCATGGTGCTCACCGCGTTGGCCGGGCTCGCGGCCAACGTTGCGGTGCTGCTGCTCATTCGTGGCGATGCGCAGGACAGCATTGCGGTGCGCGGTGCGTATCTCGAGGTGCTCGCCGACACGGTGGGGTCGATCGCCGTCCTCGTCTCGGGCGTCCTGGTGTTGGCGTTCGGGTGGACCTGGACCGACATCGCGGTCGGCGTGGCGCTGTCGCTGTGGATCCTCCCGCGGGCGGTCAAGCTCGGGGCCTCGGCGCTGCGCATCCTCATCGAGGCGGGTCCGGCGCATATCGATGTCGCCGGGGTGGAGAAGGACCTGGCGGCGCTGCCCGGCGTCGTCGACGTCCACGATCTGCACGTGTGGACGCTGACGACGGGCAAGGACGTCGCGACGGTGCACCTGATCGCCGACGACGACTCCACGCCGGTGCTCGCCGACGCCAAGCGGGTGCTCGCCACGCACGGGCTCGAGCACGCTACGGTGCAGGTGGAAACTCGGGCGCACGGCCGTCAGTGCCGCGAGGACATCACCTGGTGAGCCCGTACATCCGGAGAGTCAGTGCACCAGCAGCCAATGCTGGTCGTGGCGGTACATCGTCGACCGCGTCGTCTCCCGCCCGCTGGGCACCCCGTCGCGGGTGAGGGTCACCGACGGCCCACCGAACTGCACGGCCCGCCCGCGCACCCAGCGGTGCCGGAAGATCGACCTCCTGCCCTGCACCCGGGCACGGAGACCGGGCATCTCGAGGGTCGGTTCCACTTCGACGGCCGGGACGGTGCCGGAGAACAGACGAACGTCGTCGCAGTAGGCCTCCCCGCTCAACTCGCCGTGACCACCGGTCACCACCGCCCGTCCGACCACCGCGGACCCGGTGTCGTCCCGAATCAACGGCACCGGTGACGCGGTGCCGTTGACGGCCACCGTCGCGGCCCGCGAGCCGGTGCCGATGCGGAAGAGTTGACTGGCCTCGGTGGGCGTCTCGGCCACGTAGGCCACCTCGACGTGCAGTCGGTCGGTGCGCATGAGTCGGGTGAGGACGGCGGCGAGGGAGGCGTCGGTGCCGAGCACGATCATCCGCGGGTCCACCACGGCGTCGAGGTCGCCGAGGAAGCTGTCGCACTCGGCCCTGTCCGGGATCTCGCCCACGGTCACCAGGGGTAGCGACGCCAGTGAGATGGGCAGGAGAGGCTCACCGCACTGCAGTACGTGCGGGGTCACCCGTGCCGTCCTGACGTCATTGCCGTCCCTGATCGTCGTAACCCCCGAACTCTGTCGAGCCTAATTGCGTCGACGCGGGCTCGGGCACCGACGAGGGCGGGATCGGGTATCGATCACGTGTCGATTCATCGCCCGGGTGCTCGCCCGACGGTCCCGGGCGGCTCAGGCGAGGCCGTAGATGCGCGCAGCGGTTCCGCCGAGCACGTCCATGCGGTCGGCATCCCCGAGTTGTCCGAGAGCGCCGTCCACCACCTGCGCCCACCCGCTCCAGCTGATCTGCGAGGTACACACCGGCCAGTCGGAGCCGAACATCACGCGCTGCGGGCCGAACAGTGTGAGGACCTGCTCGAGGTACGCGGGGATGCGGTGCTGCCGCGTCCCCGCCTCGGTGGCCAGACCGGAGATCTTGCACGCGATGTTGGGCAGCGCGGCGAGGGCAGCGAGGTCCGCCGACCAGTCGTCGAACATCTCGCCCGCGATGTCCGGTTTTCCGCAGTGGTCGAGTACGAAGCTCACCTCAGGGGCCAGCCGTACCAGTTCTGTCACCTCGCGAAGCTGGTGGCTGCGCACGCACAGGTCCATCGTCAGTCCGTGCCGGGCGAGGGCGCGGACGTTGCGCACGAACGTCGGCGCCGTGGCGAACCCCGGAGTCTGGTCCTGGATCAGCCGACGCACACCGCGCACGGCGGCGGTCCGTGCGTGATGTTCTAGGTCCGCCTCGATGCCGTCGTCCTCGAGCCGGGCGGCGGCGATGACGCCGACGACGCCGTCCGCGGCGGTGAAGTGTGCCAACCAGGCAGCTTCCGACGCCGCGTCCGCGGGCGCACAGTCGGCCTCGACCACGATCGCGCCGGTCGCAGCTCCACCGTGGGCCGCCCGCAGATCCTCCGGCAGGAACGGGCGGTTCAGGAGAGGTTCGCCGCTCAGCCAGGGGTGGCGATGCCGTGCGGGGTCCCACAGGTGCACGTGGCTGTCGATCACAGCAACTGCACCGTGCTGTCGATCACAGCAGCATCTCGGGTTCGTAGCGGGCCGGTGCGGGCTCGGGGCGCAGGACCACCGTCAGCGTTCCGGGCCGGTCCCCGGTGTCGGGCACCCCGTCCACCTCGAGGCCCGCGGCCGTGCGGATCCATGCGAGCGGGCCGACCACGGGGTGCTCGACCGAGACCACGGTGGCATCGACCAGACGCAGGTCGGTCCCGAGCGAGCGCACCACCACCCGTCCGTCGGTGGGGCTGCGCAGGTAGGTCACGTACAGGGTGTCCTCGCGGCAGGTGAAGCGCAGATCGGCCGGAGTCCACGGGATCGGTGCGGCGTCGACGAAGGATCCCGACGGAGGCTCGGTCGGGCCCTCCCCGAACACCACCCACGGTGTGGTGTCGTGGATGACATGACCATGGGTCGACATCCAGGATCCGATGTCCACCAACAGGTCTCGTTCGGCATCGCACAGTGTGCCGTCGGGTCGCGGGCCGATGTTGAGCAGCATGGACCCGTTCTTGCTCACCACGTCCACCAGTTCGGTGATGATGTCGACGCTGGACTTGAAGTCGTTGTGCGCCAGGTACGCCCAGCCGATGCGCGAGGTGGAGGTGTCGGCCTGGAACCGCTCGGCCGCGATGGTGCGCACCGATCCGCGCTCGATGTCGCGTACGGCCGAGCCGGGCGCGAAGGCCTCCCACTTGTAGGCGATCACCCCCTCGGGCACCGCCGTGTAGTAGTAGGCGGCGAAGCGCCGAAGGTACGGCTCGAACGCCGGTTCCTCGATCCACCAGTCGAAATAGATCAGTTTCGGGTGGTGCCGCTCGACGAGGTCGACGGTGCGGGCCAGCCAGTCGTCGAGGAAGGCCCGGTCGGGTTGTTCGTCCTTGGGGCGGGCCGGGCCGTAGAGATCGGCGAACAGTGGATCGGTGACATCGGAGTCGAATCGCCTGCCCCCGTTGAAGAACCACCAGTTCTCGGCGCGATGACTCGACAGCCCGAAGGTGACGCCCGCAGCCTGCGCCGCGCCCTCGAGTTCGCCCATCACGTCGCGGTGCGGCCCGATGCGCGTGGCGGTCCAGCGGGTCAGCTCGGAGTCGGTGAGGACGTAGCCGTCGTGGTGTTCGGCCACCGGCACCACGTAGGCGGCGCCGCTGCCACGGACGAGATCGATCAGCTCGGTCGCGTCGAACTCGGCTCCGGTGAACCCGTCGATGAAGTCCTTGAACCCGTGGTCGGTGTGGGGGCCGTACGTGGCGAGGTGATGGGCGTACTCCGGTGCCGCCTCGAGATACATGTGCCGGGGGTACCACTCCGTGCCGAACGCCGGGACCCCCGCGACGAGCCAGTGGATGAAGATGCCGAAGCGGGCCCGGCGGAACCACTCTGGAATCTCGTTCCGCCGCAGGGAATCCCAGGTGGGCTCGTAGGGCCCGTCGGCAATGGTGCGGGCGGCGATCTCGAGCAGGCGCTCGCGTTCACGGGCGACGGCGTCCGCATCGAGCGGGTCCGGGAAGACGGGGTCGGTCGTGAAGGCGGGCTCGCCAGGATTGGCCACGGTCATCCCTTCGACCCACCCGTCGACAGTCCGCGGGTGATCCAGCGCAGGCCGAACACCACCAGGAGGACGGCGGGGAGTGCGAGCAGTACCAGTGCGGCGAAGTACTGCGACTGCTGCTGGGGTGATGCGCCGAACGCGCCCTGGATGGTCTGCACGGCCTGCGCGGCAGTCGTCATGCTCGGGTCGCGCAGCACCAGCGAGGGAAACACGAAGTCCTGGAACGACCACATGGCGCTGAGGATCGACAGGTTCACGATCGGGGTCCGCACCAGCGGAAGGTAGATGTGCCGGAAGACGTGCATCACCCCGGCGCCGTCCATCGAGGCGGCCTCGAACATGTCGCCGGGCAGACCGTCGGCGAAGTTGCGCATCAGCAGCACCCCGAACGGCAGGGTCAACGTGGCCTCCGGGAACGCCACGGCCATCGGGGTGTCGAACAGTCCGAGGGTGCCGGTGATGTAGTAGACCGGCACCAGCAGCGAGGTGGCCGGTACGGCCAGGCACAGCAGCACCAGTGCGTAACTCACCTCGCGGCCACGGAACTGCAAGCGGGAGAACGCGAATCCCGCGCACGTGGAGGCCACCACCACGATCGCGATGTGGATCAGGGCCACCATGACGCTGTTGACGAACGTCCGCGGCAGGTACACCCCACCCACCTGCTCGGTGAGCAGCTGCACGTAGTTGCCGAACCCGCCGTACTCGAGTGAACCCTTGACCGCGCTCCACATGGGGAACAGCCACCACAGCACCATGGCCAGCAGGAGCACCTGCATCAGGCGTCGGTCGCGCGCACGCGCGCCGAGCATGGTCAGCGGTCCCTGCACCGAGGTACTCATGCCGATTTCCGTCTTTCGATGATCAGTTGGGCGCTCGAGACCGCGAACGCCACGAGCAGTACGAGAATTGCTGCGGCACTGGCGAACCCGACGCCGTTGAGTGCCAGGGTCTTGCCGTAGACGTAGGTGCCGGCGATGGCGGTGTCGCCCGAGGGTGCGCCGCCGGTGGAGAAGAAGATCAGATCGAACGCTCGGAAGCTACCCAGCAGCACCGACAGGATCACCGTCCGGTGGGTGTTGCGCATGAGGGGGAAGAGCATCAGGCGGAAGATCTGGAACGTGCTCGCCCCGTCCAGCACGGCCGACTCGATGAGGCCGACGTCGATCTCCTCGACATCGGACCGGTAGTACATGATCGGCAGCCCCACCAGGTACACCAGCAGCACACACACCGCGGCGTACGCGGTGCCCGAGGAGGCCAGCCAGTCCCGGGTGAGCGAGTCCAGGCCGATCGAACGCAGCGCGGTGTTGAACGCCCCGTACTGGGCGCCGAGCATCTTCCCGAACACCGTCGCGAACAGCGACAGCGGGATCATCGACGGCAGCAGGAACACCACGTACATCGCCCGGTTGGCCCGCCCGCCCGTCGCGAGCATCATCGCGATGACGAACCCGATGGTGACCGCGGCGAGGATGGCCACCGCGGCGAACAGCAGGTTGTTCAGGATCGCCCGCTGGAACAGGGGGTCGGTGGCCACCAACCGGAAGTTCTCCCACCCCACGTCGACGGCGTTGGTGAAGGACAGGCCGACCCGTGTGCGCGAGGTCTGTCCGAGGAAGACGAACGCGTAGAGGTAGTAGATCCCGTAGAACACCAGCAGAGGGGCCAGGAACAGCAGGGCGAGCAGGCCCTGTCCGCGCCGCCGCGGTGGACGGCCGGGGCCCTCGGTCCGCGGCGGCGGCGGTGTTCCCGCCGCCGCCGACCGAGGTGATACGACCGTCACTTGCCCGCTCTCGGGAACCGGCCGCTGGTCCAGGCCTGCTGGAGCTCTGCCGCCGCATCCTGTGGCGTGGTGTCACCGCGCAGCACCTTCAGGATGGTCGGTCCCTCGACGTTGTTGAGGAAGTCCTGCTGGGAGTCACGTACCGACCCCGCCGCCGACGCCAACTGGGCGATCTCGGTGACACCGCTCTTGGCGCTGTCGGTGGTGAGGATCGTGTTCGGCGCACTCCAGCCGACCTTGGCCACCGGTACGTAGGCCAGGTTCTGGTTCCACAGGTCCACGCCGTCGCCGTAGGTCATGTAGGCGATGAACTTGGCCGCCTGCGCCACGTGGGTGGACGAGCGGGGGATGGCCAGTCCGCCCTCCGCCAGGGATCGCACGGCCGGAGTTCCGTTGTTGGCCAACGGGATCGGCGCCGCACCGATGTCCTGTGCCGCCACGCCGTTGTCGGCGCGGAAGGCCGACGACATGACGGTGGCCTCCCACGAGCCGCCCATGAGGAAGGCGGCCTTGCCGGAGTAGAACAGCCCGGTGGGGTCGCTGCCCTTGAGGCTGAGGGTGTCGGTGCTCACGGCCCCGGACCCGAACAGCGACTTGTAGTCCGTCAGCGCGTCGACCACCGACGGCTGGTTCCACGAGCCGTCCCCGCGGAAGATCGAGTCCGACAGGCCGGGGTTCTTCTGTCCGGCGAAGCTGAACAGCATCTCCTCCTGCCACCACCCTTCACCGGTGAAGGCGACGGGTGTGGTCACGGCGGGGTCGGCGGCCCGAATCTTGTTCACCGCATCGGCCAGCTCGGCCACGGTCTTCGGGGGTGCGACACCGGCTTTGTCGAGGATCGCCTTGTTGTAGTACATGTATGCGCTGGCCACCCCACCCATGGGGATGCTGCGCAGCTGCCCGTCGTCGGACATCTTGGCGGTCTGGTCGATCAGCTTCGGGTCGAGCTTGTCCTTCCAGTTCGGGTCGAGCTTGTCGGCCCAGTCCGAGACCGGGCGCAGCTGTGGCCCGACGGTGCTTGTCATCGCGGAGACCTGCACACCGACGACGTCCAGGCTCTCGCCTCCGTTGAGCTGCAGCGGAAGTTGCTTCTGGTAGTCCTGCGATGCGAGTACGCGCAGGTTGACCTTGATGTCGGGGTTGGCCGCCTCGAAGCCGGCGATGGCCTTCTTGATGGTGCCCTCGTCGGGGTACCAGGTCTGATAGTTAAGGGTGACGGTCTCTCCGGGCTTGGTCTCGGCCTGTGCTGCGTCGCCGCCGCCGCCGACACCGCCGCTGTTGCCGCAGGCGCTTGCGATCACGGCGGACGCCGCGACGAGGGCCACCAGCCTGGCCGTTCGTGTCCATGTCGAGCTGTTCATGATCCTTCTTCCGCCAGCGGGCCCGCAGGGAACCCGGTTACGCTCGGACCGTTCGAATGTGACTCATGGCACAGAGCCAGCGATAGCAAACATCCCATGTCGTTATCGATTCGTAATCTTAACACTGTGTAAATTACCCAGGTGACGCCCAATAGATGCAGTAAACATGGGACTGATCAGCAGATCGAGGACGTCCCACAGCCCACCTGCCAGGAGGTTCCCATGGCACTCGTCGATGACGCCGTCGCTCGAATTCAGCACCTCATCCGCTCCGGCGCGCTCAATCCCGGCCAGAAGCTACCCCCGGAGGCGGAGCTGGCGGCCCAACTCGGCATGTCCCGCAATCCGCTGCGGGAGGCCGTCAAGGTGCTCGCGGCACGTCGGGTTCTCGACGTGCGACGAGGTGACGGCACGTACATCACCGAGCTCTCGCCCTCGCTGCTGTTCGAGGGCCTCGGTGAGGGCGTCGACCTGTTGCGTGACCGCCATCTGGTCGAGGTTCTGGAGGTGCGACGGGTGCTCGAGGCGGCGGCGGCCGCGGCTGCCGCGGCGCGTGCGCAGTCCACGGACGTGGCGTTGATCCGCGGCCACCTCGACGCCATGGTCGAGGCCCGCACCGACATCGAGAACATGGTCGAGCACGACATGGCCTTCCACCGCAGCATCGCCGAGGTGGTCGGTAACGAGTTCCTGCTCTCGATTCTCGACGGGATCGCCCGCAGCACCGAGCGCGTACGGGTGCTGCGCGGGCTGCGCGACGCCGACGCCGTCGACCGCACGATCCGCGAGCACGAGGCGATCCTCGGCGCCATCGAGGCGCGCGATCCGGGCCTGGCTCAGGCGGCTGCCGCCCAGCACATCGCCACCTCGGAGGCGTGGTTGCGTCGCGCCTCGCAGGAGTTCGGCCCCGACGACGCGCTGCGGGGCGACGCGATGGACATGCACGCTCTCACGGCCACACTGTGAGATCCGCCTGGCCAAACATGGAATGAATCGAGCACGTCTCGGATGGATTTCGAGAAATTGACCCCGAGAGTTCTTTAGACATCCTATGGTCGTCGATGAGACGTGATCCACGTCTCATTCTCACTCGCTTCGGGTGGACCGGGAGGTCTCGTGCACGGATCGATTCATCGACGACTCTGCGCGGCGGCCGTGGCCGCCGTCCTCGTGCTGGCCGGCCCGGCCGCCACTGCACAGGCTGCCCCTGCACCCCCACCGACCCCGTCGGCCTCGCAGAGCCCCTCGGCCACAGCCGACACGCTGACGTCGTTCTACACCGCCAACGACGCCTCGAAGGGCTGGGTCGACCTGTCTCAGACGGATCTGTCGTACGTGCGCGCTGCGCAGGCGACGATGTCGCCGGGGCTCACCGTCCCCATCACCAACGCCTGGCACGGGAACCCGGTGACAGGGTGGACGAGCACATCGCAGACCTTCACGTGGACCGTCGACAGCCCTGTGGCGCAGGACTATTCGGTGGACGTGCTGATCTCCGGGGCGTCGGGGACCATCGAGGTGGCTTCGCAGACGTCGTCGGTGCGCAAGAACTACGCCACCGCCGTCTCCGGCTGGAGCAAGGATCGCTTCGGCGTCCTGCCGATCCCGGCGGGCCGATCGACCCTGACGGTGCGCGCGGTCGCGGGCAGCAACCTGAACATGGGTCTGCTCTCCCTCGAACTGGCCCCGGCCTCGCGCATCGCGGCCATCGACGCGGCGGCCGCCGCCGGCCACGGTGACGCGAGTTGGATGCGATCGAACCCCACGGGCGCGTTCTACCAGTGGGGTCAGTGGGGTGCGTATCCCGACGGTTCGCAGCCGGCCTGGCCCGTGGTGTACCAGAACGCGAACTTCGACACCCTCGCCGAGAACGTGCGCTCCATGGGGTTCGGATACGTGGTCTGGTCGATCTCGTGGACCTCGTACTACATCGCCGCACCGATCTCGGCCGTCGACGCGGTGCTGCCCGGACGAACCACGCAGACCGACTACCTCGGGGCCATGATCAAGGCGTTCACCGACCGCGGGATCCGGGTGATGTTCTACTACCACACCGGGCACGACGAGAATCCGAACGCGGACTGGTGGAACGCGTTCTGGGGCGTGTCCCCGACCGGGTTCTGGGCGCGCAAGGAGAAGGCGATCGGCCGCTGGATCGACATCGTCACCGAGATCGGCAACCGCTACGGCCGCGGTCTGAGCGGATGGCTGTTCGACGACGGTGGCAACTACTACCCGTTCCCCACGGCTCTGGTGAATTCAGCTCTGCGAGCGGGGAATCCGGATCGGATCTACTCCTTCAACGTCCAGTTCCCGCCCAACGCGCCGGTGTACACCGCGTACCAGGATTACGCCTTCGGTGAGAACAACACCGGCTGGCAGTACCGCACCGACGCGCAGGGGCGGATTCTCGACGGCCCGCTCGCCGGCCAGCAGGGATTCGGGAACGTGCTCGTCGACAACGGCGACTGGGGCGTGCGGGCGGGCGACACGGCTCCGATCACCCCGCGCGTGAGCCAGTACGAGTTGACCAAGTACGCCCAGCACAATTACCTCACCCATCAGTCCATCGCGATGGCCATGCGCATGTGGGGTGACCTGACGCAGGGCCGGGACTCGGTGGCGGCGGTGACCGGCGCCAACGACTCGTGGCGGTCGCGGCAACTGGTGACCACCGTCGACGACGCGTCGCCTGCGATCTCCTACACCGGCCCGTGGCAGGTGTCCGATCCGGGCAGCTGCCAGGAGGACACGTGCCACAACAGCAACGTCGCCGGCAACAGTGCACAGTTCTCGTTCACGGGCACCGGTGCGTCCCTGATCGGCATTCTCGGACCGGATCAGGGTCGAGCACAGCTGTACGTCGACGGCGTTCTGGACCGCACGGTCGATCTGTCGAATCCGGTGCGTCAGGTCGGCGTCCCGGTGTACCGGGTGACGGGCCTGTCGCCCGGAGCCCACGTGCTGCGGTTGGTCACCGAGTCCACCGCGTGGGTCTCGGTCGACGCGATAACCGTCTCGACAGGCCGGACCGTCGACGACGCCGATCCGGCCCTGACCTATCGGGGCTCGTGGAGCACCGCGTACGCCGTGGGATGTGAGCGGGCCACGTGCCACAACTCCAACGCCGCCGGCAACGAGGTGTCGATGAGCTTCACCGGCACCGGCTTCACCTGGAACAGCATCGTCGGGCCCGATCAGGGACGAGCCGAGGTGTGGGTGGACGGCGTGCGGGTTCGCACGGTCGACCTCTACAACCCTGTTCGGACGGTCGGGCGCGCGGTGCACACGAGCGTGGGCCTGCCGGCGGGCTCGCACACGGTACGCATCGTCGACGTCGGGTCAGGTTACGTGAGCGTCGATTCGATCGACACGCTGTGAAACGGCCGGTTATCCCACCCGCGCGGCTGCGCGGCACCCGAGGTCGGAGCAGGTGCGCTGGGCTAGACTGTGCCACCGGCTCGCGCCGATCTTCGGTGCGTCGGACCGTAGGAGCACTCTCATGCCGGCAATCGTCCTCATCGGCGCCCAGTGGGGCGACGAGGGCAAGGGCAAAGCGACCGATCTCTTCGGCGAGCGCCTGCAGTGGGTGGTTCGGTACCAGGGCGGCAACAACGCCGGCCACACCGTGGTGCTGCCCGGGGGTGACAAGTTCGCGCTGCACCTGATCCCGTCCGGCATCCTCACTCCCGGAACCAACAACGTCATCGGCAACGGCGTGGTGGTCGATCCGGGTGTGCTGCTGACCGAACTGGACGGGCTCGAGAAGCGCGGCGTGGATACTTCCAAGCTTCTGATCAGCGCTGATGCGCACCTGATCATGCCGTACCACGTGGCCATCGACAAGGTCACCGAGCGCTTCCTCGGGGCCCGCAAGATCGGCACCACGGGCCGCGGTATCGGTCCGTGCTATCAGGACAAGATCGCCCGCGTGGGGGTGCGGGTGGCGGACGTGCTCGACGAGAAGATCCTCACCCAGAAGGTCGAGGCGGCTCTCGAGTTCAAGAACCAGGTGCTCTCGAAGATCTACAACCGACGCGCTCTGGATCCGCAGCAGGTGGTCGAGGAGGTTCTCGAGCAGGCCGACGGCTTCAAGCACCGGATCGCCGACACCCGTCTGGCCCTGAACCTGGCCCTCGAGCGCGGTGAGACGGTGCTTCTCGAGGGTTCACAGGGCACGCTTCTCGATGTCGATCACGGCACGTACCCGTACGTGACGTCGTCGAACCCGACAGCAGGCGGTGCCGCGGTGGGTTCGGGTATCGGGCCGGGACGCATCGAGACGGTGCTGGGCATTCTGAAGGCGTACACCACGCGGGTGGGTTCGGGCCCGTTCCCCACCGAACTGTTCGACAACCACGGCGAGTACCTGGCCAAGCAGGGCGGCGAGGTGGGTGTGACCACGGGCCGGGCGCGCCGCACGGGCTGGTTCGACGCCGTCATCGCCCGCTACGCCACGCGTGTCAACGGCATTACCGACTACTTCCTCACCAAGTTGGACGTGCTGTCCTCGCTGGACACGGTGCCCATCTGTGTCGCTTACGACGTCGACGGCACGCGGGTGGAGGACATGCCGATGACGCAGACCGGTTTTCATCACGCGCGCCCGATCTACGAGGAGATGCCGGGATGGTGGGAGGACATCTCCGCTGCCCGCACCTTCGCGGAGCTGCCCGCCAATGCCCGCGCGTACGTCGAGCGGCTCGAGGAACTCTCGGGCGCGCGGATGTCCTACATCGGGGTCGGTCCCGGGCGTGACCAGACCATCGTCCGGCACGACATCCTCGCCTGACCCGCGGGTCGTCGAGGGTGGGTGATCGGTCACTGGCCTTGTGATGGAGGTCCAGTCGAACCGATACTGGTGGGGTGCCCGTTCGCGTCCTGACCGCCGCCCACCTGGCGCGTGATCTGGGTCAGTGGCGTGTCGGCGACGGCCGCCCGGCCCGGCCCACCTATCGGGCTCTGGCCGACGGCATTCGACTGCTGGTGCACGACGGTCGTATCCCGCTCGGCTCGGCCCTGCCCAGTGAACGCGATCTGTCCGCCGAACTGGGGCTCTCGCGCACCACGATCACCAATTGCTACGCGGTGTTGCGATCGGAGGGGTACCTGCTGAGCAGGCAGGGCGCCCATTCCACGGTGGCGCTGCCGCCGGGTGCGCGCATGCAGGCGTCGTCGGCTTCGAGATTGTCGGCGCTCGCACCGGGGCCGGTGATCGACATGGCTCACGCGGCGATGGCCGCGCCCGACGACGCCGTCCTGTCGGCGTATTCGTCTGCACTGGAGGCACTTCCGGCGTACCTCTCCGGTCACGGTCTCGAGCCTGTGGGTCTTGCCGTGCTGCGGTCGGCGGTGGCCCAGAGATTCTGCGAGCGCGGGTTGCCCACCACCGAGGATCAGATCATGATCACCAGCGGCGCCCAGCACGCGTGGCGTCTGCTGCTCGGTGTCGGTATCGGCGCCGGTGATCGCGTTCTGGTCGATCACCCCACGTACCCGAACGCTCTCGAGGCGCTGCGGCGTACCGGGGCGGTGACCGTGCCCGTCCCGCTGCTGCCGGGCCCACCGCTGTCGACGCCGCACCGGTGGGATCTCTCCGGGATTCGCAGCGCTGCCAAGCAGACCTCGGCGCGCGTGGCCTTCACGCTCGCGGACTTCCACAATCCGACCGGCGCGGTGCTGGACGAGGCCGGTCGTGCCGAACTGGTCTCCATCGCTCACGAGTGCTCGATGATGCTCGTGGTGGACGAGACGATGGTGGATCTGTGGATCGATCAGCCACCCCCGCCGCCCACCGCGTCGTTCGACACGGGGACCGGGGGCGGCGTGGTCACCATCGGGTCCGCGTCCAAGTCGTTCTGGGGTGGCCTGCGGGTCGGGTGGATCCGTGCCCGCCCCACGTTGATCTCGCGTCTGGTCACCTCGCGAGCGGCGCTCGACATCGGCACCCCGGTTCTCGATCAGCTGGCATGCGCAGCGCTGCTCGCCGAGCATGCCGACATACTCGGACCCCGCCGCGAGGTGCTGCGCCACCAGCGCGGGGTGTTGGCGCGGGCGGTGGAGCAGCACCTGCCCGACTGGGCGTTCGATTTGCCGCCCGGCGGTATGTCGATGTGGTTGCAGATGCCCACCGAGGCGTCGACGGCCCTGGCGGCCGTGGGGCCGGCGCACGGGGTGGAGTTGGCCGCGGGGCCACGGTTCGGGGTGGACGGCGCCTTCGACCGGTGGATCCGGTTGCCGTTCTCACTCGGTCAGGAGCAGCTACGCGCGGCCGTCGATGCCGTGGCGTCGGCCTACCGCTCGTTGGCTCCCCGAGAGGCGTCCGGCACGAGATCGCCGGTGTGGTGACCGTTCGTCGCGGACGTCAGGGGCTGAAGGAGGGCTCGCGGACGGCGTCGAGTGTGGTGTCGACCAGCCGACTTCGTACCAGAGGGTGGTCGAGGTCGGTATGCGATCCGAGTTCTTCGCAGTCACCGCGGGCGGCGACGCGGCCGAGGGTGACCGCTGCGAACGCGGCGAGCGCAAACCACGTAGCAACAATGGCGACCACGATCATCATTCCGCTTTTCTAGCACCTGTTACCGGATTATTGAAAGCCGGAACGGCGCTGTGGGAAATTTCCGACCTCGAGATTTGTTTCAGCCATATTTCGGGGAACGGATCGTCATTTTTCGCATGTCAGACGGTATGCGACGGGTGGTCGGAGTCGTAGGCACCGCGAACCTGCAGCACGGTCTCGATGTTCGTCTCGATGATCGAGATCAGGTCGGTGAGACGTTCGGCCACCGCTCGGCCCAGGGGAGTGAGGGAGTACTCCACGTGCGGGGGAATGGTCTCGAGAACCGACCTGTGCACCATGCCGTCGCGCTCGAGGGTCTGCAGCGTTCGGGCGAGCATGCGTTCGCTCACCCCGTCCACGCGTCGCCGCAGGGCACCGAAACGGAGGTCGCCGTCGTAGAGCGCCGCGAGCGCGAGCCCTGCCCAGCGGCCGGTCGCGTGCTGAAGGGCCGATCGCGATTGGCAGTGCCGGCTGAACACGTCCGGCTCGAACCCGTCCGTGCCGCAGGCATCGGTCTCGTCGTCCATCGCTCGAGGATAACCCGGTGACCGACGATGTTGCACTGCATGAAATGTTAGTACAGTATCCAGCGTCAGTACCCGCGAACCCCGCGGGCGAACGGAAGGAACGAACATGTCGAGTACCGATTCCAGTGGCGCGGCAATTGCGGTGACCGGTGCCACCGGCGCTCTGGGCGCGCTCACCATCGACCACCTGCTCGCCGGCGGAGTACGTCCGGCCGACGTGGTCGCCGTCGTGCGCAGCGCCGCCAAGGCCGAGTCGCTCGCCGAGCGTGGGGTGAGCGTGCGTGTGGCGGAGTACGACGACCGCGGCGCATTGCGCGCGGCGTTCGACGGCGTCGAGCGGGTGCTGCTGATCTCGGGATCGGAGATGGGTCGGCGCGTTGCTCAGCACCGCAACGTGATCGAGGCGGCCGAGGCCGCCGGGGTGTCACTGCTGGCCTACACCAGCGTTCTGCGAGCCGATACGTCCTCGCTGTTCCCCGCTCCCGACCACGCGAGCACCGAGGCCGATCTCGCGCGGTCGTCGGTGCCGTCGGTGATCCTGCGCAACGGGTGGTACGCGGAGAACTACCTGCCGGGTCTGGCCCATGTGGTCGAGACGGGTGTGCACACCGCTGCCAGCGGTGACGGGCTGATCGCCGCTGCCGCGCGCACCGACTACGCCGAGGCGGCAGCCCGCGTCCTCATCGCCGACGATCAGTCGGGGCGGGTCCACGAGCTCGGTGGCGGAGAGCGTCTCACGTCCGCCGATCACGCGAGGATCATCGGCGAGGTGGCCGGGCGTGAGATCACCCATCGCGATGTCACCGAGGCCGAGTACGCGAGCCTGCTCGCGGCCGGCGGGGTGCCCGCGGACCTGGCCGCCGCGTTGGCCGCCGCCGAGACCGCCACCAAGAATGGCGATCTCGACACCGTGTCGACCGATCTCGAACAGATCATCGGTCGTCCCACCACACCGTTCCGTGAGGTGATCGAGCGGGCCCTCGGTGCCTGACGGTCAAACGTTCAACCGTTCACGCCCAGCCTCGAAGTCGTTCGGCCGACCCGAAATGAGGGCATAAGTCGTAATAGTGACGTATTTATCAAGCGGAAGGTTTTCAATCACCCCGTAAGCGTTCTCGGCGGCTGTTCTACTGGAGCGAGGAGAACTCTTCATGAAGGGACAGACCGATGCTCGGGACATCGAAGCTGCGATTGATCACCGGTACGGGGTCACTCTCGGACCACCAGCCCACCACCAGGTACTACCGAGATCCGGCGGCGGCCTACCGCGTGGTGATCGCCCGCCCGGCGGACGAGCCGCAGCTGTGGGCACAGTTCATGGACGGTGCCGTGCGGTCCTACGAGCGCTTCGGCGTGGCCGCGGCACTCAACCTCGAGAAGGTGGCCGACGGCGAGCGCACCTCGCTGTTCTTCCTTGCTCAGGACGACGACGGGCGCGCTCTGGGCGGTGTCCGGCTCGAGGGCCCCGCCACCGATCCGCGTCAGACGAACGCCGATGGTGAATTCGCCAGCGATCCGTTCGGGCGAGCAGCGTTGCGGCGCATGATCTCCGAGCGGATTCCGCACGGGGTGCTCGAAGGCAAGACAGGCTGGGTGGCCGAGCAGCAGCCGCCCGGCCGGAAGGTAGCCGACGTGGTCTCGCAGGCACTGCCGATCGCCGGAGCGTTGTTGGATGCGAGGTACATGCTCTGCACGTCATCGGCCCATGCCGCGCGGCTGCACCAGAGAGCTGGTGCGGTGATCGCCGAACACATTCCTGCCGTCGCCTACCCCGACGACCGGTACCGCACCAAGGTTTTCTGGTGGGACCGAGCCACTTTGGTCGACCATGCCGATCCCGATGCGTACGACTCGATGATGCGGGCCACAGAGGCAGTGATGGACGGCACCGGCCCGTTCGCTCGGGACCGGTGGTGACCGTGATCGACCCGGGTACGCACACCGCCGAGATCATCGATGTCGGCAACGATGTCGGGCGCCGCCGTTTCGAGGAGCTCTCGGCCGATCCCACCGTGACCATCCTGAACACCCTCGATCAGCAACGCGAGGGCCTGCGCTCGATCAGGCCGGTCGCCGACACCGATCTGCTGGACGAGCCGATGCGCTGGGTCCATTACCCGTGGCGCCGGACCGTCGTCGCCACGCTCGGCCCGCGCGGATTCCGCCGGTTGCGACTCGACCGCAATCGCAACAAGATCACCGCGCAGGAGCAGGATCGACTCGCGAGCCTGTGTGTCGGCATCGTCGGGCTCAGCGTGGGTCATGCGATTGCACACTCGATCGCCCTCGACGGGCTGTGCGGGGAGATTCGGCTCGCCGACTTCGACGAGATCGAACTGTCCAATCTCAACCGGATCCCCGCGACACTTCTCGATCTCGGGGTCAACAAGACCGTGGTGGCGGCCCGCCGAATCGCCGAGATCGATCCGTACCTGTCGGTTGTGGTCGATTCCCGTGGATTCACCGAGGAGACCGCGTCCGAGTTCGCCGACGGCCTCGACCTGCTGATCGAGGAGTGCGATTCCATCGACGTGAAGTTCCTGGTCCGTGAGCACGCGCGACGCCGCGGTATCCCGGTGATCATGGAGACCAGCGACCGTGGGCTGCTCGACATCGAGCGGTTCGACCTCGATCCGGCTCGTCCGCTGTTCCACGGCCGTACCGGCTCCATCGACTCGGCGGATCTGAAGGGCCTGTCCACACGCGACAAGGTGCCGTACGTGCTGGCGATCCTCGGTGCCGATCAGTTGTCCGCCCGCATGGCCGCGTCGATGGTCGAGGTCGATCGCACTGTGTCCACGTGGCCGCAGCTCGGGAGCGAGGTCGGTCTCGGTGGCGCGACCGTCGCTGCGGCGGTGCGACGCTTCGGTCTCGGTCGACGGCTCGACTCCGGCCGCGTCCGCGTTCATCTGGACGAGATCCTCGACCGGATCGAGGACCCCGGTCCCACCACCGACGCGCTCGCCTCGGCCCCGCCCCCACCCGAGCCGGACGATCCCGTGGTGGCCGCGGTGCTGCGGGCACCGTCCGGCGGCAACGTCCAGCCGTGGCGCATCGACGCCGACGATCGCTCCCTGCGAGTGCGGGTCGATCCGGCTCGCACCAGTGGCCTCGACGTCGAGTTCCGCGGATCGCACGTCTCGCTCGGAGCTGCACTGTTCAACGCCCGCGTCGCAGCTGCTCGTGATCATCGGCTGGGACCGGTGCGTGTGGAGGTCGATCACGACCGGTTGTCCACGTTCACAATGGAATACGGCGACGGGACCGACGAGCGTCTGGCGTCGCTGTACGACGGTGTGCTGGCCCGTGGCACCAATCGCACTCTCGGAGTCCCCGCCCCGCTGGACGAGCTCACCCTGGCAGCGCTGGACTCGGCCGCGCGTGCGGAGGGTGGCCGGGTGTACGTGGTCACCGATCGCGCGGCGGTCGCAACCATCGCCGACATCCTGGGCGAGACCGATCGGCTGCGGTACCTCACCGCGCAGCTGCACCGGGAGATGGTCTCGGAGCTGCGATGGCCGGGCGACGACGATCCGGACACCGGCATCGAGGTGATCGGCCTCGGGATGGATCGCACCGACGTGGTCAAGCTCGACGTGGTGCGCCGGCCCGAGGTGATGGAGCTGCTCGCCCAGTGGGACGCCGGCCGAGCCCTGGGGGAGGACACCCACGATCGCGTGTCCGCGTCGTCGGCCATCGCAGTGGTCACCGTGGACGGCAGTGAACCGACCGACTTCGTTCGCGGCGGCGGCGCGGTGGAGTACGTCTGGGTTGCAGCACAGCAGGCGGGCCTCGCCGTCCACCCGGTCTCGCCGACCTTCATCTACGCCGCGACCGAGGAGGAGTTCGCCGAGCTGTCACCGACCTACGGGCCGCAACTCGCGGACCTGCGCGCACGCTTCCTCGACACCGTGGGGGTTGGCGCGGGTGAGTCGCTCGCGCTGGTCTTGCGGCTCGCCCATGCACCCGACAGCGGGTACCGCAGCCGTCGCCGCGCGATCTGATTGCAGCCCACCGAATTGTGGGATGTCATAGAGTCGAATTCGACGGGGGTCGAGTTGAGGCGGTGAGTGCGGGTGGACTCACGACGTGGTTTGCAGTCCGTCGTGTCGCGAGTTGCCGCGCATCTGATCGGCGTGGACGCCGACAACGTCAATGATGTCTATGTGCGGGTGCTCCGCGACCTGGTGCAGGTGTTCGACATCGATGTCTGCTTCCTGCGCCACACCGATCTGGAGAACCGCACGTCGATCCTGGTCGCGGAGTGGCCACCGCGCGAGGCTCCCGATCCGGATCCGCTGGGTGTGGTCTCGTTCGACTCGGACTCGGTGTTCCGGCAGACCGAGCATCTCACCAAGCCGACCTTCTTCCGTCCGGTGCCCGCCGCCGAGGACTACCGGCAGCGTGTACAGGCCGCGACCGGCTTCGAGGCGACCTCGACAGCCGTGGTGCCGATGGTCTCCGCCGGCCGGAACGTGGGGATGCTGGGGTTCGCCAAATCCGGCGACAAGCGGTGGAGTGGGGAGGAGGAACGCGCCCTCGTGGCGATCGCGTCCCTGTTCACCCAGTTGCTCGGGCGCCTGCGCGCCGAGGACCGTCTGCGATTTCTCGTCGAGCATGATCCGGTGACGGGGGTGCTCAATCGTCGAGGGCTCTACGACAGGCTCTCCCAGCGTCTGAACGAGAAGGTCGACGATGTGGTCGCGGTTCTCTTCGTCGACCTCGATCGGTGGAAGTCGTTGCACGACAACTTCGGAACCGCCGTATCCGATCCCTTCCTCACCTCGGTGGCGGCGACACTGGTGGATTCCCTCCCTCCCGGTACGCCGATCGCCCGCTGGGGTGGCGACGAGTTCGTGGTGTTGCTCGATCATGTGTGTGTGGCGGAGGAGGCCGTCGAGCTCGCGGAGGGGATCCAGCAGCGAACCGCGGCGGAACCCCTGCGGGTCCGCGGCGAAACCTACTCGCGCACACTCAGTATCGGGATCTCCGTGGGCACGTCGTCCGATTCCACGGCGGACGACCTGATCAGCAACGCCGACCAGGCCGTGATCGCGGCGAAGGCTCAGGGCGGGCGAAGCGTGGTGCTGTTCGACCCGACTCTGCACAGCCGCAACGAGTTGAGCAACGACATCGAACTGCACCTGCGGTCGGCGATCGCCGACGGCGAGCTGGTCCTGCACTTCCAGCCCGAGGTCGATCTGCGAACAGGGGCCATCGTCGGGGTCGAGGCGCTCGTGCGGTGGGAGCATCCGGTGCGCGGCCTGCTCTCGCCGGATCAGTTCGTTCCCATTGCGGAGGCGTCGAATCTGTCGGTGGCGCTGGGTCGTTGGGTGTTGGTGGAGGCGTGCCGCATCTACAGCACGTGGGCCGCGGAGCTTCCGGACCTGTCGATCGTGCTGCGGGTGAACATATCTCCGCCGCAGTTGCTCTCCCAGGACTTCCTGGACCTGCTGCGCGCGACCATCGCCGAGTATGCGATCGATCCGCGCTCGCTCTGCCTCGAGATCACCGAGGCCGCCGTCGTCGACGACATCGAGGGCTCCGCGGAGACACTGCGGAGCGTGCGAGAGCTGGGCTTGTCGGTGGCCATCGACGATTTCGGGACCGGCTACAGCTCCCTGTCGCACCTGCTGGTCCTACCGGTCGATGCGCTGAAGATCGACCGTACCTTCGTGGCGGAGTTGGCCATCAACCCTCGGGATCAGGCGTTGGTGCGAGCCATCGCCACCCTCGCCGACCACTTCGGGCTCGGACTCATCGCCGAGGGGGTCGAGGAGGCGGACGCGGTGCCCGTGCTGCTCGGCGTCGGTTGCACCCAGGCGCAGGGGTACCTCTTCTCGCGGCCCGTCACCGCGGAGGCCACGAAGGAACTGCTCCTGCATGGCCTGCGTTCGGCCAGGCCGGAACGCTGAACGTGTGGAGCCGACGACGGGAATCGAACCCGCGTGTGCAGCTTGGGAAGCTGCCGTTCTGCCATTGAACTACGTCGGCGATGGGAACCAGGTTAGCAAACCCGACCCGCTACCCTGACCGGGTGCTTCTCTCCGACTGCGACATCCGCGCCGAGATCGCCGGCGGTTCCCTCGGCATCGACCCGTTCGATCCGTCGATGGTGCAGCCGTCGAGCGTCGACGTCCGGCTGGACGGGTTGTTCCGCGTGTTCAACAACACCAGGTACACCCACATCGATCCGGCGCAGCGCCAGGACGACCTCACCACGCTGGTCGAGCGGGCGGAGGGCGAGCCCTTCGTGCTTCATCCGGGCGAGTTCGTGCTCGGGTCCACGCTCGAACTGACGACGCTCCCCGACTATCTCGCCGGTCGACTCGAGGGCAAGAGCTCGTTGGGTCGGCTCGGACTGCTGACCCATTCGACCGCCGGGTTCATCGATCCGGGCTTCAGCGGCCACATCACCCTCGAGCTGTCGAACGTGGCGAATCTGCCGATCACGTTGTGGCCGGGGATGAAGATCGGGCAGTTGTGCCTGATCAGGCTGTCCAGCCCGGCGGAGATCCCGTACGGCAGCGCGTCCGTGGGGTCGAAGTACCAGGGCCAGCGCGGACCGACTCCGTCGAAGGCCTACCTGAACTTTCAGAAGTAGACCGAAAGTCTGTTTTTGCGGACCAACTCTTTTGCTCTTCCTGGTTTCAGTCCGTAACCTGCGTGTATCAGTTTGCAACCGTCGGGGTCTGGAGACGAGGTGTCATCAATGGCCGAGGACACGGTGGCCAACGAGGGTTCGAGCGCGAATCCGGACGAGAACATGTTCGGCGCATCCCTGGGTACGTCCTGCGTCCGTGGGGTCCTGAGCAGCAGTAACGGCACCATCGTCGATTCCGGCACGCGCTCGTTCACCGTCCGGGGCGACCTGCTGGAAACCGCCGTGGGAGAAACGCTCGCCATTGCCGAATTCTATGGCGTGGATAACCCCGTCCTGGTGGTTGCCGATGCAGATGCTCTCGAACCAAATCGTTTCGACGGCGTACGACTGGTCGGAGAAATTCCGGCGGTGCTCGCGGCGGCTCGCGCGACGTCGATCCTCGAACTGTCGTCGGTAGCGGTGGTCGTCGATGTCGGCCGGGCATCCACTCGCGTCTACACCCTCGATGTCGTCAGCGGCGAGATGCTGACGGGGGAGACAACCGAACACTTCAGCGGCGACGTGTGCGACGCCATCGTGGTCGAGCACCTGCGCGCGATGTACGCCGTCGAGCCGGTGTCCGACGCCGACCTCGCCCAGCTCGCGGTCGATGCCTCGGACGCCAAATTATGGCTGAGCGCCCGCCCGCTCGTGGACGTGCCAGGCCCGTTCATCTCGGGTTCGGTTCGTCTGCGCCGCAACGTCTTCGACGCGCTGATCGCACCGGCGCTGAGCGTCGTCTCCACTATGGTGACCACGGCACTGGGGCAGAACCAGGTCGACGCCGTTCTGATCATCGGTGGCGGCGCCAACATCGAAGCCGTCTCGCGCGCCATCATGGCGATCACCGAGCTGCCCGTCCTGACTCCGGATCAGCCCGAGATGTTCACCGCGGTCGGCGCTGCCGTTCTCGGTGCGGCCCCGCCGCCGGTCGGTGTGACGGCTGCGGCCCCGCCGCCGGTCGGTGTGACGGCCCCGGCCGCAGCGGCAGCCGGAGGCGCTGCAGCGGCGCTTAGCCCGCTGGTCACCGGCGCGGCAGGGTCCGCGACCGACCTTCCGGCAGCATGGCAGGGACCCCTCCCCGCTCCCACGCCGACTGCCACCACGCCACCAGCCCCCACCCCGCCCTCTCCCACACCGCCCTCTCCGACCCCGCCCGCCCCCACACCGGCGGCCCCGAACGGGGCGCGACCGGCGGCCAAGCGTGTTCTCGCCGCAGAGGCCGCCGCCGCGGCAGCGGCTGCCGCGACCATCGCATCGGCGCGCGCCGAGTCGGCAACCCCGCCTGCCGCAACCCCGCCTGCTGTGACCCCGCCTGCCGCAACCCCGCCTGCCGCGACCCCGCCTGCTGCGGCCCAGCCTGCCGCGGCCCAGCCCGCGGACGATTCGCAGACCGTCGTCATGCCCGCCGTGCCCGCAGCGGCGTCGGCAGCGCCTCTTGCTCCCAGCGCCGGCAAGGCCACCCCGCCCCCTGCCACCCCACCCCCGGCCCCAGAGGCCGTGCCCTCGGACGACCCCGACGGCGAACCGGTAGCGGCCGCGGGATTCTTCTCTCGTCGTCTGCGAGTAGCCGTCGCGTCGTTGGTGGCGCTGGTGATCGGCGTGCTTGCCGTGGCGATCGCGTTGGCCGCCCAGCCGCCGGAGGTACAGGTCAGTGAGCCGGTGACGTCGCAGTCACCGATCCCGACGGCGGTGCCGACCACCACGCGGGGGCCGGTCACGTCCTCGGTGCCTCCCTCGAGTGGCACGACGGCCACCTCGACCACGTCCGCTCCGGTGACGTCGAGCACAGACACGCCGACGCCGACACCGAATGACCAGGTCACGCCCCCGCCGGTGCGCGTTGTCCCAGCTCCGCGCGTAACCACCGCGCAGCCGCCGCCGATAACCTCGCAGACACCGCCGACCTCCCAGTCCCCGGCAACCACCCGGACGCGTGTCACCACCACGACCACCCAGGCACCTCCCCCGCCGCCGACCACGACGACGGACGCTCCGGTGGTCACCACCACCACCGCCCCCGACCCCCCGGCGGTGCCCTAGCTGGATGGAGGGCCCTCTCGATGAGCGAGATGACGGTCGTGCTCGGAGTCGTCGTGAGCGACGGATCGGCAACGGCGGCGCTCGTCGACGTGGGTTTGCCCGAACTCGGGGCCATCGACCAGCGTGTGGACCCGAGCGGTGACGTCTGTGCGCTGCTCGACACCATGGCCATCCGCGCATCGGTCAACGAACTGCCGGTGACGGCGATCGTGGTGGCGGTCGGGGCAACCGGACGCGCCACGGTGCTGGCCGCGCTCGGCGATCGAGTCGACGACGTTCTGCTCGTCGACACCGACGCCCTCGACGAGAGCTACCCGCCGGTGGTCGCCGCAGCTCTGGCCGCCGCGACTCCCGCGCACCGCACGCGGGGCGCTCGTCTGATGGTCGCGGGTGCGGTGGCTGCCGCGGCGGCCGTGGTGGTCGCGGTGACGCTGTTCGCGGCGTCCATCGAGCCGGTCCGATCGGTCCGCGAGAGCTTTCCGCTCACCAGCACGCCCGCCCCGACCGCCACGGTGCAGTCAGGTCAGACCACGGCGCCCCCGAGCGCGACCACGGGGCCGACCACACCGCGCCCGACCACACCAGGCCCGACCACAACGCGCCCGACCACGCAGCGTCCCACCACCACCGGGTCGCCCTCCCCGCGTCCCACGCCCGCGCCTATCCGCCCGCTGGTCACGACCCCGCCGGCAGCCCCCGCGCCGCAGGTCCCCGTTCCGGCCCGCACCGGCCCCGCTCGCGTTGCCACGTCCACGCCCGCACCCCCGGCACCGCCTCCCTCCCAGAACACCCCGCGAACCCGCACCTCGACGCGGACACTCGCGCCGCCGCCCCCGCCCCCGCCACCACCGGTGACGCCGACGTCCGCTCCGGTCGTCGACCCTCCAGCAGGGCCCGTCACACCTCCCGTCGATGAGGCGCCCTGAATGTTTTCTTCCCCGTAATCGGGTTCGTACTCCGAGTTACGACCAAAACCGGTACGAAAGCCCGTTTCGTCGGCTAGCCTGCCTCGCGTAGTGGAGGTCGGCGGGCGGGGTGTTCCATGCGGTGTGTGGTCGGTGTGTCGATGGGCTCGTGGGCGGTTCGAGCCGCGGTGATGGACCCGTTGGGGCGTGCACTGCTCGGCAGTGAATCGGTTCGGGAGCGAGACGGCGACCGCAGCATGGGCACCGCCCTCTCGGTGGTGGAGTCCGTGGCGCGTCGACACCTGTCCGACCCACGCGAGGCCGTCGTGGTCGTCCCGGACGATCCCGCCTCCCGCGTCGGCCGCAACATCCTCACCGTGCACGACGCCGGTCCCGTGCGCCTGGCGTCCGAACTCGGTGCGCAGCTGATGTACCTGCGACTGCGCGGCTTGATCGGGCCGTCGATGACGGTCGCCGTGGTCGACATCGGCCACACGGCCACACGTGTGTCCGTTCTCGATTCCTCCACGGGTTTCGTCCACGCCGCACAGATGTCCACGCGGCTGCGGGGGGAGTTGTTCGCGCGCACCCTCGCCGAGCACATGATCGCGACATCCGGGTCGCCGTCGTTGATCACCGACACCGCCCTCGCGCGGCTCGACGGCGGTGTCGAGTGGGCGCTCGAGATGTTGGCCGAGCATTCGGTGGTGCGGGTGGGAGGCCCGTTCACCAACGGATCGGTGACCGTGTGGCGCAACACGGTCGCACGGTTGATGGGCTCCCGAGTGGCCGAGATGGCGCGCTGGTCCTACCGGACGGTGCTGGAGAGTCCCCGCCCGGTGCAGGCGGTGGCCTTGATGGGTGGATGCGCCAATCTGCCGTCGGTGCGGGAGGGGTTCCTCGATGCCTTCGGGGACGAGCTCGTGGTGGTGCCCTCGCCGGAGTCGGTCTCGGCGAAGGGGGCGGCGCTGCTGGCCACCCAGCGGGTGCGTGCCGTCACCCGCCGATCGATGGGTCGGACCGACCCGGTGGAGCATCGCATGCCCCGTCACGCGGGCCTGTAGCCACGATCACACCATTGTCCGGTGGCCGGTTCGAATAGTCGTTATCCGGCTTCTGCCGATGCGTTCGCCGATTGTCCCCGATGTGCTTTCGGGCGATTTACCCGTTACTGTGCTGCGCATGGATAACGTTCGCGGCCTTGTTCGTGCGTCGCTGCGCATCGCGTCGGTTGCCGTCATGTCCGCCGCTGCCCTCACCGCTGTCACCGTCCCCGCGTCGGCGTCGCCCGCGGTTCCGCTCGGTGTTGCGCAGTCCGGTGAGTTCCTGACGATGCCTGAGCCCGAGGTCGATCGCGAGATGGCCGAAGCTGCAGCCCTGGGTGCCAAATGGGTGCGTCTGCCCATCGAGTGGCGGGCCATCGAGACAGCACCCGGCGTGTACGACTGGGCCAACACCGACAAGATCGTCAACGCCGCCAAGCGTCACGGGCTGCTCATCGACGGTCTCATCGGCTACGCGCCCAAGTGGGCCGCCGTGCCCGGGTGGGCAGGTATGCTCCCGGCGCCGCGACCCGCCGATCCGGCCGTTTTCGCCAATTTCGCAGGATTGGCTGCCAGCCGTTATGCGGGCTCCATTCCCACGTGGGAGGTGTGGAACGAGGCCAATCTCTCCGCCTATTTCGCGCCCGGTCTCGACCTCGACATCTACGCGCAGGTTCTGCGCCAGTCGTACGAGAAGATCCACGCGGCCGTGAAGAACGTGACGGTCATCAGCGGCGGTCTGGCCCCGGGCGACGACGGTCTGGTGTCGATGTCGCCGGTCAACTTCATCAACGGCATGTACGCGCGCGGCCTGGCCGGGTTCAACGACGGGATCGCGCTGCACCCGTACACGTTCCCGTACACCGCCTACAACGACACCACCGGCGCGTGGTCGGACATGCTCGCCGTGCGCGATGCGATGGTGCGCAACGGTGACGGCGGCAAGAAGATCTGGATCACCGAATTCGGTGCGCCCACCGGCTATGCCGGCGACTCGGTGAACGAGCTGTCGCAGGCGGACATCCTCCTGCAGTCGTACCGGGCGGCGGAGGGTCTGGACTTCATGGGTCCGTTCTTCGTGTACTCCGTGCGCGACGCCGGCTTCAACCCGGTGGACCGCGAGGATCACTTCGGGCTGCTGCGTCAGGACTTCAGCCGCAAGCCCGCGGCCGAGGCGCTCGCCGCAGAGGTTCGGCGCTGAGACAGCCGGTTCCGCTCAGAGCCGGGTGACCGTGGTCCCCGTCGTGGGGGAGTAGGTGATGCGGCCGAACTGGAAGTCGTTGGCCACATTGGATGTGCCGGGAACGGCGTACTGGTCGGTGGTGGCCAATCCGAGGTCGGGAGTCCATTCCGCCTTGATCGACCCGACTGCGATGTATGTGCCCGTGGCGGGTGAGCTGAAGATCCGCATGCCGCCCGGCACGTCCATGTCCTGATACCCGTTGGCGAAGGGGCCGATGGGCAGCACCTTGAGCTGCCGGAGCCGGGTGGCGATCGCGGGTGGGGAGCTGAGGAAGCCGGCGTTGGAGAGGTAGCGCGATCCGTTCTCGTATTCCTGGCCGTAGCCGTAGGAGAGTCGGAAGACCGGTGAGACGGCGGCGCCCAGAGCCGGGTCGGTGTTGGCCTGGAAGACCTGACCCTCGGTTCTGCCGGGCATGTTCTGCCTCATGAACGCCTCGATGGCGAACGCCGCCGGCTTCGGCTGATAGCTCGAGGTGAACACGCCGAACTGCGCCTCGGAGTGCGCGACGTTGCTGTCCTCGTCGCGCACGGTGTAGAGGTACACCGGCCCGGCGAACGACACCTCACCCCACTGCCCCAGCGATCCCAGGATCAGATCCCGCTGGGCGTTCGGGGTGACGTCGAAGGTGGAGGCGCCGTACTCGGTGAGCCAGATCTTCTTGGCGCCGTCTCCGCGCGCCTTCATCAGGTTGTGCAGAGCGATGAGCTGTCGGGCGGGGGAGTTGTCGAAGAGTACGGCCTCGGCGAAGGTGGCGTCGTTCTCGTAGGGGTGCATCGAGAGCGCATCGAACTTGCCCGCGGCGCCCCCGTTGTACATCCCGGTGGCGAAGGTGACGGCGTCGATCAGGCCCGGACCGTTGTTGACGGGTCCGAGTGCACCGGCGATCACGGTCAGTGCCGGGTTGACGGCCTTGATGGCGTTGTACGCGGCGGCAACCATCTGCCCGTAGAAGGCGGGGTCCGGGGTGGGTGCGAAGAACCCGGCGCCGTTGGGTTCGTTCCACACCTCGAAGGCGCTGATGCGCCCGTTGTAGCGCCGAGCGGCGGCGGACGCGAACGCGGCGTACGTCGACGTCGACGCGGGTCGGGTGATGGGCAGGGTGCTGTTGCCCAGGGCGGCCCAACTCGGGCAGCCGGTGAGCACGGCCAGGATGTCGAGGTTGCGTGCGCGGGCCTTGTCGACGACCGCGTCGACGAACCCCCAGTTCCAGGTGGTGGCGTTGGGCTGGACGAAGTGCCACGGGATGTCGAAGCGCACGCGCGTACCTCGCACGGCCACGATGCCGTCGAGGGTGAGGTTCTGATCGTTGGCACCGTAGTAGAGGATCGCCGATCCGGCGGAGAACCCGACGGGGTAGCTGACGTTGGCCACCGGTCTGGTGGGCACGCTGACGGTGCGCCGGGCGGGCGCGGTGCCGACGGTCAGGGCGGCGGCCGCGAGCGCGCCGGTGGCCAGACCATGAGTGAGGACGGTGCGTCGACTGATTTCTCGCATGTAGTCACTTCCCGTGTGCCCCGACCATTTATCAAGGTTTCGGAAAATAGAGAAACACAGTTATGGCCTTATATGCAAAAGATGCGAGAGTTCACCGCGAATACATGACTCGAGGTCCGTTTACGGCATTCCATGAGACGGTGCCATTTTCGAAGTCTTGGACCCGCTCAGCGTCCTCACCAGCGAACTCATCGCTCACTGGATGGCCAAGGTTTGGTGTCCACGCCGCAAGAATGGCGCCGCGCATGACGTGGGTTCCGAACTGGGGAGTGGAAGAAACTCGAATCCCGATAGGGTCGTCCAGATCCTGATATCCATTCAGGAAGGGCGACGCGGGAACAATTCTGTTCAGGCGAGCCACCGCCGCGATTTCCGGAGGAGAAACAAACCAACCGCGCGTGGTGAAAAAGACCGACGCATTTTCGTACTGACGCCCGGACCCACCCGGCAGGAAGTACACCGGACTCACCGGGCGCCCCACACCCTGCCCCGAACCGCCGTCCTGCCCCGAACCGCCGCCCTGACCGGAGACCGCACGCATGCCGTCGCCGTCGAAGAACACGGCGGCCTCGCGTGCGGGGATGCGAGCCCCGGTCAGTGCAACCAGACGCGAATACACCGGCTTGGGCGTGAAGTCGGTGCGCACCACTCCGTAGTTGGCCTCGGGGTCGGCGGCGCCGGTGGCCCCGTCACGCACGGTGTACACGTAGAAGGGGCCCGCGAAGAACACTTCCGGCCACTGCGCGATCGACGCGGCCACCAGCTCGGCCTGCGCCGCCTCGTCCACCCCGCCGGCGCCGGTGGGTGCGCCGTACTCGGTGATCCAGATCTTCTTGTCGCCGTCCCCGCGGGCCGTCATGTCGGCGTGCATGGCGATCATCTGCTGCATGGGTGAGCCGTCGTAGACCGTGCCGTCGCCGAGCGGCATCCCGAAGTCGTAGGGGTGGTAGGAGAGCGCATCGAAGAACCCGGCCACGCCGGCGTCGTACAGTGCGGTCAGGAACCGCTGCGACTGCACGAGCCCGTCCGCGGTGGCGGTGTTGCCCAAGGCACCGGCCACCACGACGGCGGCGGGGTCGGCGGACTTGATGGCCGGGTAGGCCGCGCGCACCATCGCGGCGTATCGCACCGGGTCGGGATCCGGGCCGAAGAACAGGCGCCCGTTCGGCTCGTTCCAGATCTCGTAGGCGGCGATCCGGCCGCGATATCGCGCGGCCACGGCGCCGGCGAATCGGCCGTAGTCGGCGGGATCGCGCGGCGCCGCGGTGCCGGAGCTCGATCGGCCCAGCGCGGCCCAGGCCGGAGAGTTGGTGAGTGTGGCCAGCACCGTCAGTCCGTGGCGGGTTGCCGCGGCCAACACCCGATCCGACGGGCCCCACTCGAAGAGCCCGCGCTGCGGTTCGGCGAATGCCCAGGACAGGTCCACCCGGACCGTCGTCGCACCGGCGGCTGCAGTGGTGGCCATCAGGCGATCGACGTCTCCCGAGGCCGCCCACTGCACCGACGCTCCGGTGGACAGCCCGATCGTGCGTGGGCCGAAGGTCTGCGGCGCAGCGGGTGGCGGTGAGGACGGGGCGGGGCCCGGCGGGCGTCCCGCACGCGCGCAGGCGGCGGCGAGGGCCGCCGTGGCTGCCAGGGATGTGCCGAGGAACGCCCTGCGGTCGATACCCCTCAGGTCAGGTCCCCCACTGCATGGCGGGCTTCTCCACGAGGTAGTACGTGACCGACCCGGCGGCGGCGGTGATGAGGATCGCCGCGGCGCTGCCCATGACCAGTCCACCGACGCTGCCGCTGAACGGGAATCCCCAACGGCCCATGAGGATGATCACCGGGTAGTGCCAGACGTACGCGGACAGGGAGATGGTGCCCATGTACTTCAGCGGTGCGAAGTCGGTCACCGACGCCACCCACGAATCCTCGCCGCGAGCGTAGGGGATCACGATCATGGTGATCAGGCCCGCGCACGCCACGGCGAACACCGACGAGTAGTACAGGCTGCCGAAGTAGAAGACCACCAACGAGATTCCGGTGAACACGAACATCACGGTCGCCGCGTAGGCCTGCAATTGCTTGGTGGTGTACTGCGCCAACCCGCCCTTGGAGACGTGGACGAAGATGATGGCGACGATCATGCCCCACGCGAAGTGGTCGGACTGCGCGAAGAAGCTGCGCCCGGCAACAGACACCCAGTTCGGCCCCCAGTACTTCTGCAGCGGCGGGATGCCGTCGGTGTTGTGAACCCAGAAGTCGACGGCGATGGCCACGGCGATCCCGGAGACGATCATCACCACGGCGGGCACCAGGGCCGCGCGATACCGTCGAGTGCTGTTGCGGCCCAACCGAACCAGTAGGTAACCGATGATCGGGACCAGCAGGTAGAAGCCCCACTCGGTGGTCAGCGACCAGGTGGGGTTGATGCCGGTCTGCAGGGTCGAGGGGAACAGCGACTGCGTGAGCGTGAGGTTGGCGATCAGCGTGGCGGGGTCGGTGATCACGCCGGTGCCCACGTCGTAGTTCTCCCACCCGGCGATCACGGGGTTGACGGTGTAGGCGGCGGCGAAGACGAAGTTCACCAGCAGGAAGATCGCCAGATAGCCGGGGAAGATGCGCTTGACGCGGTTGCGGTAGTACTTGCCCGTGTCGGGCATCGACTTGTGTTCGACGAACCGCTTGACCAGCGGCATGTAGAGCAGGAACCCCGAGAGGCAGAAGAAGAACGTCAGCGCCTGACCGAGGAACTCGAGGTGCGTCTTGGCCATGATGGCCGACGCGTGGACGGCGCCGACGTGGGTGACGATGACGCTGGCGCAGCCGAGGCCGCGGGGGCCTTCGAGGCCCCGAATACGACCCCGCTTGGCGACGGGCGCGGCATGGGCCGGGCGGGCAGCGGTGGCCTCATCCATGGGAAACCTTCCGGGTTGGTTCGGGTCCAGCGGGTGTGTCCGGCAGGGGGTTGCCGTCGTCGTCGAGTTCGTGTGCGGTGATGGGGTTGCGCGCCACCATCGCGAGCATGATCGAGAACATCATGGTGGCCGCGGCGTTGGTGACCACGGGGAAGTCGAGGTTGAGGGCGAACAGGGCGAAGGCGATGTAGCCGGCCCCGATGACCCCGGATTCCCAGGGCAGCCGACGCATCGAGCGGTAGGCGTACACCGCGCCCACGATCATCACGATGATGAAGGCGATGCCGACGAAGATGCCGCCGCGGTAGATGGTCAGCAGGGGCGTGTTGGCCACGTAGTTCGTCTCGTAGCCGGCCACCTCGTCGATGAATTCCTTGGCGCCCCAGCCGCGTCCGAACCACCAGTGTCCCGACATCGAGGGGATGTAGTCGCGTAGCGCCGCGCTCCGGTCGTCGGTACCGCGGTCACCCGAGCCGAACGAGTTGAAGATGCGGGCGTTGACGGTCGGGTTGGACAGGGCGGCAACGGATCCGAGGACAAGCCCGCCCAGCACCGCGGCGCGGGCGATTCCGCGCATGCGTTGGAAGAGGATGTAGATCACCACCGCGGCCACCACGGAGATGATGGCCGAGCGCGACAGGCTTGCCAGCAGTGCCAGACCGATGATGGGTGCGCTGATCAGCCGCATCCAGCCACGCATGAGCGCGATGGAGAGCATCAGCCCCAGGAACAGGAACAGGCCCGCGCCGTTGGGGTCGATGTAGGTGCCGGTCAGGCGCACCACGCTGGTGCTGCCCACCTCGAAGAACCGCAGCGTGGTGCCGATGGTGCCGGTCTTGCCGTAGCCGATGGGGGAGAGGATCTCGATGAAGGTGCCGGCCTTGTCCACCAGGAAGAGCACGAACGAGAAGCCGCCGCCGAGAGTGGCGCCCACGGCGTACGCCAGCCCCACCCGTCGCAGTGCGGGGCGGCTCAGGCGCATCAGCGGGAACATCACCGACACGGCGATGATCCACTTGATGGCCTCCGATACGTGCCGGGAGTTGGTGGCGCTCATGATGATCGAGGCCACCGACACCAGCAGCAGCAGTACCACGGCCACCTCGAGGGGGTGGGTGCGCGTGGTGCCGATGCGGTGCGTGGCCAGTGCTGCCCACACGCCCAGGGCCAGAACGAGAATGGCCGGGCCTGCGCCGGGAACCACCGCGTAGGGGATGCCGCCGAGAACGAAGGCCAGGCCCATGTACATCGCCTCGGGTGAGTTGACCACCACGGCGATACCCGTCACCAGTCCGATCACGGCCACGCCGATCAGGGTGGCGGGCGCGGATCCGGCGCCGAAGAGCAGCCCGAGAACCATCGCCGTGACGATGGCCCCGACGCCGATCAGCAGCTGACGCGACTTCTGCACCTCCGACCGGCCCGAACGCAGTGCCCTGGCATCCGGCGCCACCGGGTGCACCGGCGCGCTCATGACGCCAACCACGTTTCGACGGCCCGGTGGGGGTGCCCGCCGGTCCAGCGGTCGGAGTTGGCGGTGTAGATGCGCTCCCCCTCGGCGACGGCGGCGTCACGGTCGAGCAGGTAGCGCCGGCACTGGTCGACGAAGCGTGCCTTGTCGTCGAGCGCCTCGATGCCCAGTACCGGACCCAGCGACCCGATGGCCGCCCCGGTACCCACGATGGGCATGCCGCGGCTGGCGGCGTCGAGGATCTTCACGCGCACACCACCGCCGGTGCGGATCGGGGCGATCATGGCGCGCGAGGTGGCCAGGAACGCGTCGAGGTCGTCGACGAATCCGAGGTCGCTGACCCCGGCGGGCAGTGCGAGCACCTTGGTGGGGTCGGGGGAGCCCACGATGGCCAGTTCGGCGCCGTCGATGCCGCGCGCGATGTCCGGCCACCAGGTGAGCAGCAGTTCGAAGGCCTCCTGGTTCGGTGGCCACTTGCGGTCGCCGAGGAACACCAGTCGCGGGCCCGACGACCCGATGTCGACCCGGTTCTTCGGTCGCAGGGTCAGGTCCAGCCAATGTGCCCGTCGCACACCGTGTTCGGCGTAGAAGGTGGCTTCCTCCTCGTCGTAGGTGCCGACGGTGTAGGCGTGGCGTGCGATGCCGAGCTCGTCGCGGGTGATGCGGCGTGCGTCGGCGCGACCGACGAGGCCGCGGGTGGCGCGCCAGACGAGGGTCTCCGAGACCACGGTGCTGATCGCGAGAATCGGTGCGCCGCGGCGGCGTTCATGAGCGCGGGAGGAGTCGAGGAAGGACTCGGCCATGTAGCTGTGGTCGGCGACGAAGATGTCGGTGTCCGCGGCGTCGATGGCTCTGCGCAGTCCGTCGATACGAAAGCGTGTGTGCACCAGGGACTTGCCGGTGCGGGCGCTCTCGGCGAGCAACTTCAGCGCCCGCGGCTCGGTCTTGGCCACGCGCACGTGGCCGTCCTTGTCGGAGTCCGGGTGCGAGGACAGGCAGATCACCGCGATGTCGTACGCCTCGCGGGCGAGGTCCATGGTCAGGTTGGCCATCGTGAGGTCGCCGGTGGACTCGAAGCTGGGGTCCTTGGCGAGCAGGAACGTTGCTTTCATCCGGTCACCGTCTTTGTCTCGAGGCTTGGATCGGCGGGGGGAACAGGGGCGGGGGGAACAGGGGCGGGGGGAGTATCGGCGGGGGGAACCACGAATCCGGTGCGATAGATCGCCCGGTAGTAGACCACGAACAGCACGAGTTCGCTGATCACACAGGTGACGGCGGCGCCGTAGCCGCCCATCACGCTCACCGTGGCCAGCACGGCGACGATCTTGATCACCGCGACGCTCACGGTGGCGCGCACGCGCAGGGCGTCGCGCTTCTGCACGAACAGGATCACGATCAGCGTGTAGTTGATCGAGCGCACGAACACGAACGGGGCGAGGATCAACGCGATGTACCCGACGTAGTCGGCCCCGCCCCAGATCAGGATGCCCACACCGATCACGGCCATGGTGATGCCGGTGAGCCCACCGACCGCGAAGACGCTGCGCAGCGCCGGCGCCCCGGAGGCGTGACCGGCGGCCGCGCGCAGGCGTTCGATGAAGGTGTTGGCGTAGTTCTGCCCGATCATCGACAGCGCGACGGCGGTGACCAGGGCCACCGAGTAGTACCCGGCGATGGTGTTGCCGGCCACGGCTCCGATGATCAGCACGTCGCCCTGCTGGTAGAGCGCGGCGGCGAACGCCTCGGACGACAGCAGCAGGAACTCGTTGCGTGAGCCGGGGAAGGCGGGCTTGCGGCCGGGAACGTAGGGCAGGGTGGCCAGCAGGATCGCCGCGTACGGCAGCAGGTAGAGGGCGGTGGTCGCGAACAGCGACGGCGTGTGCGCCAACACCAGGTACGACGACGCGAGGCCGATGCTCGCGATCTGCCGCAGCGAGTCGTAGCGCATGGTCACGTCGGGGCGCCCGTCGCGGACCAGTCGACTCTTGTAGGTGTTGAACAGCAGTTCCCCCGCGGCGACGATGATCGCGAAACCGGCGACGTAGAACTCGAGGAACACCACCACGCCGACGACGGCCACGGCGATACCGAACAAGGTGCGCGCTGCGCGTTCACGTTCGTAGCGCTCTTCGTCCAGGCGCAGCGATCGCACGTAGAAGGCGTTGTCGATGCCCGCGTTGATGATCGCCGCGGCGGCCATCGCCACCGAATACTGGCCGTATGCGCCGATCCCCAGGTAGTGGATCACGATGCCGGTCCACGCCAGCCCCACGAACCGCCCGCTGTAGCTCCAGAAGGACGCGAGCAGCGTGCGGACGAGGTGACTGTCGAGGGACTTCACGCCGGGCTCGATCTAGCCGAGGTTCCTGGCGAGTCGTGCCCACTCGTCGAGGAACGGTTGCGTGCAGTGTTCGAGGTCGTGGTCGCGGCGCAGTTTCTGTACCTGCTCGCCGAGGGTGTGCAGCACGGCCTCGTCGCGGATGATCGTGTTGACGGCGGCGCCGATGTCGTCCTTGCGGTCCACCCCGTAGGCGCCACCCTCGGAGACCGTCTCGGGAAGTGAGCCGTCGAGGTTGCACACGATCGGTGTGCCGTAGGCGAAGGACCGGCTGACCGAGCTCGAGGCCGGGTAGGCCTTGCCGTACTGGCTGCGCTTGGAGTACGGAACCAGCAGGAACCGGATGGATTCGAAGAAGTCGTCCTCGGCGGCGTCGTTGACCTCGCCGAGCAGGGTGACGCCGTCGACGGGCGGCAGGTCGGCGGTGCCACGGCCGGCGGCGATGATCTCGACGTCGGGATCGATCTCGCGGCGCAGGTGCTCGATGAGGTCGAATCCCTTGCCGCGGTAGACGTGTCCGAACAGGCCCACGGCGAGCGGCCGCTCGCTGAGCGGCTTCAGATCGCGGCGGGGCGGGACGAAGATGCGCGTGGCGATGGGGTTGGACTTCGGCGCGGTGCGCTTGATGGACTCCGCGCCCATCGTGGTGAGGGTGAACACCGAGCGGCCCTTGATCGCGCTGCGCTGCAGGGCGCGGATGGCGAAGGTGAAGGGGAAGTGGATCGCGTGGTGCAGCAGGCGGTACTTGGCCACGAAGCCGGTCTTGAACGGCCACCACACCTGGTAGGGCGGGTCGTGCACGGTGGCGGTCACCGGGATCGAGCGAGGCAGCAGCGCAGCCCAGAACACAGACAGCGATCCGCCGCTCTGCTCGAAGTGCACGATGGTCGGGCCCTTGGCCGCGGTGGCACGGACGAGTTCGCGGATGGTGCGGCGGTGCCGCAGGACGTCACGCACGCTCTCGGAGCCCTCGGTGTCGATGCGGTGATCGATGAGCTCGAGAACATGGGGTGCGACCTGCGCGGTGAAATCATCCGCGTAGTCGCCGACGCCGCTCTTCCCCGCAGCCGGGGCCACGTAGATCAGGCGGGTGTTGGACAGCTCTGCCACGTCGGTCGGATCCTTCGAGCTCAGTACAGCAGTGGGCGGAATGTCGGGTGGTACTCGAGCGAGGACTGGCGTTTGCCGCGCAGCTTGGCCGGTATCCCGGCCACCACCTCCATCTCGCCCACGTCCTTGTTGACCATCGAGCACGCGCCGACCACGGCTCCGGCCCCGATGCGCACGTCCAGCAGCACGGTTGCCCGACTGGCCACCCACGCGTGATGGCCGATGGTGATCGGCTGCAGTTCGATCTCGAACGTGGGGCTGTCCACCAGATGCTTTCCGCTGATCAGGTGCACGTCGGAGGCGATCACCACGTCGTCGGCGAGGGTGATGCCACCCCGCGCGTCGAGCAGTACGTCCGATCCGATCGAACAGTTGTCGCCGATCACCAGCTTCGACGGCCCGAGGACCGTGCTGCCCATCATGATCGAGGTGCCGGTGCCGATGGTGGCGCCGGACCATCGCAGCCAGCCCTGACGGACGGTGTGCGACGGGATGCGCGTGATCAGCCAGTTGAACATGCGCTCGCCGAACTGCTCGCGGCGCGAGGTGACGTACTCGTCGGCTGTGACCACGTCAGCCGGCCGATCGCTTGGACTGATCGTCGATGTCCGAGCGCACCATCATGCGCACCAACTCGTCGAATCCCACCTTCGGTTGCCAGCCGAGCTTCTCGCGGGCCTTGCTCGAGTCGCCGATCAGCAGGTCCACCTCGGCGGGGCGCATGAAGCGGGGGTCGATCTCGACCAGGTGGCTCCAGTCGCTGATGCCGATCTCGTCGAAGGCGATGTCGAGCAGCTCGCGGATCGAGTGGGTCTCGCCGGTGGAGATCACGTAGTCGTCGGCCTCGTCCTGCTGCAGCATCAGCCACATGGCCTCGACGTAGTCGCCGGCGAATCCCCAGTCGCGCTTGGCGTCGAGGTTGCCCAGGGCGATCTTGTCCTGCAGTCCGAGCTTGATGCGTGCGACGGCCTGGCTGACCTTGCGGGTGACGAACTCCGGTCCGCGACGGGGGGATTCGTGGTTGAAGAGCACACCGGAGCTGGCGTGCATGCCGTAGGACTCGCGGTAGTTGATGGTCATGTAGTGGCCGAACACCTTGGCGACGCCGTACGGCGAGCGGGGCCACAGCAGGGTCGATTCCTTCTGGGGCACGTCCTGGACCTTGCCGTACATCTCCGAGCTCGACGCCTGGTAGAAGCGCACGGCCTTGCCGGAGCTGTCCTGGTAGAAGCGCACGGCTTCGAGGATGTTCAGCACGCCGCCGCCGGTGACGTCGGAGGTGAGCCGGGCGTTCTGCCACGAGTAGGCCACGAAGGACACGGCGCCGAGGTTGTACACCTCGTCCGGCTCGGCTTCGGAGCACGCTCGGATCAGGCTCACCAGGTCGAGCAGGTTGCCGCTGATGATCTCGACGTACGGGTGGCTCTTGGCGAGGGCCTCGGCCTTCGGGTTGTTCTGTCCGCGCACGAGACCGAACACGCGGTATCCCTTGTCGTGGAGCAGTTCGGCCAGATACATCCCGTCCTGGCCGGTGATACCGGTGATGAGAGCGCGCTTCATCGAGACCCCTTCGATTTTTGGTCTGTTCACTTCGGGTGGAGCACCGCGCACGGTAACGGCCCGCGAACAGCCAGTGCAGCGGCATGTTTTCACACATCCCCGTCAGCGGAATCGTCCCACATTCAACGGTGAGGCGGGAGGGTTGCGTTGGTGCGCGGCGTTCGAACAGCTCTGGTCGACGCCGGGCCGCTGCCCACGACTGCTCGTCGTTCGGCCGGGGGATGGCGTTACAGGATCCGCTGTGATTGTTCTGTATCTCTCCTTGAACCTGTTCGACACGATAAGGGCAGCGGTGAGCGCCTATATTGAGCTCACCGAGCAATGGGTGAGGGTACGAACAGGGGTCAGGGCTGTGGACATTCGCGACTATTTTCTTGCTTTTCGCCGGAAATGGGTGGTTGTAGTTGCATGCGCGGTGCTCGCAGTGGTGGTGGCGGCTCTTGTGTCGTTCGCCACACAGCCCAAGTACACCGCCACCACCCGGATGTTCGTCTCCACCACCGGCGGCGCGTCGGTGAGCGAGGCCTACCAGGGCAACCTGTTCTCCACCGGCCGTGTGGCCTCCTACGCGCAGCTGGCCGCCGGTAAGCAGGTGGCCCAGCGCGCGGTCGATCAGCTCGGACTCTCGCTGACCGCCGAGGAGGTGATGTCGCGGGTGACCGCGACGGCCGTGCCGGATTCGGTCCTTCTGGACATCACCGTCACCGACGCCAACAAGGAACTCGCCCGCGACCTGGCCAACGTCATCGCCTCCCAGACCGGTTCGGTGGTCCAGGAGCTCGAAACCTCGGCTCGCGGTGGCACTCCCGCCGCCACGGCCACCATCGTCGACCTCGCCGACACCCCTGGCGCGCCGTCGAGCCCGGACTGGGCCCGCAACCTCGCGTTCGGCGCCGTGGGTGGTCTGATCCTGGGTCTGATCGCCGCGGTGGTGGCGTTCGCACTCGACCGGACGCTCCGCACCAGCCGCTCGCTCGCCGAGCACGCCGACACCACGGTGCTCGGCACACTGCCGCCCGGCCGCAATCTCAAGGCGGGCGGCTCTCTGTTCTCACCCGACCGACCTGCCACCACCGAGGCGCTGCGCGAGATCCGCACCAACATTCTGGCCATGGGGTCCGATCTGCCCTCCCGCACCCTCGTGGTGGCTGCACCGCGGGAGAACACCGGCGCCAGCGCGGTGGCGATCGGTCTGGCGTCGGCGCTGGCCGAGACCCGTCGATCGGTGGTGTTGATCGACGGGGACTTCAAGCACGGCGCCATCAAGGAGGCGTTCAAGATCTCCTACGGCCCGGGCCTCGGGGAGTTCCTGCGCTCGGAGGCCGATCTCGACACCGTGGTCGTGCAAACCGACGTGCCCTACCTGTCGGTGATCATTCGCGGCGACACCTCGGACGCATCGAGCGACATGTTGGGCAGCCTCGCGATGGGTGAGCTGATCAAGCAGCTCCAGGGATACTTCGAATTCGTGATCATCGACGGCCCGCCGGTGCTGACCTCGACCGACACCGCGGTGCTGGCCGGGGAGTCCGACGGCGTGCTGCTGGTGGGCCGCATCGGCTACACCTCGAACACCGACGTCGAGGCTGCCGCCACCAAGCTGAGCCTGGCGCGAACGCGTATCGTCGGCGCCGTGGCAAACGGACGTCGATCGCGCTTCTCCTCTCGGTGACGGCTGTGCGCCGACGTCGATACCAGCGGCTGGTCGCCGCGCTGTCCGGCGCACTCCTGGTCGCCGGATGTTCCGAGCCCGCCACCTCCGACTACGTCTCCAAGGTCACCATCACCACGTCGGTGGGTGCCGCGGCGACCACTCAGCAGGCCACGCCGCTGCAGCCCGATCTCAGCGGCACGGGCCCGGGCACCCTGGTCTCGGCCACCGAACTCACCGACATCGACGGCCGTGTCGCCGAGACCGGCGCCCGAGCGCTGCGGGTGGAGTACCGGTCCACCTCGGGTACCACCGGTAAGCCCACGGTGGTCGGTGGGTCGGTGTTCGTGCCCGGCGGTAACCCGCCGGCGGGTGGGTGGCCGGTGGTCTCGTTCGGCCACTCGATCAGCGGCGCCCGATTGGGCTGCGGCCCGTCGCTGCACGGCGATCTGCTCGGCAACGCCACGGCCGTGGCGGCGCTGTTGGCCAGTGGCTACCTGGTGACCATGTCCGACTACGAAGGTCTGGGATCGGCGGGGATCTTCCCGCTCTTCGATTCGAAGACGTTGGGCGCGAACATGATCGACGCGGTTCGCGCGGCCCACAAGGTCACCCCGGACGCATCGCCGAACTGGGCGGCCTATGGCACCTCCCTGGGCGGGCAGGCGGCGTGGGCGGCCAACGAGATGGCCGCGAAGTACGCTCCCGAGTTCCCCGTCAAGGGCAGTGTGGCGTTGGTGCCCACGGCCAACGTCTCGGGGCTCGTCGGCGCGGCGGTCGACGGCTCGATGACGCCGATGCAGCAGTTCCAGTACACGCTCGAGATCCTGGCCCTCAAGGCCACTTCGCAGCCGTCGCTGCGCGTCGAGCAGTACCTCTCCGGAGACACCGTCAAGAACCTGCAGGTGCTCACCGCGTGCACCGGTGCCGAGGCGGACAGGGCGGCAGAGTTGATCAAGACGTTGCCGCGGTCGGACGTCAAGCCGATCAACAAGGCCGCTGCGGACCGGCTGGTGGGCTACCTCAACGCTCTCGCCCTGCCGAAGGACAAGCTGACGGCGCCGATGCTCGTGGTCTACAGCACCGCCGACGACCTCATGCGCCAGCAGTGGATCGACGATGCCATGAAGGCGTCCTGCGGGATGGGTTCGCAGATCGAGACGGTTCTGCGGGTCGGCCAGGGAACGGCGGACCTCGACGGTTCACCCACACTGCCGTGGATCAAGAACGCCTTCGACGGTGCGACGCTGACCGACAACATTTGTTAACGCCTACACTTGGCCTCTCGGGGAGGAAGAGGTTGTGTTGATGGTGGGGGTGAAGCGGTGTGCTGCCGCGCTCATGACCGTGGGGGTCATGGTGGTATCGGTGACCTCGTGCGGATCCGTCGAGTCCAGCGGTGAGTACGTCAAGCCTGATGTGACCACGGCATCGGCGCCGCCGTCGGTCAGTGCGGCACCCGAGGGTCCCGGCGGGGCGTTCCCGCGGATCGGCGGCAACACTCCGGGATCGTTGACCTCGGTGCAGCCGTTCGACACCGTGGAGCAGCGCATTCGCGAGACGGGCGCAAAGCCGTATCGCATCAAGTACATCTCCACGGGCACCAAGACCGACAAGCCGATCGAGGTCACCGGCAGTGTGTTCGTGCCCTCGGGCAAGGCACCCGACGGCGGGTGGCGGGTGGTCTCGTTCAACCACGGGAACACCGGTATCGGCCCGAACTGCGGCCCGTCGCTCTACGACGACCTGCTCAACCAGTGGTTGCCCATCACCGCGCTGCTGCTCTACGGCTACCTGGTGGTGGTGCCCGACTACGAGGGTCTCGGCTCGCCCACCTCGCCCACCCTGGCCAACCCGTTCGCCGATCAGAAGGCACTGGGCCGCAACGTGATCGATGCCGTGCGCGCGACGCGTCAGCTGGTGCCCGACGTGGGTACCAAGTGGGTCTCGTTCGGTGGTTCGCTGGGCGGGCTGGCCACGTGGGCCTCCAACGAGCAGGCGTCCACCTACGGCACCGACAGTGGACTGTCGCTGCTCGGCGCGGCGGCGTGGGTGCCGGTGGCGGATCTGACCAAGCTCCCGGCCAAGGCCGCGGACGGCTCTCTCACCCGCGATCAGTACGGGCTGTACTTCTACGCGGTGATGGCTCTCAAGGCCGTCCGGCACCCGGAGTTGGTGCTCACGGACTATCTGCACGGCAGCCTGTACGACAACCGTGATCTGCTCGCGCTGTGCACGGGACCGCGCATCCAGGAGGCGGTGAACCTGTTCAAGACCGCGCCGCCGAGCGATGTCAAACCGGTCTCGCCCGCGGCGCAGGCTCGGCTCGAGAAGTGGTTGGCGGAGATGGCGGTGCCGCAGCAGAAGGCGGCGGCACCGATGATCGTGATCTACGGTTCCGCCGACCAACTGGTCGATCAGGCGTGGATCGAGGAGGCTCTACGCAAGGCGTGTGCGAAGGGCGACCGGGTGTCGTGGTTCCTGCGGCCGGGGGAGGGGCACGGCGACATCGATGCCTCCGCTGCCATCCCCTGGGTGGCGTCGCGGTTCGACGGCCAGGATGCGCTGGACATGTGCCCGTCCGGCGGGCCTGCGTGACGGGGGTGTGATGGTGTCGAGTATCGGACGACGGCGTGCGATCGCCGCCGTGGCGGCGATGGCTGCGGTGACTGCCCTGCTGGTGGGATGCTCGAGGAAGACCACCGGTGACGCGGTGTCGGAACCGGGGCCGGTGCCGGGTGTGGACATGTCGGGAACCGGGCCGGGGTCGCTGGTCTCGGCAACCACGTTCCCCAGCGTCGATGCGAGTGTGCGCACGCTCAGTGCTCGCGCGGTGAAGGTGACCTATCGCTCCACCTCGGGGATCGACGGGTCCGCCACCGAGGTCACGGGCGCTGTCTTCGTCCCGGCCGGTCAGGCCCCACCGGGGGGTTGGCCGGTGATGGCGATCGCGCACGGTACCTCGGGCATCCTGGCCGACTGCTCGCCCACCGGCACGCCCGATCTGGCGGGGTCGGCGGTGCTCGTCGCCTCGTATCTGAAGATCGGTTTCGCGGTGGCGTTCACCGACTACCAGGGTCTCGGTGGGCCGGGGGTACATCCGTACCTCGATGCGAAGACCGCTGGGCTCAACGTGATCGACTCGGTGCGCGCGTTGCGCAAGGTCAGCTCGGCCGTGGGGAACCGGTGGGGCGCATTCGGTGGCTCCCAGGGCGGCGGTGCCACGTGGGCGGCCAACGAGCAGGCTGCCACCTACGCGCCGGAGCTGTCGTTGGTCGGCACGGTGGCGCTGGTGCCGGCGGCGGACATGTCCGGACTGGTGGACAAGGCAGTGGCGGGCACGTTGACCACCGATCAGCAGGCGGCGTACATCTGGATGCTCAACCGTATTGCGGTGCTGTACCCGGACCTCGCGCTCGACGACTACCGGCGCGGGGAGGTCAAGGACAACTGGGATGCGTTGGCGGTGTGCGCGGGCCCCCTGGCCAGTACGCGTGCCGCGGCACTGAAGGCCACCGACGCGGGCATGCTCACCCCGGCCTCGAAACAGGCCGCGGACAAGTTGCGCAAGATCCTGCAGGGCTGGGCCCTGCCGCAGAAGAAGCTGTCGGCACCGATGACGGTGTACTACGCGGGCGCAGACACCTTCATCGACCCTGCGTGGACGCGTAATGCGATCGCCAAGGCATGCAAGTCGGGCGGGGTCGTCCTCTCGACCTTCCAGCCCGACAAGGGCCACGGCGATATCGACGGCAATGCGTCCGTCCAGTGGATCGGCGAGCGGTTCACCGGAGCCACTCCGGCGCCCAGCAACTGCGGGAAGTAGCACTCCGAGCTGCCCGGCACCCCCGGGTCCGATGGCTCAGTAGAGCAGGGGCCGAAAGGTCGGGTGGTACTCGAGGGTGGACTTGCGCACCCCGAGCGGCTTGGCGGGCACGCCGCCCACGATGGCCATGGGTGCCACATCCGTGCGCACCAGCGAGCAGGCGGCCACCACGGCGCCGGGCGCGATGTCGACGCCCGCGAGCACGGTGGCGCGGCTGGCGATCCAGGCGTGGTGGCCGATGGTGATGTGGGCGAGGTAGCGGCCGAAGTCGTCGGAGTCCACCACGTGATGCCCGGCCACGATCTGCACGTCGGAGGCGATCACCACGTCGTCGGAGATGGTCAGTCCGCCGCGCCCGTCGAGCAGGCATCGAGATCCGATCGAGCAGTTGTCGCCCACGCTCAGCATCTGCATGCCCAGCACGCGGGTGCCCATCATGATCGAGGTGCCGGTGCCGATCTTCATGCCGAACGCGCGCAGCCAGGTCTGGCGAACCCAGTGGGACGGGATGAACGTGATGATGAAGTTGAACAGGCGCTCGCCGATCTGCTCGCGGGCGTTGGTGGGGATCTGGTCGGTCTCGATCCGCGGCGGCCGGACGTAGTCGGCGGCGGCAGGGCTCTGGGCGGGGGTCTGGGGATCGGGCGCGCTCACGCGGTTCTCCTCACTCGTGGTTGACGCCAATACTCGCACGCTGTGCCGCCGCATCGCTGTGTTGCCGTGTTGCTGTGGCGAACACCCGGGGAATCACCGGATTGAGGTGTGATAAATCACCATGATTCATTCCTATCGGTCTGTTCAGTCAGGTAATTGTCCAGCACTTCCGTTCGTCGTGAAATGATTTCTTTACCGATCCTTAAGGTTGACGATCGGTCTGTTTCGGCTGGTTGGACCGACTTGTAGTCGCACAACAGACCCGAAGGCTTCCTGAATCGTTGGTTTCTCTGCTATACCTACTGCGAGGTAACGATCGTTCGACTGTCAGCGATGCAGATGACACCGGAACTCCGCACAATGTTCTCTGAAATGAGACGAAACAATTCGAGCGGAATGTGTGTTGGGAAGTTTCAATGGACGGGTGCAGAGCAGCGCATCCGTCGCAGTCCAGTCACCGAGGCAGTCCAGTCACAGGGGTCGGACCCGGTGGCCGTCCGAAGGAAGTACGCCATGAAGATCGTGCACATCTCCGAAGCCTTCGGTGGTGGGCTGCGCAGCGCCATCGTCAACTACGTTGCCGGCGCGCCCGAGCACGAGCACACGCTGTTCGTTCGCACTCGTGAGGGGCACGAGACCCTCGACGTTCCCGCGTCCGCCCACATGAACACCTACGACGGCGACATGGGCTCGTTCTTCACCGCCGCTCGCCGCTTCGTGATGGACGGCGATTACGACATCGTTCACCTGCACTCGAGCTACGCCGGGGTGCTGCGCGCCTTCCTGCCGCGCCACACGCGCATCGTCTACTCCCCGCACTGCTACGCCATCGAGGCCGATCACCCGCTCTACAAGCGCGCCGCGTACTGGACCGTCGAGCGGCTGCTGGCCCAGCGCGAGCAGATGCTGATGGCCGTGAGCCCGCGCGAGCTGCAGATCGGCCACCGCCTGCGCCCGTCGATGCCCAGCCGGGAGGTGCCCAACGCCGCGATGCCGATGGCGCCGGCCGAGCGCACCCCGGCCGCTGCCGGTGCGCGCCCCCGCGTGGTGATGATCGGCCGGATCGCGCCGCAGAAGGATCCGCGGTTCTTCGCCGACGTGTGCCGTCGTGTCGGGTCGGAGAACTACGAGTTCGTCTGGATCGGGGAGGGCACCGAGGGCCGCGAGCACCTCGAGGACGCCGGCGTGACCATCACCGGGTGGCTCAGCCCCGAGGACACCCGCGCAGTGCTGTGTTCGGCGGATCTCTACCTGCACTCCGCTGCGTGGGAGGGTGCGCCGCTGTCGACCCTCGAGGCTGCGGACATGGGGTGCCCGGTCATCAGCCGCACGATCCCGAGCATGCAGTCGTTGGACTACCCGCAGGCCGGCCGCACTCCGGCCGAGGCCGCGACGGCCGTGACGCGCTTCTTCACCGACGCCGAGTACGCCGCGACGGTCCGTTCGCGTACCGCGCAGATCGCGGTCGACTACGGGTTCGACTCGATGGCCACCGCCGTCCGGATGGCCTACGCCTTCGCCGGTACTCGCCTGGCCGGGCCGGACCGCGGACGTGCCGATCTCACCGCCGTCGACGGGTCGGCGCCGCGCGGTCGCCTCGCTCGCTCCGCCGGCCGGGCCGGTGCTGCGGTGGCTGCAGTCGCCATGATCGCGAGCATGACCCCGACCCCTCGGTGAGTTAGGCATTCCGCGATACAAAAAGGTCGCCGCCCCGTTCCTGATCGCCGAATCGGGACCGCTGTAACTTTTTCGGCCCTCCAACCCATACAGGGGTGGAGTAGTACCGAAGACTGATGAGGACGGCCTCATCCGTGGTCGCTCCCATGACACCGCGGAGGAGGGCCTGGATGTACCGATCACGTCGTCAGCGCCAGTCCGAATCCGCACGTCACTACGTAGATTTCTCTCAGAACTACCCCACGCTCGACGCCGTGGTGAACCTGGCGGCATCGACCCTGGGCTTCCGGTTCGCGATGATCAACATCCTCGACGCGGACTCGATGTACACACTCGCTCGCGCCGGGTTCAGCGACAGGTTCGAGTTCGTTCATCCCCGGATGGCGTCGAACTGTCACTTCGTCATGGGGTCCAATCTGGTGATCGGCATCTCCGATTCGTCCCGGATCGACGTCACGCTCTCGCCGGAGGAGTTCGAGACCGCCGCGCACATGACCAGCGTGGGCGTGGCCAGCTACCTCGGCGTACCGCTGCGCGGTCGGGAAGGGGTGGTGGTGGGAACCCTGTGCGTGCTCGATGTCGAGCCGCGCACCATCGACGCCTACACGCGCGAGACGCTGCTCGGGTTCGCCACCATCGTCGAGGACCAGCTCGAGACCGTCCGCAGCAGCACCATCGGTGGCGCGCGGCGCGCGGCCGCGGAGTTGGCCGAGGCGCTCGACGCAGGCGAGATAGTGCCCTGGTTCCAGCCGATCATGGACATGCGCAGCGGGCGCGTGGTGGCCCTCGAGGCTCTCGCTCGTCGTCGACACTCCTCGGGCCGCATCGACTCTCCCGGTGAGTTCCTCGCCGACTGCGTCGATTCCGATCTGGTGCTCGATGTCGATCACAGCATCCTCGAGCAGTCCCTGATCCACCTGCGCACCTGGCATCGCATGTACCCGGGGCTGGTGCTCAACTCCAACCTCTCGGCCCGTCACCTCGGCCACGGGGACCGTCGCCGGCAGCTCACCGAGATCGTCTTCGCGGCCGGTGTGCGTCCGCAGTCGGTGAGGTTCGAGCTCACCGAGACCGCGGCCCACGTCGACACTGCGCGAATTGCCGATTTCGTCGACGATCTGCGCGCCGACGGCTTCGGAGTGCAGCTCGACGACATCGGCATCGGGTACTCGTCGCTGCAGCGGCTGCTCGAGCTGCCGGTGGACGGCTTCAAGATCGACGCGGCGATTGCGCGTCGTCTGGGTACCTCGGCGGGTGATTCGATGGTGCGTGCACTGGTTGCTCTCGCCCGCGACACCGACCGCACGTTGGCCATCGAGGGCATCGAGACCTGGGAGCAGGCCGCCCTGGCCCGGCGCAACGGGTGCTGGTTGGCGCAGGGTTACCTGTACTCCAAGCCGGTTCCGGCGGATGAGGTCGCGGGCCTGTTGGGGATGCCGATGGCGAGCGATCCGGTTCTGACTGTCATCAAAACAGGGTGAGTGTTAGGTTTGTCGCCGACCGACAGACTTCTTTGGAGACCAGCACATGAGAACCGCGTACGGGGAACAGCTCGACGAGCTCACCCACTATCTGTGCGACCTCGCGCGCGAGGCCGGTGAGGCCATCGACGGTGCGTCCGCGGGTCTGCTCGGCCCCGCGCTCGATCGCGCGGAGGACGTGATCTCGCGGGCGGAGTACATCGAGGCGCTCGGCGCGAAGGCCGAGGATCATGCCGTCACGCTGCTGGCGCTGCAGTCACCGGTGGCCGTCGATTTGCGACGAGTGTTCTCGGCGGTGCGGATGTCCGGTGATCTGGCACGAATGGGCGGGCTCGCGGTGCATATCGCCGAATCGGTACGGCGTCGCCATCCCGAATCCATTCTTCCGGACGGGTTGGTCTCGTCCTTCACCGAGCTCGCCCAGCTCACCCACACGGTGGCGGTCAAGTTGCAGCGGGCGCTCGAGTCCACCGACCTGGATCCGATCCGGGACCTCGAGCAGCTGGTGAACCGAGTGGATCTGTTGCACAACAACGCGATTGCGTACGTCTCGGTGGACGGGCGGGTGCCCGATGTCACCAGTGCGGTCGACGTGGCACTGCTGTGCCGCTTCTACCAGCGCTTCGTGTACCAGGGAATGGATGTCGCCAATCGTGTGGTGTTCCTAGTGGAAGGGTCCATGCCGCCGGTCGTGCCCTGATCGTCCGTCGAGTTTCCGCTTATTGTTCGTTTAGTTATCGACATCACATTGGTTCGTGATCGGGTAACGATTCCGCCGCCGACGACGACGGATGTTTCGTACGATCCGAGCAGATGGAACAGTTTTCGGCTCCCGTTCTGTTCATTCGTGTGATGGAAGACACGGCAGTCGACAGGACACCGGTCTTCGCCTTCTTTAGGGTTGGCTCCGAGACACCGGTGTCGACACCGTCGAGCGAGAACAGAACGAGGATTGTCGATGGCTACGATCGAATCGTCTGCAGCAGCGTCCACCGGTTCCGGTCGCTCGCGCGCCACGAGCTCGCGGCGTGACTGGGAGCACGGCTACGTGGTGGGCCTGCGCATCACCGACTCGCTGATCATCGTCGCGTCCATTGCCATCGCTCACTTCGTTCGGTTCGGCTCCAGCGCAGAGGTCGTCGACTACACCGCCATCAACTACTCGTCCCTGTCGGTGGCACTAGCCGCGGCCTGGGTGGTGATGATGGCCGTCTACCGCACCCGCTCGCCGCACGTTCTCTCCGCCGGCGCCGAGGAGTACCGCCGGGTCATCTCCGCTTCCCTGCGTCTGTTCGGCATCGTCGCCATCGTCTCGCTGCTGTTCAAGCTCGACATTGCACGCGGTTACCTCGCCATCGCCCTGCCGGTGGGTCTGCTCGGATTGCTGCTCGGTCGGTGGATGTGGCGCCAGAAGCTCGCGCGCAGTCGGCACAGGGGCAAGTACCAGACGGCGGTGGTGATTGTGGGCAGCCGTACGTCCGCGGTGTCGATGGCCCGCTCCTTCGCCCGTGAGCCCGCATCGGGCTACGCGGTGGTGGGGGTGTGCCTGCCCGAGTACCAGGCCGAGAGCGTGCGCAACATCTCCGAGGGCGCGCTGACCGTCGACGGTTTCGACATCCCGGTCTACGGCAACGAGCACGACGTGGTGGCCGCGATCGAGGCGTCGGGTGCTGACATGGTGGCCGTCACCGCCACCGATCACATCGGTCACCAGGGCATCCGCCGGCTGGTGTGGGACCTCGAGAAGAAGGACGTCGACCTCGTGGTCGCGCCCGGCGTGGTCGACGTGGCCGGCCCGCGTCTGCACATGCGTCCGGTGGCCGGTCTGCCCCTGATTCACGTGGAGAAGCCGCAGTACAACGGTGCAACCCGCTTCTCGAAGACGTTCTTCGACATGGTCTTCGCTGCCGCGGCGCTGGTGTTCGTCTCGCCGGTCTTCCTGGTGGTGGCCATCATCATCAAGCTCACCAGCAAGGGGCCGGTCTTCTACAAGTCCGAGCGCATGGGCCTGGACGGCAAGCCGTTCCAGATGATCAAGTTCCGCAGCATGGTCCAGGACGCCGACAAGCAGATCGCCACGCTCATCGAGCAGAACGAGAGCGAGGGCGGTGTGCTGTTCAAGATGCGCGACGACCCGCGGGTGACCCCCATCGGCAAGATCATGCGTCGGCTCTCCATCGACGAGTTGCCGCAGTTCATCAACGTTCTCAAGCGCGAGATGTCGGTGGTGGGCCCGCGTCCGCCGCTGCGCCGCGAGGTCGAGACCTACGACGGCGACGTGCGTCGGCGCCTGCTGGTCAAGCCCGGTGTCACCGGCCTGTGGCAGGTGAGTGGCCGCTCCGACCTGTCGTGGGAGGAGACGGTGCGTCTCGATTTGTCCTACGTGGAGAACTGGTCCATGACCGGGGATATGCTGATCGTGTTCAAGACCGTGAAGGCAGTGCTGAGGAGTGACGGGGCGTATTGATGTGAACTCTGGCGACGCGCCGGCCCACAAGCCGGTGGCGATGATCACCGGAGTCGGGGGGCAGGACGGGACGTATCTCGCCGAACTGCTGGTGTCGCTGGGTTGGTCGGTACACGGCATCACCCGACCGGGCGGTGCCTCGCACCCTCTGCTATCGCACCTGGCCGGTGTGCGTATGCATTCGCAGGACATCTCCGAGGCCCGCGTGGCCAACGGAGTGGTGCGAATGATCGCCCCGGACTACATCTTCCATCTCGCCGGTATCTCCTCGGTGTGGCGCTCGTGGCAGGACCCTGTGCAGACCACCCGGGTCAACGGGGTGTCGGCGGCCGGCCTGTTGAACGCGGCGCTGGCCCATCAGGAGGCCACCGGCAATCGGGTGGTGTTCGTCAACGCGTCGTCGGCGGAGATCTTCGCCGGGTCCGGTGAATCGCCGCAGACCGAGCGCACGCGTATGGTGCCCACCTCGCCGTACGGCGCGTCGAAGACGCTCTCGCACAACCTCGTTCAGGTGTACCGCTCCAAGGGTCTCGAGGGGATCAACGCGATCCTCTACAACCACGAGTCCCCGCGTCGGCCCGATACCTTCGTCACCCGGAAGATCACCAAGGCGGTCGCCGCCATCGCTGCAGGGCAGCAGGATTCGCTGTCGTTGGGCAACCTGGCCATCCAACGCGACTGGGGGTGGGCGCCGGACTTCGTGCAGGCGCTGCTCGCCATGGCGCAGTACGGCAAGGGCGACGACTTCGTGGTGGCCACCGGGCAGGCGCATTCGATCGGCGACTTCGTGACTGCCGCGTTCGCCGCGGTGGGTATCGACGACTGGTCGTCGCTGGTGAAGTCCGACCCGGACCTGGCGCGGCCCGCTGATTCGGCAGTGATGGTGGGGGATGCGAGCAAGGCGCGCGAGGTGCTCGGCTGGAGCCCGTCGATGACCTTCGAGGACATCGTGGCCGCGATGGTTACGCACGACGTAGGAGAACTCGGGTCGAGATGATCACCACGCCGCGGGGACGTGATCGTGCGGAGGATCGTCGACTACACGGCGACGCCTCTCGTGCCTTCCAGGTGAAGATGCGAACCAAGAACACCATCAAGCGGCTCATCACGTCGGCGCCTGCCGTGCCGCATCCCGAGGGCCGGTACCTGGTGGTGCCGGTGTTGGGGCAGTCCAATGCGCAGGGCAACGGGTTCCCCATCGATCCGGAGGGCCTCGACGCGCCGCATCCGATGGTGCACCAGTGGGCGGCGTACGGGCGCCGGCGCGGACGCATCGTGCTGGCCACCGAGCCGCTGATGCACCAGATCCCCGGCAAGGGAGTGGGGTTCGCGCTCACCTTCGCCAAGCATCTGGCCGCCGACACCGGGCGCCCGGTGCTGCTGGTTCCGTGCGCGCGCGGCGATTCGTCCTTCTACCCCAAGAACGGCTTCACCTGGAACCCGGCGGACACAACCACGCGCACCAACCTCTTCGCCAATGCCGTCGTGCAGATCGATCGCGCCTGCCGCGCGGTGTCCGCCCGGAGCGCCGATCGGGGCGATGAGGCGGCCGAGGTGGCGGCCTTCCTGTGGCATCAGGGTGAATCCGACGCGCCCCTGCTCGATGCCGACGAGTACCGCAACCAGTTCGACGACCTGATTCTGCGGCTGCGCGACCGCTACGGGATGCGCCCGTTCGTCATGGGCCGTATGGTGCCGGAGCAGATCGCCTCGGGCCATCCCGATCACGTGAACATCGATGCCGTGCACTGTGATACACCGCGTCGCCACCCTGGCGTCGTGCTCGTCGATTCTCCGGTGGGCATGGTCAACGCGCACGATCTGCACTTCAACGCGGCGGCCCAGCGGGATCTGGGCGCACGGATGTACGAGGGGTTCGCGGCGTTGGCGCGGAGTCGACGCGGTTGAGACGGTAACCGAACCGGCTGGGGGGCCTGATGATCGACGCGGTTCTCTCGCGCATCGCGAGCAGGGTCAAGGGTAGGGACTACACGATCGATCCGAACCTGGGCGGGGCGTTCCTGCTCAACCTCGGTGTGCGGCGCGCAGCCATGAAGGCCCGCGGCATGGTGCGCTTCGTCGGCCGGGGCCCGGCGCCGTCGGTGGGGAAGGGTTGTCGGTTCCGCAACAAGTCCCGTATTCGGCTGGCCCCGGGGGTGACGTTCGACGAGTCCTCGTACGTCGATGCCACGTCGACCGATGGGGTGCGGCTCGGGCGCAATTCCACGCTCGGCAAGTTCTCGCGGATCGAGTGCACAGGCTCCCTCACACACGTGGGTGTGGGGATGAGCGTGGGCGAGAACGTCGGTCTGGGAACCGACACCTTCTATGGGGCCGCGGGCGGGATCACCATCGGTGACAACACGATCGTCGGTAACTTCGTGTCCTTCCACTCGGAGAACCACGTGATCGAGCGACTGGATGTGCCGATCCGGGATCAGGGCGTCACGCGGCAGGGCATCGAGATCGGTGCGGGTTGCTGGATCGGGGCCAAGGTGACCGTGCTCGACGGTGCGGTGGTCGAGGATGGGTGTGTGGTGGCCGCCGGGTCGGTTCTGGTTGCCGGCCGCTACCGGGCGAACTCGATCTACGGCGGCGTGCCCGCGAAACTGCTCCGTACCCGGACGGCGGATCAGTGACGACGTCGGTGGTGATCGCGCACCCCACACCCGATGTGTACGGTTCGGATCTGCAGCTGCTCGAGAGTATCCGTGCACTGGCGGAAGCGAAATATGTTGTGCACCTTGTTCTCCCGTACGACGGTCCGCTGGTGCCGTTGGCACTCGAGGCCGGCGCGCAGGTGCGGTTCGCACGGTTCCCGGCCCTGCGCAAGGCGATTCTGACGCCCGTGGGCATCGTCCGTTACGCGGTCGAGGCAGTGGTGGCCATCGTGGTGGGGCTGCGGTTGCTGCGACGGATAGGGCCCGAGGTGGTCTACGTCAACACACTCACCATTCCGGTGTGGTCGGTGGCCGCTGTCCTGGCGCGGGTGCCCTCGGTGACCCACGTGCACGAGGCGGTGGACACCTCGGTTCGGGCGGTGGCGTACGTGCTCGCGTTGCCGCTGTTCCTGAGCCGCCGGATCATCACCAACAGCGCGGCGTCGTCACGGGCGATCCTGTCTCATCACCGCACCTTGGCGCCCCGCACCGAGCTGATCTACAACGGCGTACCGGAACCGGTGGGGGGCCCGGCCGCAGCGCGAGCTGGCGGGCCTTCCGAGGTGCTGCTGGTCGGTCGGCTCTCTCCCCGCAAGGGCGCCGACGTGTTGCTCGACGCCGTGGGAGCCCTGCGTGCCGAGGGCCGTGACGTGCGGGTGCGCCTGGCCGGTTCGACGTTCGAGGGGTACGAGTGGTTCGAGGATCAGTTGCGCGCTCGCGCGGCGCGGGACGACCTGGCGGGCGCGGTGCAGTTCCTGGGCTACGTGGACCCGGTTGGTCCCGTGCTGCGGACCAGTTCGATCGCGGTGGTGCCGTCGCGGGAGGAGCCGTTCGGCAACGTGGCGGTCGAAGCCCAGCTGGCGGGTGTGCCGGTGGTGGTCTCCGATGTCCAGGGTCTGGTGGAGATAGTCGGGCACGAGAGCACGGGTCTTGTGGTCCCGGCCGGTGATCCTGCCGAGCTGGCCGCCGCGTTGCGCCGGTTGATCGAGCACCCCGAGCTCGCGGAGGCGCTCGCCGAGCGGGCCCGTCAGTCCGCACGCACTCGGTTCCACCCTGATCGATATCGCGCCGACATTGTGTCTGCGGTGCGGACATGTGCGGATAGAGAACGAAATTGATTTGGTGATAACTCACATCCCAATTCCCGCGATTTCGATGATGACTGCCACCGCTTGGGATACATGACAATCCAGTGCCGCGGGGCTCGAAGTCGGCTGGAATTCAACAAGCGATACGACGCTGATCGGCGTTACTGTCCTCTGTGATAGGCGCGACACTTTGCGGTCAGGGGGGATATGTCTCGCACAGTTTCGATTATCGGTACGCGCGGTTACCCCAGCTACTACGGCGGTTTCGAGACTCTTGTCCGTCGGCTTGCGCCGTATCTGGCCGATCAGGGGTGGACCGTGCAGGTCTACGGCCGTCCCGGCGCCGTCGAGGTCGATGATCATGGCCGTGACCAGCGCGTTCGCTCGATCACCACCCGCGGGGTGAACTCGCAGAAGCTCAGCACTCTCTCCTACGGGCTCACCAGCTCCGTGCATTCGGCATACCGCCGGCCCGATGTAGCGCTGGTGATGAACGTCGCGAACGGGTTCTTCCTACCGGCCCTACGGGCGCGCGGGATACCCACGGTGGTCAACGTCGACGGCATCGAATGGCAGAGGCGGAAGTGGGGCGCGGTGGCCAAGGCGATGTTCCGGCGCGGTGCCGCGCTCACGGCCAGGTACGCCGACCACCTGGTGTTCGACGCCGAAGCGATCGGGAATTTCTGGGCCGCGGAGTTCGGTGCCACGGGAACCTTCATCCCCTACGGCGGAACTGCGGTGGGCACGCTGCCCACCGCGCTCCACGACACCGGCACCTATGCCCTGATGGTGGCGAGGCTCGTCCCGGAGAACACCGTCGAGGAGTTCCTCGTGGCGGCAGAGACCATCTCCCGAACGCACGAGGTGGTGGTGGTCGGATCGTCGGGGTTCGGCGGTCCGTTCGAGCAACGCCTGGCCACGTTGGCGGCCACCAACAGTCGGGTGACATGGCTGGGGCACGTGAAGGACGACGGGTTCCTGTTCTCCCTGTGGCAGAACGCGGGTGCCTACTTCCACGGCCACAGCGTCGGCGGTACCAATCCTGCACTGGTGCAGGCGATGGCGTGCGGAGCGCCGATCGTCGCGCGCGACACCGTCTACAACCGGGAGGTACTCGGTGAGCACGGGGTGTTCACAGCGCCGGATCCGCAGGCCATCGCCGCGAACGTGCTGTCCGTGCTCGGCGATCCTTCGGTGCGCGGGAAGCTGATCACGGACGCGCGGGAGCGGGCGCAGGCGCACTACACCTGGGACGGTGTGTGCGCCGAGTACGACAAGCTTCTCGCCTCGGCCATCAGCGAGTCTCGAGCCGGCACGGGTGTGCGGCCATGACCGCGCCGGACATCGGCGCGGTGATCGTGCACTACCACCGCGCGCCCGAGCTTCGCGTACTGGTCGAGCGCCTGCAGGTCGCGGCGGGCATTCCCGGATCCCGAATCATCATCTGCGACAACGGGTCCGCAGACGGTGAGATGGATGCGATCGAGGCGCAGTTCCCCACGGTCACGGTGATCCGGCTGCCGAACATCGGATTCGGCGCCGCGGTCAATCGGGGTGTGCAGTGTCTCGGTGACGCCGTGGATCTGATCTTCGTGGCCACCCACGAGCTGGAGTTCGCCGACACCTGTCTGGCGCAGTTGGCCCAGGTGATGGCATCGGACCCGGCGATCGGGATCGTCGGGCCCGGCCTGTGGCGCTCCGATCGCACCGATCAGGTGTGGTCGTTCGGCGGTGGACTGTCGCGGCTACGCAACCTTCCGGTGCACGAGAGGCCCTCGAGCACAGAGGTGTCCGTCGCGCGCGGGTGCCAGTGGGTGGACGGGTCCGCCACCCTGATCCGCCCGGAGGCGTTCGCCGCGGTCGGGGGCTACGCCGAGGCGTTCTTCCTCTACTTCGAGGACGTCGAGATGGGGTTGGCGATGACCGCTGCCGGGTGGTCGGTGGTGTGTGCGCCCGCCGCGGTGGCCTACCAGGCGCCGGGTGGCCACCTCGACACCCACCTCGCGGTGCGCAATCTCGGCTGGACTCTGCGGATGCACGGTCGCACCGTCGCCTACCTGCTGTGGGTGGTGGAGAACGCGGCGCGGGTGGCGGTGGGTTACGCGAGCCCGAGCCGGACCTTCCGCGAGCGGCAACGAGCTCGCGCACGAGCCCTGCGCGAGATGCTGACCCTCCCGGACGCGTTGGCCACGCGGGCGCAGCGGGTCGGGTCGGCGGCACGACGGGTGCGGGGGACATATGAGTACACCCGGTAGCGACGCCGCGGTGGCGGTGCTGTGCTGGAAGTCCTCCCTGAGCCGAGCCGACGGGGGTGGGCGGCGTGTGCAGGAACTGATCGATGTGATCAAGCAGCACAGCGCGCACCTGACGGTCACCGGAATCGGGTTGGACGAGAACACCATCTCCTCGGTGACGCACGAGTCGCGCCTGCATGCGATCAAACGGGCGATGCTGCCTGTGCCGCTGCAGTCGAGCACCACCCGAGAACTCGGCCGCATCGGTGACGCACCGGTGGCGGTGAGTTTGTTCTCGGCCGGTCACCGGTGGGCACTGACCCACGCCGAACGGACGTGGATCGACTTCCCCGACCTGTGGAGTGAGTACGCCGCGACGGCGGGGCGCATTCGTCGCGGTGTTCCGCGCCTGACGTCGGCGGCGCAGTCCGCGCTGTGGCGCCACCGGGAGAAGGTGCAGGCGCGGTGTGCCGATGCGGTGACCACCGCGTCCTATCACGACGCGCAGATCCTCGGCGGTCGCGCGCAGTGGCTACCCAACCCGGTGGCCGCTCGCGCCGAGTTCCGGTCGGCGCCGGCGTCCAACGGGCCGCTGACCTTCGGGATGCTCGCCAACTTCGACTACCCGCCCAACCGTGACGCGTACGAGGTGCTGGCGCGCACCTGGCTGCCGGTGCTACGCGGTCTCGGCGGCGCGGTGGTGGTGGCCGGGTTCGGTGCGGCATCGCTGCCGCCGGTGGACGGCATCGACAACCTCGGTGCGCTCGATGCCGTCGAGCAGTTCTACGACACGGTGACCATTGCGCTCTCGCCCGTCTCGCTCGGCGGCGGGATGAAGGTCAAGGTGGTCGAAGCCCTCACACACGGTCTGCCCGTCCTGACCACCGAGAACTCACGGCACGGGCTGCCGCCCGCGGTTGCGGCGCAGTGTGTGGACTGGGCCGATGTGGCCGCCGGGCGGATCACCGTCGACCGGATCCTCGCACGGCCGCCCGCTCCGGCTTGTCGCGCGGAGTTGGACAGGTTCAGCGTGGAGTCGTTCGTCGAGCGCGCATCGGAGATCACCCGAACCCTGGTGGGGACGCGATGAGTGTGACAACCAGGCGCAGCGGCGCGTCCACGGCAGATCCGTCGACGCAGATCCAGCGTGTTGCGGTGCGGGTGGTGGTCGCGGGCGGGCTGCTGTTCCCGGTGCTCGACTCCGTGGGAGTGGGGCCGCTGGCCCTGGCGGTGGTGGCGGCCGCGGCCGTGCGGGTGATCCCGGGGCGCGGGTCGCTGCGGCTGCCCGGCGGCTACCTGCTGCTGTTGGGCGCGCTGGTGCTGGTGGGTGCCGTGCGCGGCTGGGGCAACGCCAACTACCTGTACGACATCACGCTGCTGGTGATCGCGATGCCTGTGGTGTTCATCCTGGGCGTCCGGCTGGCCGGGCATCCCGAGCTGCTCGTGGTGGCGCGTCGAACCCTGGTGGTGATCGTGCTCGTCGCATGTGCGATGGGGGCGTACGAATACGTGAGCAACAGCTTCGCGTTGAACGTCGGCCACTTCTACACCGCGCCGCCGCGCAGTGGCCATTTCCGGGCGCGCGGGTTGTTCCCGCAGCCGCTGATCCTCGCGCTGTTCGCCGGGCTGTGCGTGCCGCTGGCGCTCGATCGGCGCACCATCGCGCGGGCGGATCTGCGGGTGCTGACCATTGCGGCGCTGGTCGGTGGAATGTTCGTGACGGGCTCGCGCGGACTGCCGCCGGTGCTCATCGCGGTACTGATCCTCTACCTGACCACGCGACTGGACGCGACGCCGGGAATACGGGTGGCGTTGGGATGGATTGCAGGGATCTCGGCCTTCCTCGTGCTGCTCATCGCGGCGGGCAATCCGTTCACCAGGCGACCGTCCGGGATCACGGCCATCTCGTCGCTCGACCCCGACACCGCGTCGGCGCAGTATCGCGCCGAGCTGTATCGGCAGATCCTGCCGGTGTTGGCGCACGATCCACTCGGTGGCGGGTTCGGCAGTGTGCGCACCGGCGTCATCGTCTTCCGGTCCACCCTGTTCGGCAAACTCGATGCCGCCAACACCGTCGACAGCGAGTGCGTGCTCATGCTGCTCAAGTTCGGTGCCGTGGGCCTGATCGCGTATGTGGTGTTGTGGGGCTTGGTGATTCGAGCAAACGTCGCGGCCGTCTCCCCCGAGTCGCTGGCCGCGCTGGTGGTGTTGTTCTCCGGCATGTTCATTGCGTTGCAGGCGTGGCTGTCGGTGGTCTTCGTTCTCGCTCTCATGGTGGGGTACATCAGCGCCCCGTCGTTGGGGGTCGTTCCCCGTGCGGGCACCGCACGCAGTTCTGCGCGCACGTGAGCGGCGCGGTGAGCAAGCACGCCCGGGCCGAACCGCCCTCGGTGGCCACCTCGATTCGATGGAACATCGCGGTGGGGCCGGTAACGCTGATCGGAAACCTGGCCCTGATCGCGCTCGCGGTGAAGGTGGGCGGTGCGAGTCCGTACGGGGTGTGGGCGATCTGCTTCGGCACCGTGGCGCTGCTCGGCCAGGCCGATCTGGGGTTCGGTACAGCCGTGGTCAGCCAGTTCGCGCGTATGCGCAGCGAGGGCCGGCTCGAGGACGAGGAAGTGGCCAAGCGCTACGCGTTCTGGGCGTTCGCGTGCATCGCCGCGGTGTTCTCGGCGGGGTTGGCCGCCGGGCTGTCGATGTACTTCGCATTCTTCGATGCCGGTTTGGACTCGCTGTGGATTCTGATCGCGGTGGCCACCGCGGCTCTGGGAGCGAGCTTCATGGCTCGGTTCTACCTATCGGTGACCCAGAGCTACGGGATCTTCCACGTGGAGCGGGTGCTGTCGATCGCCGGGTTGGTGCTGCGGGCGGCGATGCTGCTCTATGCGCTGGCCTTCTCGGGCGGGATCGTGGTGGTGGCCCTGTCGGACCTCGGCGCGCTGATCATCCTGGCGGTGGGCGCGTGGGCTTACTGCCGAGCCAACGGGTTCCTCCCCACCTCGCTGGTGATCCCACGCAACACGGCGCACATCTTCCGCTCGCTCTACCGGTTCGGCTTTCCCACCTTCGTCTCCGGGTTCGCCACGCTGCTGGCCATTCAGCTCCCCCTGTATTCCGTCGGCGCGATCGTCGGTTACGCCCAGGCCGCCGCGTTCTCGGCGTTGACGCGGGTGTTCGCGAGCGCGCGCGCGGCGTTCGGGTGGATCACCGGGCCGAGTCTTCCCGAGGTCTCACGGCTGTCGGCGATGTCCGGTGGCGGCCTGATCGCCAGGAAGAACGCGAACTCGATGATCGTGCTGGCCGGGTTCACCACCCTTGTGGTTGCGCCGCTGCTGGTGGCGGGCGGCGAGCTCTTCGGGTTGTGGTTGGGGCCCGAGTACACGGTGTACGCGCCGGCGGTGGCGGTGATGGCCGTTGCCATCTACGTCTATGCGCTGTTCCAGGCGAGTGTGGTGTTCGCGGTGGCGATGGGTCACCCGAGCGTGGTGGCGGTGCAGAGCGTGGTGTTGCTGATCCTCACCGCGGGGCAGAGCGCGTATCTCCCGCACGCGGTGGGTGTGACCGGCGGTGCGCTGGCCATCGCGATCCCTGTCATCTCGCTCTACCCCTACACCCAGATGGTGACGTCCCGGATCACCGGCCTGCGGTGGGTGCTCACCACCGCCTACTGCCTCGGCGGCCTGCTCGCCGCAGTGGTTGCGGGTCTGCTCGGTGCGTCCGCGGTGGAGATGGTCGGTGGCGGTGGTGGTCTGGTGAGCGTGGTGGCGGTGGGCATGGCCACCACGGCGGCGACGGGTGCGTATTTCGGCCTCACACGTGAGAAATTCATGTCGCGCATGTGAACTCCGAGTTTCCGGAATAGAGCGGGACGACGACTGCTCGTGGAATGTTCGATCATTCGTCACCTCACAGCCTGGTTGCTCGGCGTTGGATATGTCACTCTCCGGGCAGTCCCCGACGGAGTTCCACACTGGCTCGGGGTGTTTTCCCTGATAGAGGCGGATCGAATGCGCGCTCGATTTACTTGTTCGACAAAGCACCAAATGTGGTGCGATTGCTCGACTCGAACGTGGGGTCTGTTACCCGTACCCTTACGCCGCATGAGGTCCTCTCATGGCCAATCGACTCGACGACGGGTGGTGATCACATGCGGATAACAGTCTTCGGAACCGGCTATCTCGGTGCCACCCACGCTGCCTGCATGGCCGAGTTGGGGCACGAGGTGCTGGGCGTGGACGTCGATCCCGCCAAGCTGGCCAAGCTCGAGTCGGGTGAGGTGCCCTTCTGGGAACCGGGCCTCGAGGAGGTGCTCCAGCGCAACATCGCCGCCGGGCGCCTGCGCTTCACCTCCTCCTACGCCGAGGCCGCCGAGTTCGCCGACGTGCACTTTCTCGGTGTGGGTACCCCGCAGAAGAAGGGCGAGTTCGCCGCCGACCTCAAGTACGTCGACGCGGTGATCACCACCCTGGCGCCTCTGCTGACCCGCCCCGCGGTGATCTTCGGCAAGTCGACGGTGCCGGTGGGCACCGCCGAGCGACTGGGTGCCCTGGCGCGCGAGCTCGCGCCCGCCGGCGACGGCGTGGAGGTGGCGTGGAACCCGGAGTTCCTGCGCGAAGGCTTCGCCGTCAAGGACACCCTGCACCCGGATCGACTGGTGCTCGGCGTGGACCGCGACCGTCCGGGCCGCGCCGAGGAACTCGCGCGTGAGGTGTACGCGCAGCTGCTCGACGAGCAGATCCCGTTCCTGGTCACCGACCTGGCCACGGCTGAGCTGGTCAAGGCCTCGGCCAATGCCTTCCTGGCCACCAAGATCTCGTTCATCAACGCCATCGCCGAGGTGTGCGAGGCCGCGGGTGCCGATGTGACCGTGCTGGCCGACGCCATCGGCCACGACGAGCGCATCGGTCGCAAGTTCCTCAACGCCGGCATCGGCTTCGGTGGTGGCTGTCTGCCCAAGGACATTCGCGCGTTCATGGCGCGGGCGGGGGAGTTGGGGGCCGATCAGGCCCTGACCTTCCTGCGCGAGGTGGACAACATCAACATGCGACGACGCACCCGCATGGTGGAGCTGGCCCGCCAGGCCTGCGGTTCCCTCCTCGGGGCGCGGGTGGCCGTGCTGGGCTGCGCGTTCAAGCCCGACTCCGACGACGTGCGCGACTCCCCGGCCCTGAACGTGGCCGGCCAAATTCAGCTGCAGGGCGCCACGGTAAGCGTGTACGACCCCAAGGCCATGGACAATTCACGGGCACTCTTTCCCACCCTGAACTACTCCACCAGCACACTCGAGGCCTGCGAGGGCGCCGATGCGGTGCTGGTGCTCACGGAGTGGAAAGAGTTCAAAGAATTGCAACCCGCGATGCTGGACAGTGTTGTCCGAGTCAAGAGCATCATCGACGGTCGCAACTGTCTCGACCCCGCAGTGTGGCGGGGTGCGGGGTGGGTGTACCGGGGGTTGGGCAGATCATAGGACTACAGCAACCAACTCCAAGCACGACATCGACGTGCAATGGCCATGCGAAGCCTACATTTCTCGCAAAAGTCTTGGTCCGCTTCGGTGGCTTCAGCCTGCAGGCAGTCGACCAAGCCGTGTGCGCGGCGATCAACTTTTCAATTACACTGCTGGTCGCGCGGGTGGCTGGTGTAGAAGGCCTCGCGCAATTCAATCTAGCGTTTACGGTCTATATCGCTTTACTTGGCCTGCAACGAGCTGGACTCACCGAGCCGATAGTCGCCGCGGGGCTGCGGGTGGGCAGGCGTTTTGCCATCGCTGCTTCCGCGACCATCGCCGCCAGCATGGCGCTGGTGCTGTCGGTCATGGCATTCGTCGGTTTCGGAGGCGAATATGCCTTATGGATACCGGCATGCGTCACGGTAATTGTTTTCGATGTACTGCGTTATTTGGTTATCAGTGAAGGAAAGATCAAGATCGTGCTCATGGCGGATCTTTCATGGCTGACTGTAACCGTAGCTGGCGGCTGCCTGGCCAACGAATATGGGCAAGTAATTTTCATATGGGCGTTGGGGTGCCTCGGGGGCATGGCAATGCTTGGTATCGCGATACTACCCTTCTCGTCGGACGACACTTGGCGCGGGTTCGCGACAGCAGCCGCAGGGCGGTCGTGGGGTTCATTGCTCGAATCGATTGTCTATCAGATTTTTTGGCAGATAACGTTTGCTGCCGCTCTCCACACGGTCGATGAGCGGCTCGCCGGATATTACAGAGCAGCGCTCACAACGTTTTCCCCATTGGGGATAATGATATCCGCATATGCATTGCATCGACTGCGCCATCTCCGTCTTGATGCCAGTGGGCCACGCGACTCCATCGGTCTAGGTATTCGAACAGCGCTGCTTACAGCAACAGTAGTGGCGAGTGCAGTTCTGCTGACCCCGTTCATTTCACAGCTAATAATTGGCGATCAGAGTCTACCGCGTTGGGTAGTGTTTGCCGTTGGTCTCCAATTTCCGTTGGTCGCATTCGCTTCAATTCTTTCAACGTACCTGAAGGCCGCACGTGCGAGCGTGCGAATTCTGTACTGCAGGCTAGCTTCATCAGGAGCACTCTTGGCAACACTGGTTCATGGACTTGGTCGGCTCCCGAGCGAGGACGGGCGAAGGTTTGTCGTTCTCTCGCTACCGGCGGGGATGTACGTGTTCTGCTTAACCTTGTTGCTAGCCACATTGACTTTGAAGTCGAGCGGTCTCTTTCGTGGCCGATCGGTGACCAAGAAGCTACGCGGGCATTCCCCACTCAACCAAGAAGGGGACGGTATTCGATGATTCCTCAGGCCACTCGGACTCCGATCCAGAAGACGTTTAAGGCCGGCCGGCTTTCGCTGCTAAGCGCCACGGCAGTTGGGCTGTTCACATTGTTGTGTCTCGCGGCCTCGCAAGGAACAAGTGGGCCGCTGAGCTTTCTGAAGCCGATATCCATCCGATTGGCATTGTTGGGCGCCCTCGCTGCAGTTTCGATCTACGCGAATATGACTGGTGCACGAGCAGTCTTCGAAAGAGCGTCGACGCGAGTTTCGGTGCGCGCGGCCCTGGCGGGTCTCTTGGTCCTGTTCTCCGGTTATGCGTTCGCAATCTTGTCTACAAATGGGGCGCCACCGACACAGATCTTGGTTCTTGCGCTTTACGTCGTGCCGGCATTCATAATCTTGAGTTTGCCCGAGGACATTCAGCGCGCCCTTCCGTTCGGAGTGGTCTTGGCGGCCTTGATTCAAATCGTCTCAGCGTCGGCGTTCGGTCCGGACAGTGTGACACCGTCAGGTGTGAGTCAATTGAGTGGTGGGGTGCAGCCAAATGTGGTCGGCCTGATGGCAGCGGCGCTCGTCGCATACGGCTTTTCGGTATTCTGGATTGGACTTACGGAAATACGAAAGGGGGTTCTCACAGCGCTTGGTATTGCTTTGCTTGCTGCCGGTCTTTTCGGAATTGACGCGTCGGTCAGCCGCTCGTCTATATTTGCTGCCCTCGGAGGGATTGCTGCCGTGGTGATCGTGTCTAGGGCAAGGATGCTCTTCATGCGGATAATTTCCATCGGGGGATTTCTCTTTGTCGTTGTGCTCGTGGCATTCCCGTCAATTACCTCGGCATTCACGACCTGGTTCGTGCGGGGTGACCGAGCTTCAATCTCCAGCCTCACCGGCCGGACAACGATTTGGGATCTGTCGTTGAACTACTGGGGTGAGCGACCCTTCACGGGTTGGGGCTTCGGCGCGCTGTATGCACCGGGGTCTACAGCTGGCCAGTTCTTGACTCTCGTCCGTGGCACGAATGCTCACAATGCGCTGATGCAAATTCTCGTCGAAGTGGGAGTCGTGGGCGCGCTTCTGTACGGCGGGCTGATTGTGGTTTCGATAATTGCGCTCTTGTCACGGAGCTCGCCGATGTCGCTTGAATCCGTTTGCGCAATCTCGCTTCTCGCCGTGGTTGTCGTAAATGCGGTCGGGAGCGCCGGCTTTGCAACCAACGGTTTCGCATGGTTCATCCTACTGTCCGTCTTCAGTGCGTGCTCTGCACGAGGTGCTCATCAATCGTCCGAGGAGGTGGGGCATCGTGAAACACTTAAGCAATGAACCGGCTCTGCGCCGAAAAGTACTAATGGTCTCGTTTGCAACGCAGCCAGGACACGGAAGCGAGGGTGGAGTCGGTTGGGCTTTCCTGGCGGCTGCTCTCAAGTTGGAGGGGACGCACCTCCACGTGATCATTGATGAGCGAGATCGCATGGGCGTTGTCGAGGCTTTGCGTACAGAGAAGGTGTCTGCCGAGAACCTGACGCTTCACCCGGTCTCGATTCCGAAGATCTTCCTTCGGAGAATTGGCAATCGTCGAACGCGGCTGAGTTACATGCTCTGGGTTCCTCGCGCGAGGTGGATGGCCCGCAGGATCGTTCGGAATTATCACATTGATGTTGCACATCAATGCACGTTCGCTTCGGCAACGCTGCCAAGTGTTGTCAGCGGGCTCGGGGCGCGAACGCTTTGGGGTCCGTTAGCTGTCGCGCAGGGTCCCATCGTCGGTAGGGGCGGTCAGGTTCGTTGGACGGAGCGTTTCCTGGCAAAGATACCCGTGTTTCTGGCGCGCATAAACGTTCGCCATATTGGGTTGTGTATCGCACAAAACACGCGCTCGATGGAATTCTTCGGCTCACACGCCTCGGATGCCGTACTGGAGCCGAACATTGTGGTCGAACCAGTCGCGGAGGTACGTCGCGGAGACAACAGCCTCGTATTTGCGGGAAATCTGATCGAGCGTAAGCGTCCCTGGATTTGTGTGGAGGCGCTCAAATATGAATGCTTGCGTGAGTACAGGCTCCTGATGATAGGCGATGGTCCATTGCTTGCCTCCCTTCAAGCTAGGGTGCGCGAGCTAGGACTCGAGGAGCGAGTTGACTTTGTCGGGCGGAAGTCGCGCGCGGAGACGCTTGAGCTTCTGGCTTCTGCATCGGTCCTTCTGCTCCCATCGAGTAGGGAGGGCGCCCCTTGGGTGGTTGGCGAGGCTGCCGCTTGTGGCGTGCCGTCGGTTGTCAGCTCGGTTTCGAACGCGGGAGACGTCGTGAAGTTATCGAGTGGCGCTGGAAGTGTCGTTGTGGAGAATGAACTCCGCGAAGGTGAGTTGGCCCACGCATTCGCGGTCGCGGCGGCTCGACTTGGCGGGGACCACAGAAGAGCAGCCTGCACGCGTTGGTCTGCTTCTCGCCTTCCCATCCTGTTGGATAGGTGGTACGCGCAGCCGTGATGGTGCTGGTTGGGTGAAGGCCCGCATGTGACTGGCGGCTGGCTAAGAATTACGACCGGTGTTTGGTGTTCAATTGGGTGCTTGGCCACTCAATCCTGTTGCACCTAGGACCCCATTTGTAAAGTTGCTTGCCATTGCTTCGATCGAATATGTCGGGGCCTCCGCTCGGCACGCCGTCTGCATGTCCGCTAGCGCAGCTTCGTTGCGTAATGCGTCCACAATTGATTCTGCGTAGCTGGAAACAGTGTTCCGAGACACGCTACAAGTTCTGCCGTCTCGGAGGTATTCGAACTCGGGGGCGTGTAGTGGCCAGTCTACGGTGAAGATCGGTCGGCCAGCGACCAGACTGTCCACTGCTACTAGGCCAACCCGTCCAGGGATCATGAGCAGGGATGCTGTCGCCATGGCGAGGGCCTTTTGGTGGCCAAATTGAGGGCCGAGAAACTTTATCCAGTTGTCGTCTTTGCACTCGGTTCGAATGCGCTCTAGGTCGGTTCCTGATCCAACCACCAGGAGATCAAAGTTCGGAACCGAGTCACGGACGTGACGGGCACTCTCGATCAGGAAAGTTGTCCGCTTTGATTTGTCTACGCCACCTAGATAGAGCGCGGTTGGTCCGTTAAGGTTATGCCGGGTGCGAAACTGCTGGACATCCGAGTCGGTGATGGCGGCCAGTGATGCGTTAAGTTCTGAAGTATCGATCGAGTTTCGCACAACTGTTGTTTCCGACGCCGGATATCCGCTGTCGATCATGTGTTTCGTGCCCTGTTCGGTGTATCCGAAGAACCAGTGAGACTTTTTTGTCAGCTCAGTCTTGAAGCGCTCCTCTAGGGACGACCGCGACTCTGTGTATGTTCTGCCGTGTCCCCAGTAGGCGAGCTTCTTGTACAGCTTTCGGTGCGCCAGAATCTCGTATGTCTCAAGGTTCCGAACAGCCTGCTCCAAGACGAGCAGATCGTACGGTCCTCGTTCCCGCACCTGAGCGAGCGACTTCCTGCTAACGATACGATCGCCTACCCGGAAGAACCGCGTAGGGAGCTCGGTGGCCACCTTCGATGAGAACGAATCGTTGCGTTGTTCCCACTCCGGCGGGGTCTGCCCGTGGAATACATGCAGTTGAATACCCCTGCCAGCAAGCATTGCTTGCGCCAGCTCGAAAAATCGGGCTCGGTATTGCGGGAACCAAGGATGGATGATGGCGACGCGATGTGCGGTCACTGCGGAGTCCCGTCGGACGTCCTGTGTGCGCTTTGGCGGCGGAGGCCTTTCAGTGCAAGCGCGGCCCAGTGTGCATCGAACTCCTCGTCGGAGAATCGCTGGGATATCACTCGCGCGGGTACCCCAGCAACAATCGAGTTCGGGGGTACGTCTCGAGTCACAACGGATCCGGCGGCCACCACGCAGCTGTCGCCGATGGTGAGACCCGAGTAGACGACGGCGCCGTAGCCAATCCAGCAGTCGGAGCCGATGCGTACAGGATGTGAGAGTTCCGGATGCTCGGCAACCCATCGAGCGGATCGAACTGGGGTGCCAATCTGGCGGTGGTCGTGGTCGGTCTTTCCGATCACCCCGACCGAGTTGGCGAACAGCGTTTCATCGCCGATCTCACCGTCTACTTCGATGGTGACGTTCTTTCCGATGTAGACGTTGTTCCCGATTTGAAGGTTATTGGGAGCCCAGACGACCGAACCCGGACCGACGTGGAGGCGGTTTCCGTGGCTCACATTTGCACGGACGGCGCGCCATCTCAGGTAGGCGAGCTTGGATGCGTGGTAGAGCTTACGCACCTCGATTGACCCCCAATGCGTGTTCGACCGCGATTCGTATGAAGGTAGCATTGCCGAAGAGGTAACGGCGCCACAGTCGCCGTGGCTCAGTGACCAGTCGAAATACCCACTCCAGTCCGCCCTTTTGCATCCACATGGGCGCCTCCGGAGCGGTACCCGCCAGGAAGTCGAACGCTGCTCCGACTCCGATGCAGGGGCGCTCGACAAGAGGCGCGAGGCGTGCTGTTGCAAAATCTTGCTTGGGCGATCCTAATGCCACCCACACGATGTGCGGCTGGGTGTCCAAGATTTCTTTCGCGGCAGTCCGAATGAACTGATCGTCCACTGGGCCAAATGGTGGGGCTTGTGCGCCCACGATTTGCAACTGTGGATAGCGTTTCAATGCCTCGGACTTGAGTGAATCGAGAGTTTCAGTCGTAGTTCCGAGGAAGTAGTGGCGGAGCCCGTGGTCCTGGCCGTCGTTCAATACTCGCAGAAAGAGGGAAGGCCCACGCACTCTACTGGGTTTCAGTTGCCGCTGGCGAGTCGTTCGCATGGACCACACAACCGGCGTTCCATCGGGAAGATTCAAGCCGGGTCCTCTGAGGACTCGCAAATAATCCGGATCATTACTTGCTGCGGCTACGCAATACGCGTTTGCGAGACGGACCGGAAGAGCTTTGGACTGCAGCCCCGCGTGTATCAGGCGTTCTGAAGCAATTGTGATGTTCGATACATCGAAGGGAACTGGGCCGACGTGAATTCGGTCCACCTCCGACTGACGGGCTTGATTCAGCATTGGACTCCCCGAGGGCAAGAGAACTAGGGTTTGGATTCGCGCCTGGAGTTGAAGATGGTCGCGGTTTGGGTAAGAGTATCCGCAGTTACGTTGGGCTGCCACTCGGCTGGATAGATGACAGGATTGTTACATCAAATCATCCCAGCCTCGCAGTTCCTGAACTGCACTGAGTGCAGCACGGCGTTCCATACAAAAGTGGTCTCTATCGTTGCTAACTAATGTCCGTCGGAAGTGAGGCTTGCTGTGGCCCAAGTGGAGTTCAAGAGTCTGAACCGCAGTGCGCGCGTCTACATCGCCGGCCACCGTGGCCTCGTGGGCTCCGCCCTGTGGCGGCACTTCGAGTTCGAAGGTTTCGAGAACCTGATCGGCCGTACGTCGAGCGAGCTGGACCTGCGTAACCGGCAGGTCGTCTTCGACTTCTTCGCCGAGACCAAGCCGGAGGTCGTGGTGTTGGCGGCGGCGAAGGTAGGAGGGATCCTTGCCAACAGCACGTACCCGGTCGACTTCATCTCCGACAACCTCCAGGTGCAGGTCAACGTCCTGGACGCGGCTTTGGCGCACGGGGTCGAGCGGCTGCTGTTCCTCGGTTCGTCGTGCATCTACCCGAAGCTTGCCGAGCAGCCGATCCAGGAGGATTCACTCCTTACCGGGCTGCTCGAGCCGACCAACGATGCGTACGCCATCGCCAAGATCGCCGGCATCCTCCAGGTGCAGGCTGTTCGTCGGCAGTACGGCCTGCCGTGGATCTCGGCGATGCCCACCAACCTCTATGGGCCGGGCGACAACTTCTCCCCGTCGGGTTCGCACGTGCTGCCGGCGTTGATCCGCCGCTACGACGAAGCTCGGATGACCGGCGCGCCGGTGGTGACCAACTGGGGCAGCGGATCACCTCGTCGAGAATTCCTCTATGTGGATGACATGGCGTCGGCATGTTTGCATCTGCTGGAGAACTTCGATGGGCCCCAACAGGTGAACGTCGGCACGGGCGAGGACCACACGATCCGGGAGATCGCGGAGATGGTGGCCGAGGTCGTCGGTTTCGAAGGCGAGATGGAATGGGACACCTCCAAGCCCGACGGGACACCCCGCAAGCTGCTGGACGTGTCGACCCTGCGGGGGAGTGGGTGGGCCCCCAAGGTGGGCATGTACGAGGGCCTTGCACGCACCGTCGAGTGGTTCAGAGCCAACCGCGATTCCATTCGGGAGTAACCCCGCACTGGTGGTGCCAATTCCGCACGGTCTGTATCTCGCAGATTCCCAGTAACTCAGGGTCCTCGATTGCTGCCTGTCTGCAGGCCGACGCACGTGATCACTCGGGGGTTACGACGGTGGGTGGCCAGTCAGCGGGGAACACGGTGTCGGGTTTCGGTGCGATGACGGCATATGGGACGTGTGGGGCCCAGTCGAAATAGACGTTAATCCACGAGGCCGGGTTGCGGAACGATGTCCGCGCGCTGCGGAACTGCGCACGCCCGAACGTCGTCGCCTCTCCGTGGAACTGCGCACGGTCGAACGTCGTCCGCTCTCCGTGGAACTGCGCACGGTCGAACCACGTCCGCTCTCCGTGGAACTGCGCACCGTCGAACGACGTCGTTTCTCCGTGGAACTGCGCACCGTCGAACGACGTCTTCTCTCCGTGGAACTGCGCATGGTGGAACGACGTCGCCTTTCCGTGGAACTGCGCATCGTCGAACCACATCGCCTTTCCGTGGAACTGCGCATCGACGAACGACGTCCCCTTTCCGTGGAACTGCGCACGGCCGAACGACGTCCACTCTCCGTGGAACTGCGCACCGTCGAACGACGTCCGCTCTGCGTGGAACTGCGCATCGTGGAACGACGTCCACTCTGCGTGGAACTGCGCACCGTCGAATGACGTCCACTCTCCGTGGAACTGCGCACCATGGAACGACGTCCACTCTGCGTGGAACCGCGCACCGTCGAACGACGTCATCTCTCCGTGGAACCGCGCACCGATGAACGACGTTGACTCACCGTGGAACTCTGCCCCGCTGAACGACGCGCTTCGTCTGAAGAGGCTTCCAGCGAAGTCTGCGTCGTAGAAGTACGCGCGGCTCAGGTCGTAGTCGAACGCGGTCCAGTCGTGGTGATGGTTGGGGCGGGTGTGGGTGGCAATGGTACGGGTGATGGCCTGCCGGACATGGAGGTCGTCGCGAGGATGGGTATAGGTGCGCTGAACAGTCGTAGCGGCGTCGGATGTGGCCACGGTCTGGCGTAGGTGTGGGTGTTCGGTGGGCGGAGTGTACGGGCGGGTGAGATATCCGCAGTAGTAGTTGATGCAGGTCTGGGCTTCGTGGTGAGCCTCCCGGTCGATCCAGTCGTCGGTCAGGGCTTCGAGGGCGTACACAGCGGCGAGCCTGATCTCGGGTGAGGGGTCAGCGAACTGTATGGCAATGGTGACGAATCGTGCGCGGAGTTCCTGAGTGACGGCAAGTTCATGGGCGCGCTTGGCGGTGTTCTCGTCGAGGGCGTTCTTGTCGGCGGCTATGCGTTCGGCGCTTCGGCGGCTCAAATGCGTGCCCGTATATGCAATGGCTGCCGCGAGGCCGACGAACATTCCGCCGATGACGGTGCCGTGTGCGGGGTCAAGGTGCTGGTCCAGGAACCAGGTCCAAGCGTAAGGGAGGGTGAGAGCGATGCCGATGACGGTGCTCGACGCGGCAACGACGATGCTGATGAGCTTCCAGTTTCGGCGAACGTATGGACGCCACGGTGCAGGAATGAAAGCGGCGTCGTCGGATGCGTCGTGGTCGGGTCGGCTGTCGGGTTGCACGGCTCATTGTGGCTGCTGGGCGGCCCGGGCGTGTGGCGATCTGTTTTGCATGTGCAGTGCGCCGACGTGGTGGGTGTCGATGGTTCGCGAGGCGTCAGAGCACGGAAGTGCGCATCCTGCATCCTCGAGTGCAGCGAAACCAGGTGGACGACAATGCGCGGAGAATGACAATTGCAGCGCCGAAATGTAGGCCGGTAACGAACCAATCGCTCTCTCCGATTCTCAATATCGGGCAACACGTATGTTTCCCTCCGCGCCTGAAACCGCAGCTCAGACACTATGCTCACCCCGTGGCCACCACCGAACCGCACGTCGATCATCCGACCGACAATGGTGCGTTCACAGCGCTCGTCGGAGCATTTCCGCAGCGTCGACGGGTGGGATTCCGGACCGATATCCACGGTCTGCGGGCAATTGCCCTCATCCTGATTCTGCTGTGCAGCGCCCGCGTTCCAGGGGCATCTGGGGGATTTGTCGGATTCGACGTCGTGTTCGTCATCGCCGGATATCTCGTCACCGGAAACCTGATCACCTCGCGGATGGGTGTCACGGAGTTCCTCGCGCACCGCGCGCGGCGGGTTCTGCCCTCCGCCCTGGTGGTCACGCTCCTGACGGTTGTGGCCGCGGCGATACTGCTCCCGCCGCTGCTCGTTCCCGCCGTCGGCCGCGACGCCCTCGCCGCCGCCCTGAACGTGACGAACCTCTGGTCCGGCTGGAACGGCACCGCCGGCGCGCAGCCGGTGTCGGTGTTCGCGCACTTCTGGTCGATCTCCCTGGCCGCGCAGTTCGCCGTCGGGTGCGCGGCCGTCCTGCTCCTCAGCCGCTGGTTCCGCTCCTGGTTGCACCTGGTGGTCGGCGTGGCGGTCGGCACCGTCGCGTCGTTGATCCTCTATCTCGCGCTCATGCCCGTCGACAGCAGCTGGGCGTACCTGCTGCTGCCCACACGGGCGTGGGAGTTCGGCGCCGGGGCACTGCTGTTCCTGCTCGCAGCTCCACGCCGATATGCCCGGACGAGCGAGCAAGGGCGCGCGTTCGTCGGGTGGCTCGGCGTGGTGGGCCTGGTGACGGCGTTCTCCCTCTACGGCGTCGACACGTCCGTGCCGGGCGCCCTCGCCGTGCTCCCGGTGCTGGCCACGCTGGCGATCCTGCACGGCGCGAACGCGGCGGGCGGGCCCATCTCGCTCCTCGCGCTGCGCCCCCTACAGGCCCTGGCCACCATCTCCTACCCCGTCTACCTCTGGCACTGGCCGGTGTTGGCGATCACCGCCCTGCTGCTCGGGCGCACCCTCACCGTGCCCGAGGCGCTGGCGCTGCTGGTGGTCAGCGGTGTGGCGGGGTGGGCCACGCATCGCCTGGTGGAGACCCCGCTCCGCCGCGCCAACTGGCTGATCCCCGGCACCGGCCGCACGGTCGCCACCGCCGCCGGTGCCCTCACGGTGGTGGTGGCGGCATCCCTGGTGGCCACCACGCTGCCCGAGCTCACCACCGACGTCGTCGTCGCCGCGCCCACCGCTCAGTCGATCGCCACCGGCAGCGCCTTCCCGCCGGTGGTCCCGGCCAACATCACCCCCACGCTGGCCGCCGCAGCCGCAGATCTGCCGAGGATCGACGCCGACGGGTGCGGGTCGACGCGCACCAGCGGGTCGTGCCGATTCGGTGCGGTCGGGTCGTCTCGCACCATGGTGCTGTTCGGTGATTCGCGGGCAGAACAGTGGTTCTCACCGATCGCGCAGTGGGCCACCGACCGCGGACTGGCATTGGTGGTGATCACCGACTCGGGCTGCCCACCAGCGCGCCTGGCGATGAGGCAGCAGGATCGGGTCCCCTTCCCGCAGGGCGTCCGCCGACCAGCCACCGACTGCGCACAGATCCGAGAGCAGGCCCTGCGCACCATCGCCGCCCTGAACCCCACGATGGTGGTGCTCGCCGGCCAGGGCAGTGGATACCGGGACACGTGGGTCGGGTCGCGCAGCACGGACGACTACGACGCGGCATACGCTGACGGGCTCGTCGACACCATCCGCCGCCTGCCCACCACCGCCACCACCGTCGTTATGGGGGAGACCCCGACCTGGACCAGCGACCCGGCGGTGTGCCTGTCGGCTCACCTCACCGACACGGCCGCCTGCGCCGATACGCTGGCCGACGTCGTCGACCCGGGTAGCAGCCGGGCCCAGCAGGTGGCAGTGGCCGGAACCGCCGCCACCTACGTCGACCCGGCGCCCTGGCTCTGTACTCAGATGTGCGACCCGATCGCGGGTAACCAACTGCTCTACCGCGACCGCTTTCACCTCGGGGACGGTTCCGCCAAACTGCTGGCGCCGCAGATCGCCGCGGCGCTGGACAGGGCCGCTGCTACGCCAGGAGCGCGACGATGAGCGCGGGTCAGCACCCCGATCGCCCCGGGTACCCTGGAACTGTGGGACTTCTCCGGTGGCTTCTGGCGGCTCTGAGCCTCACCGGGCCGCGCGGCAGCAAGCCTCCGCCGCACGGCGAGTGCACGTGCGCGGCCTGCTGCTGGACTCGCTAGCGACCGCTCCCGATCAGGGCAACAGCGCGGACTGGCCTGCGCAGTAGGTGGCCACGCCGATGTAGATCAGCCCTTCCGCGTCCTTCTCCGTCAGGCCGTTCTGCGCCGCGGTTCGGCGCGTCTGAGCGATCAGTTCCGGGCCGCCGAGACCATCGGCCAGCTGCGAGCACGCACCCTTGGCGAGAGCGATGTACGAGGCGATCTTCGCCGGAGCGGTGTCGTACCCCGAGACCGTGAGCAACGACGTGAACGCCTCGTCGTCCCCGGTGCCCGACGCGACCATGGTGTCGGCGGGGGTCGGTGCCGGTGCCGGTGCGGCCGCGGGCGGTGGGGGAGCGGACGTGGTGGTCTGGATGGTCGGGCGCAGCGAGCCGGGCTTGGGGGCCGTGGACGCCGCCGGGGCGGACGCGGTGTTGCGAGGCGCCGCGGCCGCGATGATGTCCTGCCGCCGATCCACCATCAGCACCGTCAGCCCGGCGCCGAGGGCGAGCACCGCCAGCCCGGCCAGAATGCGCAGAACCACTGCCTTGCGCACGCGAAAGCGACGGCGCTTGACGGAATGGCGGGAGGCCATGCTCTCCTCGTTTCGGGCGTAGGGCTCATGAAGGTCGCACCATGTATCCCCGAACCAGGCGCCGCTGTTACGGCGAACGCCTCACCGCCATTGTGACAAATGGTCAGTCTGCGCGGTACGAGAATGCGCGAGCGCCATCGGGCAGATCCCAGAACTGATCGTCGCGCAGGCCGCTCTCGACATTGCGCACCACCCGATCGAGTACCGAGAGCACCTCGGGCTCGGTCAGATCCGATCGCACGGCCAGGCCCACCCAGTCGCGGTCCTGGATCAGCAGCGCGTGCACCACACCGGTCAGCGCGGGGTGAGCGGCCTGGAACGGCCGCATCAGGCCCGGCTCGAGGAAGTACTGGTGATCGGCGCCCTTGACGGTGGCCACGCCGTAGGCGAGCAGCAGATCGCGCAGCTCGTCGGCGTTGCGGCCCGCGGCCAGCGAGCGATCGGAGACCACCCCGGTGAACACGCCGGTGCGCTTCATCTCCATGATCAGCAGCGCCTCCTCGGCCGGATCGAGCAGCCCGAGATCGGCGCGCGTTGCCTTGACCAGCATCGACAGCAGAGTGGTGGAGTACTCACGCTCGGCCTGCGCCCGTTCGAATGCCACCATCGGGATGCCGTTGGCTCCGGGCACCGGCACCATCACCGACGTCTGCACCTGGAACAGGGCGGCGATGACCGGGCGGGCGCGGTGGCGGGCCACCAGCTGCGTACGCAGGGCCACGGTGACCAGCTCGCTCATCGCGTGGTTGATGCGGGCGTACACCTCGTGGGCGTTGGGCTCGGCCGTGTGCAGCATGGTCGGCTCCACGTAGTCGACGTACGTGCGGTGGAACTCGTGCAGCGAGACCAGCAGCTCCTGGTAGCGCTCGGTGACCTGGTCCCGGTCACGCGACTCGTCGAGCATCGACTGTTCGCGGGCCGGGCCGTCGCCACCACCGGTGTAGAGGGCCAGGGCGCGGCTGCGCTCGCCCTCCGTTCTCGAGCCGGCACGCGCGGAGTTGAACGCAGCGAACAGACCGCCGGCCGCAGCGACGGCGGCGAGCACCAAGGTCCAGATCTGTATGGTCACAGACAACAGGGTGCACGATGCGAGCCCCCGGGGGTAGCTATTGTTTGACAATTGCGACCATTAGCACCATTGCGGTTCGCGGCGTAACGCGGGTCCGTCGGCGAGCGATTGACAGCGCCCTGACCGCGAGGTTTGCCGACCCCGAATCCTCAGAGCCGAACCCGGACCCTCAAAGCGTGGTGGCGGCGTCCTCGTTGTCGCGATGAATGGCGACGCGATCACGCCCGGCGGCCTTGGCGGCATACATTGCCATATCCGAGGTGTGCATGCCGTGCGTGACCAGAGCGTTGGTGGGCGAGAGCGGGTTGGACTGCACCACCGAGACGCCGATGCTCACCGTCACCGGCACGGCGTCGCCGCTGTTGGAGAGCAGCGACTTGACCGCCTCGGCCTCGCGGGTGAGGTCCTCGATGCTTCCCGGCATCACCACCACGAACTCCTCGCCGCCCCGGCGGGCGATCACCGCGCGCGAACCGAAGTGCGATCGCAGCCGGCGCGCGGCGAGCACCAGCACCGTATCTCCCACCACGTGCCCGTGCACGTCGTTGACGGCCTTGAAGTCGTCTACATCGATGAGCATGAAACCCAGTGTGCCCCGGTTCGTCTCGGCCATCTCACCGGCGAAGACGTGCAGCCCTCGCAGGTTCAGGACGTCGGTGAGCGGGTCGGTCTGGGCCCGGTTCATCTGCCGGGTGAGCATGTCCTCATATGCGCGGGAGGTGATGCTGGTGACCCACACCGTGCCGTTGACGGCGATCAGCACCACCAGCGCTCGGAAGAGCACGGCAGGGGTGTCGTAGCGGTCCTGGCCCAGCGCGAGCGCAGTCAGGACCACGATGACGCCGGTGGTGAAGGCCATGTGCACCAGAACCATCCACGGCAGGCCGAAGTACGCCAGATATGTGCTCACCAGCGCCAGCAACGCGCAGCCGATGAGCGCCGCGGTGTGATCGGAGAAGGTGAACACCACCGTCGCCACGCCGATGTCCGCGTACAGCGCGAACAGGAAGGTGCCGCGCAGGTTGTGATTGGGCGCGTACGCCCACGAGAACCCCTCCACGGTCCGGGCCACCAGGAGCCCCGCCGGAATGGTGGTCAGCAGTGTCGCGAAGGCGATGATGCGTGGCCACCCCGGCCCCGGGCCCTCCGAGGAGAGGATGCCGGGCAGGGCGACGAGTGCGAAACCGGGGACGAGCATCGCGATCACGTAGCGGATGCGCGTGTCGATGCGAGTGAGGCCGCGGCGAAGGCCGGGATCGTTGCCGAACACTCCGCACACCTCCTCGATGCCGCACGGCCCCTTCAGACTGTGAAGGCTACCAATGAACGCCCGCCGACTCGTCGGGTAGGGCGATACCGGCACTACCATGAGGCCGACCAGGTCCCCGCGCGTATCGGCGCGCGGTGGGAGCAGTGGACACGGGGGATGCACACCATGCGCGGAATCATTCTTGCCGGCGGGTCCGGGACCAGGCTGCACCCCATCACGCTCGGTGTATCCAAACAACTGGTGCCGGTCTACGACAAGCCGATGATCTACTACCCGCTCTCCACGCTGATCCTCGCCGGGATCACCGACGTCCTGGTGATCACCACCCCGCACGATGGTCCGCAGTTCCACCGACTTCTCGGTGACGGGTCACAGTTCGGCATCTCGATCACCTACGCCGTGCAGGAGGTGCCCAACGGTCTCGCGCAGGCCTTCGTGCTCGGTGCGGATTTCATCGGCACCGACGATGTGGCGCTGATTCTCGGTGACAATTTGTTCTACGGCCCCACCATGGGTACTCAGTTGTCACGATTCGCCGGTTTGAACGGTGGGTCGATATTCGCCTATCAGGTTGCCGATCCCACCGCATACGGCGTGGTGGAGTTCGACGGATCCGGGGTCGCGATCTCCCTCGAGGAGAAGCCGAAGGTTCCGCGGAGTCCGTTCGCAGTGCCCGGAATGTATTTCTACGACAACGACGTGGTTGCCATCGCTCGCGATCTCGAGCCGTCCGACCGCGGTGAGTACGAGATCACCGACGTCAACCGCGCCTACCTGGAGCAGGGCAGCCTGCGGGTGGACGTGCTGCCGCGCGGCACCGCCTGGCTCGACACCGGAACCTTCGACTCCCTGCTCGAGGCCTCGCAGTTCGTCCGCACCATCGAACACCGTCAGGGATTGAAGGTGGGGTGCCCGGAGGAGGCGGCCTGGCGGGTGGGCGCCATCGACGATGCGCAGCTGCGCGAACGCGCCGAGAAACTCGCCAAATCCGGCTACGGCGATTACCTGCTCGGCCTCTTGGAAAGGCACGAATTACCTCGGGGAAAGTAATGACCTTCGACATCCATTCGATCCGCCGATGTGCCGTACGGCTCGGTCCGGTTTAGTCTGACCCCGAAACCGGCCGCTCGTTCGTCGGTCCGGTCCGTGGCAAGCAGGGGGAATCGACAGTGGACATCTCGGATTACATCAAGGTCCTACGTGCACGGTGGATCATCATCGTGATCACCACCGTCGTGGCCACCGCCGCTGCCCTCGCCTACTCGCTGATCGCGACGCCGCAGTACTCGTCCACGGTCAAGCTGTACGTCTCCACCACCGGCACGGCCAGTTCCTCGGTGACCGACGCCTACCAGGGCAACCTCGCCTCGCAGCAGCGCGTCGCCTCCTACACCCAGCTGCTCTCCGGCGAATCCGTCGCGCAGAACACCATCAACCGGCTGGGTCTGAAGCTGACACCGGCCGAGTTGGCCGCCAAGGTCAAGGCGACCTCGAGCCCGGACACCGTGCTGATCAACGTCTCCGTCACCGACGCCGACGCCACCCGCGCCCGCGATATCGCCAACGCCATCGGGGACACCTTCGTGGTGTTCGTCCAGCAGCTCGAGACACCGCCCAGCGGCGGGGCCGCCATCGCCAAGGTGAGCGTGGTCGAGCCGGCGCAGGTCAACTCCACGCCGGTCTCGCCCAACACCAAGCGCAACGTCGCCCTCGGATTCGCCGTCGGCCTGCTGCTCGGTATCGCCCTGGCGGTGCTGCGTGATCGTCTCGACAACACCGTCAAGGAACGCGCGGACCTCGCACGCTTGGCCGGTGCCCCGGTGGTGGGTGTGGTGCCGCTCGACACCAAGCTCGCCGAGAACGCCACCATCTCCTTCGCCACCGACTCCACCTCCAGCGCCGAGGCGTTCCGCGAACTGCGCACCAACCTGCAGTTCCTCGAGGTGGACAAGCCGCCGCGCGTCATCGTGGTCACCTCCGCCATTCCCGCCGAGGGCAAGACCACCACCGCGATCAACACCGCCCTGGTGCTGGCCGAGGCCGGGCACCGCGTGGTGCTGGTCGAGGGCGACCTGCGCCGCCCGCGTGTGGGCAAGTACCTCCGGATGGTCGGCGCGGCCGGGCTGTCCAACGTGCTCGCCGCCCAGGCCGACGTCGGCGATGTTCTCCAGCCCACCGCCTTCGTGGGCCTCGAGGTGCTCGCCTCGGGTCCGCTGCCGCCCAACCCGTCCGAGCTGCTCGGCTCCGAGGCCGCCCGCAGCACCCTGGCCGAGCTGGCAGGGATGTTCGACTACGTGATCGTGGACGCGCCGCCGCTGCTGCCGGTCACCGATGCCGCCGTGGTGGCCGCGTTCTCCGACGGCGCCATCCTGGTCACGCGTTACGGGCACACCAAGAACGACGAGGTCACCCGCGCCATCGGCAACCTCACCCAGGTGGGTATCCCGGTGATCGGCTCGGTCATGACCATGACCCCGCTCAAGGGCAAGCGTGCCGAGGACTACCGGTACTCCTACGAGACCGACCACACCCTCCCCAAGCAGGGCGACATCATCCCGGCCACCATCAGCGAGCTCGGCGTGGTGCAGGTCTCCGAGACCAACAGCCCCGGCCCCCGCGGCCGCCGCGCCTCGCACGCGAAGTAGCCCGCTACTTGCAGGTGGGCACCTCGACAGTGACCTTCGGGGTGTCCACCAGCGGCTGAACGGGGAAATCCGGTTCGCCCGGCGCCGTTGGTTCGGTGACGGTGTACTGCACCGTCGAGGTCTTGCCCGGCGGAGTGGTCACGTACACCGCGGTCACCGGATGCCCCAGCTCCACACCGGTCTGCACCGTGAACGCGGGCAGGCCGTTGGAGGTGACCTTGGTGATCTTCGACCCCACTGCCGCGTACAGGTAGACGATGGACTCGTTGGTACCGAAGGGCACGTCCGTGCGGAAGGTGCTGGCCACGTACGGGGTCAGACCTGTGGGGTCGACGGCATTGGTGAGGGTGGCCGTCACCGTGGTGGTGCGGGTATCGCCCGAGCAGTCGCCACCGGTGTAGGACAGCTCGCGCCGCAGGTAGTAGTCGAGCTTGTTGCCGCCGGCATTGTTGACGATCACCGACGCGAACGGCCCCTGCTCCTGCGGCAGCGCACTGCCGATGCGAGTGTCGGCGATGGTCTTCTGCTCGTCGGGGTTCGCACTCCACACCGCCAGCCGACCCTCACCGGCCGCGCGGCCCAACGCGTCGGCCAGGCCCTGAGGGTTGGACCCGGCCGCCGAGGTCACCTTGGCCACCACCGCGGCGGCGATGTCCTGCAGATACTGCTTGCGCGCCGTCTGGTCGTCGCCGAAGCGGGCGTACGCGGTCGACAGGGTGGTCTGCACCACGTTGTCGGCGGAGATCGACTCCCCGTCGGCCAAGGTCACCGGGCCGGTGGCGCCCAGGATGTAGCTCAACGCGATCGGGTCGGTGGCAATGGTGCCGTCGAGGCGCTGACCGCTGCGCTGCTGCCACATCGACGCCCAGATCTGCCCCGCGTAGGGGAAGTTGGGGCTGGCGTTGGAGTTGCGGAAGTCGGTGGTGGTGTTGCGCGGGCCCCACAGCGCGGCGTACTGGGCCCCGAGGTCGATCGGGGTGGCGGTGACGGGCAGCTCGGTGTTCGGGCCCAACTTCTGCACGGTCACCGCACCGTTGTCGGCGTTCATGATGCCGAATCCGCCCAGAAGTCCACCCGTCCCGCGCGCTTCGGCATTGGTCTGGAACGCCAGGAAGTAGTTTCGCGGTCCATCTCCGCCGAGCATCGCGGGCAGAAGTCGACTGGCGATGGCGGTATTGGTGAGAAGTCCCGAGAGGTCTCTCGTCTGTGTCTGCAATTGTTCGCGCGCATCATTGATCCGGCTCACGAAAGGTGACTCGGGAACTGCCCCCGCATCGTCGGCGAGAGTTCGTGCCGCGGCCGACGCTTTCTCGAGGATCGGTTGCGCCGTGCGCAGCGGCGCGAGGTCCACCCGACCCGCACCGGCGACGAGCGACTTCGGGGAGATACCGGAGCCGGCATCGGCCACGGGCACCAGGACGGTGTCCGCCAGACCCTTGACCACCGTGGTCAGATCGGCAACGGTGTCCAGCGGATCACCAAGATAGGGAACGGCTTTGGCGACGGAGAACGGGATCGACGTGGTGTCGTCCCGGGCCTGTGCGGCCGACGCCGCGGCGCGGGCGGCGGCCTCGCGAGCGGCGTCCACATTGCCCTCGAGCAGCGCGGTCTTGGCCTGCTGGGCGGCGTCGCGCGTGGCGGTCAGTGAATTCTGGGCCGAGTTCGCGGTATAGGCCAGCCAGGCTCCGAACGCGATAAGTGCGACGAGAATCACCCCCAGTCCGATGAGAATCGGTTTGGTGCGCGTGCGTCGCGGCGATGAAACTGTCTCGGCCGTCATCTGCGGTAATCCCCCCGACATGTGACATCCACTGAATTGCGGTATTCGCAACGGTCCGAGTGGAGACGGGCCCCGTTGCCCATTAGCGTAAGGGCACTAGACCGAATGCTCCTGCGTTGTGCAAGCCCAGCGACCCGCACGGCGCGAAGGGAGGTGGCGGTGCCGAACGATGTGACACCTCTTTCCCCTGCTCAGCTCAACATATGGCTGGCTCAGAAGCTGGCGCCGGACGTCCCGTTCACCGTTGCGCAATATGTCGACATCTCGGGCTCGCTCGATATCGGCCTGCTCATCCGCGCCTCCGATACCGGCTCGCGTGAGCTGGTCACACCGGCGCTGTCGATACACGACACCGAGGACGGCCCGGTGCAGGTGGCCGACTTCGACTCCCCGTACGCCCTCGAATACATCGACCTGCGCGCCGAGGCCGACCCGGAGGCCGCGGCGCACACCTTCATGGACCGGGAGACTCGTCGGCCGGTGGACATGGCCACCGATCAGCTGGTGTGGTCGGTGGTGCTGCACCTGAGCGATGGGCGGTACTTCTGGTTCAGCCGCGCCCACCACGCCGTGATGGACGGCCTGGGTGCCATCGCGCTGCAGACCCGCGTGGGCGCGATCTACAACGCGCTGCTCACGGGTACCGCGCCGCCGCCCACACGGGCGTTGGATCCCGAGCGGATCCACCGCTTCGACGCCGAGTACACCGGATCGAGCAGACAGGCTGCCGACCGCGAGTTCTGGCTCGACCGCATGACCGACCTGCCGCCGGTGCGCACCCTCGCCGGTGGCGAGCCGGGCCCCGGGCAACTGGCGATCTCGGTGGGCTCGGAACTGGCCGCCACCACCGCCGAGGCCATGCGCGAGCATGCGGCCCGCAACAATTCCTCCGACGTACCGGTGGTGCTCGCGACGTTCGCGCTCTACCTCGCCCGCACGACCGACTCCGACGACGTGATCGCATCGCTGCCGGTCTCCGGTCGCACCACCCGCATGCTGCGCGAATCCGGCGCCATGATGAGCAACGTGGTGCCGCTGCGCATCGCCACCCCCGCCGACGCCACTCTCGACGATCTCCTGCGCGAGGTGGTGGTGCACCTGACCGGGGCGCTGCGCCACCAGCGGTACCGGGTGGAGGACCTGGTGCGAGAACTGGGCACGCGCGGAACCGTCACCGGAGGTGGGCGCGGGGCGTTCGGGCCGACGGTCAACATCATGATGTTCGACTCGGAGATTCGACTCGGTGACGCCGTCGGGGAGTACCGGGTGCTCTCGAGCGGCCCGATCGACGACCTGATGCTCAACATCTACCCCGCCGTCGCGGGCAAGACCACGCGCGTGGACCTGCTCGGCAACCCCGACCGTTACAGCCGCGCCGACCTCGCCGTGCACCACCGGCGGCTGCTGGCCCTGCTCGACACCGTGGTCGCGGCCGAGCCGAGCACCCCGCTCGGTGCCATCGAGGTGACCACCGCGCAGGAGCGCGCGGATCTGCTGCAGCCGCCGCCGCCCGGTGCCCCCGCGCGCACCCTCGCGCAGATCTTCGCCGCAGCCCCCCGGGTGACCGACCGGGCGGGCGCGCTGGCACTGGCGGCCGAGATGATCCGCCGCGGCATCGGTACCGAGGACCGCGTGGCCGTCGCGGTGCCCCGATCACCGGCGTCGGTCACCGCCATGTGGGCCGTGGCGCTCACCGGCGCCTCCTTCGTGCCCGTCGACCCCACCGATCCGCGACTGCCCTCGCTGGTGGCCGGCGCGGTGCTGGGTCTGACCGTCAGCACCGAGTCCGTGCCGCGCGGCGCGATCTCATGGCTGCAGATCGACCGGCTCGACCTGCCGCCCGCGCACGAGGTGGTGCCGATCCGGCCCGTCACCGTCGACACCGAGGCATACGTCATCCACACCTCCGGCTCCACCGGTGTGCCCAAGGGTGTCTCGGTGACCCATCGTGGCCTGGCCACCCTCGCCGACACCGTCGCGCACCGGTACGGCATGGGTCCGAACTCACGCGTCGCGCATCTCGCCGCGCCGGTGTTCGACGCCTCGCTCCAGGAGATCCTGGCCGCGGCGGTGTCCGGGGCCGAACTGGTGATCGCGCCGTCGCACCTGGCCGCGGGCCCCGAACTGGGCCGCTGGCTGGTGACCGAGTCGATCACCCACCTGATCACCGCGCCGTCGGTGCTCGCCACGCTCGAACCGGAGGACCTGGCCACCGTCGAGGTGTTCGACGTCGGTGGTGAGGCGTGTCCGGCAGAACTGGTCACCCGCTTCGCGGTGCCGGGCCGAACCATGCTCGACGCGTACGGACCCACCGAGGCCACCGTGCTGGCCACACTCTCCGAGCCGATGGTGCCGGGGCAGCCGGTGACCATCGGCAGCGCGCTGCCCGGCGTGCACGCGCTGGTGCTCGACCATCGCCTGCAGCCCGTGCCCGACGGGGCGATCGGTGAGCTGTACCTCGGTGGCGTCGGCGTCGCCCGCGGGTACGTGGACGCTCCGGCGGCGACGGCCACCCGCTTCGTGGCGCACCAGGGCGGGCGGCTCTACCGTACGGGCGACGTGGTGCGCCGACGCGCTCGTCGCCTCGGTGGCGCCCACGCCGCGGAGCCCGCGCTGCCGGTGTTCGAGTTCCTGGGCCGCCGGGACTCCCAGATCCAATTGCATGGCCGCAGAATCGAACTCGGCGAGATCGAGGCGGTGCTGCGCGGGTGCGACGGGGTGCGCGAGGCCGTGGTGGACGTGCGCGACGGCCGTCTGGTGGGCTACCTCGTGGCGGACGGCCCGGGGCCGACAGCCGGCGTGGCGGGGGTGCGCGAGCACGCGCGGGCGCACCTGCCCGCCGCCATGGTGCCCGCCGTGATGGTGGTCGTACGGTCGTTGCCGCTGACCGCGGGAGGCAAGATCGATCGCCGCGCCCTCCCCGAGCCCACCGCCGCGGCCGCGACCGCGTACGTCGAGCCCATCACCCACACCGAGCGCTTCGTGGCGTCGGTGTTCGCGGAGGTGCTCGGTGAGAGCCGGGTGGGCCGTGATCACAACTTCTTCGCCCTCGGTGGTGATTCGCTGAGCGCCACCCGGGTGATCGCACGCGTGAACGTCGAGCTGGGCTGCCACCTGGGCCTGCCCGCCCTGTTCGACGGGCCCACCGTGGCCGCCCTGGCCCGTGCGGCCGACCTCGCTGAGCCCGCCCCGGTTCTCGGCGTGGCGGATATGCCTGTGCCCGAGCACGTTCCGCTGTCCTACGGCCAGCAGCGCATGTGGATGGTCAACCAGCTCGACACCACGTCGCCGGCCTACAACCTACCGCTGGCCGCGCGCCTGGACCCCGACGCCGACCCGGCCGCGCTGGTGGAGGCGCTACGCGACGTTCTGGCCCGGCACGAGAGCCTGCGCACCTACTACCCCCTCGGTGACGACGGAACTCCGCAGCAGGTGGTGCTCGCCGTCGACGAGGTGCTGCCGGATCTGCGGGTGGAGGCCATCGACGAGGCGGACCTGCCGCGTGTGTGCGCCGCGGCGGCCGCGACGTGGTTCGACGTGACGCGGGCGGTGCCGCTGCGCGCATGGCTGTACTCGGCGGGCAGCCACATGGTGGTGGTGCTGGTGACGCACCACATCAACGCCGACGGCTGGTCGGTTCGGCCCCTGATCGCAGATCTGATCACCGCGTATCGAGCGCGCACCAGCGGCGGGTCGGCGCCGGTGTGGTCGCCGCTGCCGGTGACCTACCGGCAGTACTCGGTGTGGAACCGCGCGGTGGTCGACGCCGTCAGCGAGGCAGAACTGGCCTACTGGGACGGCGCTCTGGCCGACTACACCGATGCCGCTCGGGTGCCCCCCGACGGCGTGCGGCCCGAGCGACGCTCGCACGCGTGCGCGTCGGTACCGTTCGAGGTCGATGCTCGGTTGTGGTCGGAGGTCACCGATCTCGCCCGCATCGGCGGCGTCACCGGGTTCATGATGCTGCACACCGCCCTGGCGATCGTGCTCGCGCGCCTGGCCGACAACCCACGCGTGGTGATCGGCACCGCCACCGCCGGGCGGGCGGTACCCGAGCTGGACGAGCTGGTGGGCATGTTCGTCGGCACCGTCGCGCTGCCGGTCACCGTGGACCTCGACGCGCCCTTCACCTCGGTTCTCGGTGCTGTTCGAACCGCCGATGTTGCTGCGCTGCAACACTCCTCGCTGCCGTTCGACGTTCTCGCACATCACCGTGCGGCGCATCACCGGGTCGGTGAGCACCCCGTCTTCCAGGTGATGCTGGCCGTCGAGGCACCCGACGACGCCGTCGACGACATGCCGTTCGAGATCACCCCGCTCGACTCCGGCGCCACCGAGTACGACCTCGCCGTCGAGGTGGTGGTGAGCGAGGAGGGCGTGTCCGGGCGCATCCTGCACGCGGTCGACATCGTCGCCGCCGACACCGCCCGCCGCATCGGGCAGATGGTGGTTGCGGTGCTCACCGCCGCCGCCACCACCCCGCGGCTACCCGTCGGATCGGTCGAACTCGACAGCGACACCGCACTGCCCGTCGTACCCGGCCCGTTGACGGGGACTCTGGCGAGCATCGACCTCGCGCGCGGAGCGGCCCTGGCGGTGATCGACCCGGCCGGCGGGGGTGCCGAGATCACCGCTGCTGCCGGCACCGAGATGACGTATGCCGAATTGGACGCCCGCTCGACCCGACTGGCCATGGTGCTGCTCGACCGCGGGATCGGGCCGGATGATGAAGTGGCGCTGTCGATTCCACGATCGGCGGACTACATCGTCGCGGTGTGGGCGACGCTCAAGGCCGGTGCCGCGTTCATGCCCGTCGACCCTCGCTACCCGCCGGAGCGGCGACGGGCGATGCTCGAGACCGCACGCATCGGCCTCGGCAGCGGGCCCGAGACCTACCTCGAGTGGATCGACCCCGGTGCCGGGCGGGCCCTGACCGTCGCCGCGCTCGATCACACGTACCGGCCCGCCGCGGTGCGGCCCGGCAACCTCGCCTACGTGATCCACACCTCCGGCACCACCGGGCGCCCCAAACCCGTTGCGGTGACGCACGCCTCGGTGGCGAACCTCGCCGCGCAGGTACCCGGGCGGTACGCGGTGACCGAGCAGTCGCGGGTGCTGGCCGGGTATTCGACGAACTTCGACGCCGCCGTTCTCGAGATGATGCTGGCCTTCGCGGCCGGTGCGACGCTGGTGATCGCCCCGGCCGACCTCGTCGGCGGCGACGAGATGGCGGCCTTCCTGCGCGAGCACCGCATCACCCACTACCTGTCCACGCCCGCGGTTCTCGCCACCGTGCCGCCCGTGCCCACCGTGCGCACCGTGGCCGTCGGTGGAGATCTGCTCACCGCGGACACCGTGGACACCTGGACCGCGCAGCCGCGTCGAATGCTCAACGCGTACGGGCCCACCGAGGCCACCGTGGTGGCCACCCTGACCGATCCGCTGCGAGCGCAGTCGCCGGTCACCATCGGCCGCCCCCTCGAGGGGGTGGCCGCGATGATCCTCGACGCGCATCTGCGCCCGGTGCCGCGCGGATTCGTCGGCGAGCTCTACCTCGCGGGGCCGATGCTGGCCCGTGGCTACCGGGGAATGCTCGCCGAGACCGCCGCCCGCTTCGTCGCCGCGCCGGGCGGTGGGCGCGCCTACCGCACGGGTGATCGGGTACGCCGCATCGCCGATGGATCCCTGGTGTTCGTCGATCGCGTCGACACGCAGGTGCAGGTTCGGGGGCGTCGCCTCGAACTCGGCGAGGTGGAGGGCGTACTGACCCGGTACCCCGGTGTGCGGGCCGTGGCCGTCGACGTGCGCGAGGAGACGGTGCTGGCGTGGGTGGTCCCCACCGATGACGGCGCGACCGACCCCGCAGAGCTTCTCGAGTACGCCGCCCGCTACCTGCCCGCGTGGTCGGTGCCCGCCCGCATCGTGGTGATCGACGCGCTGCCGGTCACCGCGCACGGCAAGCTCGACCGAAGCGCGCTCGTCGACGACACCCTGCGCCCGGTACCCGTCGCCGCGCCCGCCGAGAGTCTGGACGAGGAACTGATCGTCGCGGTGCTGGCCGAGGTGCTCGGGGTGCGCACCTTCGGTGCCACCGACTCGTTCTTCGACCACGGCGGGGATTCGCTGAGCGCCATTCGGGCGGCGTCCGAGTTGAGCCGGGCCCTCGGCTACGCGGTACCCGCGCGGCTGCTCTTCGACAACCCCACCCCGCGGCGGCTCGCGCGCGTGAGTGTGCCCACCGACACCGCCGTGCTGCCGCCGATCGGGCACAGCGACACCGAGATGTTCGACTCGCTGCCCGCATCCCCGGCCGAACGGCGCATGTGGCTGCTCAGCCGCATCGACCCCGGCTCGTCCGCACTGAACACCGCCTTCCGGGTCGAGCTCCCCGAGGGGGTCGATCTGCACGTGCTGCGCGCCGCCATCGTGGACGTGGTCGATCACCACCGTCCCCTGCGCACGGTGTACCCGGCCGGTGAGGACGGCCCTCTCGCCGTCGACACCCCCGCCGAGAGCGCCGTGCCGAAACTGCGCCCGCGGGTGGTGCCGGCGGCCGGGCTCGACGACGCGGTGCGGGAGGTGGTGGCGCAACCGTTCGATCTGACCATCGACACCCCGCTCCGGCTGGCGCTGCTCGATCACGGCACCATGTTCGACCGGACGTCCCTCACGCTCGTGGTGGTGGTGCACCACATAGCCGTCGACGGCGGGTCGATCGGGCCCTTCACCCGCGACATCACCGCCGCCTACCAGGCCCGCCGTCGGGGGTACGCCCCGCACTTCCGCGGTGAGGTGGGCCGGGTGGACTACGGCGACTACCGGCTGTGGCAGCGCGACGTGGTGGCCGCGCGCACCGCCGAGCGCCTGGACTTCTGGCGCCGCACCCTCGCCGGCGCCCCGCAGTACATCGAACTGCCCACCGGCACTCCGACATCCGGTGCGGCCGTGCCCGTCGACCTGGTGATCGACGGGCGCACGTGGACCGCCCTCGGCGAGTTCGCCCCCGCCCACGGCGTCACCCGCTTCGTGGTGCTGCACGCGGCCCTGGCGATCCTGATGGCGCAACTCGGTGGCACCGACGACGTGGTGATCGGCACACCCGTCACCGGCCGCACCGACCCCGCCCTGGACGACCTGGTGGGTATGTTCGCCGGCACTCTGGCCCTGCGGACGAAGGTGGCGCCGTCCACCCGGTGGGTGGACCTCGTTGCCGCCGTGCGCACCGCGGACCTCGATGCCGTTGCGCATCAGGACGTTCCGTTCGACGACATCGTCGACGCTCTCGATCCCGTGCGCACCTACGACAGCCACCCGATCTTCCAGGTGCTCCTCGCCGTCCACGACCTCGAGCCGCCCACCGTATCGTTCGACGGTGCCCCGGTGACGGTGACCGCGGTGGAGACCGATGCCACGCAGTTCGATCTCGAGTGGGTGATCTCCGAGACCGGTCGGGGCCGGGTGAGCTTCAACGGCAACCGGTTCGCCCGGTCGGTGGTACGGGAGATGAGCGAGCGATTCGTCCGCATCCTCGACACCGTGGCCGCCGATCCCACCGTGGCCGTGGGCGACATCGACATCCTCACCGAGGGCGAACGCGCCACCCATCGGGTGCCCTCGGTGCCGGTGCGCACGTTCGGGGAGGTGATCGCCGCCGCGGTGGACGCGACGCCGTTCGGTGTCGCGGCCGTCGACGGCGACCGTGTGTTCACCTTCGCCGACCTGGACACGCTCTCGAACCGACTGGCGCACAGGCTCATCGAACGCGGCGCCGGGCCGGGACGCGTAGTGGCCATCGCCCTGGGGCGATCGGTGGAGTATTACGTGGCGGTATGGGCCGTGGCGAAGGTGGGTGCTGCGTTCCTGCCCATCGACCCCGACCACCCTCGCGAGCGGATCGAGGCGATGCTGCGGCAGAGCGCCCCCGTGGTCGGCCTGGGTGGGGTGGATCCGGCCGGGGTCGATCAGGGTTCGCTGCTGTGGATCGAGGTCGAGCCCGCCACCGTCGACGCCGCACACGACGGGCGCCCCGGCAGCGAGCCTCCCCCGCACGGTTACGCGCCCCCGCGGGCGGCCGATCCGGCGTACGTGATCTACACCTCGGGCTCCACCGGCACACCCAAGGGTGTCATGGTGACCCACGCGGGCATCGGTGATCTCATTGCCGCACAGCAGAATCGGTTCACCCCGAGCGCGCGCTCGCGCATCCTCGGCTTCGCCGCCCCCACCGTGGACGCGTCGGTGTTCGAGATGCTGTTGGCGTGGGGATCGGGCGCCGCGCTGGTACCCGTCCCGCCGGGGGTGTACGCGGGGGACGATCTGGCCCGCCACATCACCCGGCACCGCGTCACGCACCTCACGCTCACCCCGTCCGTGCTCCAGGCGACCGATCCCTCCGCAGTGCCCACCGCCGAGGTGGTGATCATGGCCGGCGAGGCCTCCAATGCGGCGCTGATCGACACGTGGTCGCGCAGCGCACGCGTCTTCGACGCCTACGGGCCCACCGAGACCACCGTCATGGCAACGTGTTCCGAGCAGCTGGTGCGCGGCGACACCCCCACGATCGGCCGCGCCACCCACGGATTCGAGGCCCTGGTCCTGGACTCACGGCTGCGTCGTCTGCCCCGCGGTGTGCCGGGTGAGCTCTACCTCGCCGGACCGGCCCTGGCGCGCGGGTACGTCGGTGCCGCCGGGCTCACCGCGGACCGGTTCGTGGCCAACCCCTACGCCGGCAACGGCAGCCGCATGTACCGCACGGGCGACATCGCCGCGTGGAACGGCGGTGATCACGACCCGGTGCTGGACTACCTGGGGCGGGCGGACGCGCAGATCACCATCCGCGGGCACCGCATCGAACCCGCCGAGATCGAGACCGCCCTGCTGCGGCACAGCGGCGTCGAGCAGGTGGCCGTCGTCGCCGCGGGCGGCACCCTCGCCGCCTACTACGTCGGATCGGCGCCCATCGAGGACATTCGGGCCATGGCCACCCGCACACTGCCGGTGCACCTGATCCCGTCGTCGATCGTGTCGGTGGCCGCGCTCGCGCGCACCACCTCCGGCAAGCTCGACATCGATGCACTGCCCGAGCCCACCACCGCCACGCTCACCCACCGGCCGCCGGCCACCGACACCGAGAAGCTGGTGGTGGAGACCATGGCGCTGATCCTTGCGCGCGACGTGGGCGCCGACGACGACTTCTTCGACGTGGGTGGGCACTCGCTCGCGGCGGTGGCGGTGATGGACGCCCTCCGTGAGCACCTCGCCCGTCCCCTGCCGGTGGCGTGGATGTTCATCGCCCGGACCCCGGCGGCGTTGGCCTCGTTGATCGACGGCGATGCGGGCGATCAGTCCGATTCCATTCTGCGCGTGATGGTTCCGCTGTCCCCGGGGCTGGCCAGCGGATCGTCGTCGGGCGGCGGGGCATCGGCGGTGGGGCCACCGCTGTTCTGCATCCACCCCGCCATCGGGCTCGCGTGGGGGTACGCCGCGCTGCGGTCGTCCATGCCGGGCACGCCGCTGTACGGGCTGCAGGTGCCGGGGCTGCTGGGCGGTGAGCGTGCGCCGTCGTCCATCGACGCCTACGCCCGCCGCTACGTCGCCGAGATCCGCCGCGTGCAGCCGCACGGCCCGTACCACCTGCTCGGTTGGTCACTCGGCGGCGTGATCGCCCACGCGGTGGCCGCCGAACTCGAGCGCGGCGGTGACACCGTGGCACGCCTGGTGATGCTCGATGCGTACCTCGACCCCCCACCCGGCCAGGGACGACTGACGTACGCCGACCTCGGTGAGCTGCTGGGGGTGCCCGGCGCCGAGGATCCGGTCGCCGTCATCGGGAGCCTGCGCGAGGTCGGGTCCGCGCTCGCGGAGTTCCTCACCGCCGAGCACATCGAGCGCGCTTTCGCCCCCATGGACGACGCTCCCCGCCTCGTCGCGGACTATGTGCCCGCCGTCGTCGCCGCGAACGTGGAGTTCTTCGCCGCGGCCGCCTCGGCGGCAGCGGAGCAGTGGCACCCCGTGGTGTCGGGTTCGATCACCCTGCGCCGCACACGCTTTGCGCACCAGGATCTCGGTGGACCGGACGCGCTCGCGGAGATCGGTCAGGTACTCGAGGGCAACCCGGCGATCCGCGCCCTCCCGTAGGCCTGACCGAGCAGCAGCTTCGCGGTCTCGCGCGTGGTGTCCGGGTTGATCACCGACACCCAGTACGACTTGCCGTAGAGCGGATGCGGGGTGAACACGTCGGCCGTCGGCCCGGGTTCGGGGGTGCCGTCGGCGAACAACTCCGCGTGCGTGGCCCGGTCGATGTGGATGTTCAGGCGCCAGCGGCCGGGAGCATCGAGATCGGACACCGCATCGCCCGGGTAGTCCTTGGTCACGATGGTCGCGAAGGGCTGCACGTTGCCCGGGATCTCGCCGCTGGGGGAGAAGTAGAAGAAGTGATCACCCCACGCGATCTCGGGGAAATCGGACCCCTCCTCGGGTGCCAGGTCGAGAATTCCGTCGAGCGTGCGCACGAAGTCCAAGATCTCCTCCATCCCACCAGTCTGCCCTGGTGTCACCCGAGCGTGCTCATCCGGTGCAGGTTCACCCGGTGCAGTTGCTGCCCTGCAGGGCGGCCTTCGCGAAGCCGGAGAACTGGTAGAGGTACACGTACTCCCAGTCGGCGAGGGAGAGCGGATAGGTGCGCGGCGGGGTGGACATGGTGACGGTGCCGTCGAAGCACTGCGAGAAGATGTACCGCGCCCGCGGCAGGTGGTAGCGCCAACTGACCACCACCACGTGTCGCCAGCCGTACTGCCGCGCCAGGCGCTCGGTCAGAATGGCCTCGCCCCGGGTGGTCGACGGCGACGGCTTCTCGCACATCACCGTCACGCCCGGCGTGCTCGCCGCGCACAACCGATTCATCAGCGCATCGCGCGGGTTGTAGGGGTTGGAGAGCACCACCGTTCCCGCCACGCCGGAGCGGGCCAGCGAGATCGCATACTCCTCGCGCCCATCGTGCTCGCCGCCCAGAACGATGATCGCGTCGGCGGTGCTGACCCGATCGACGTGCGCGCGGGTCAGCAGCACGTACCCGCTGATCCCGATCACCACGGTGACCACGATCGGCACGCTCAGCGCGATCAGCAGCCAGCGTCCGAACCGGGTCACCGCTCAAGGTTAGGCGGCGGCGCGCCTGCGTGCGTTCGGCGGCACCGCACCGGGCGGGCGGCGCCGATGTGTCATGCTCGCAATGCAGGGGGGACGACTTTGCGAGGAGTTCAGAAGAAGTGGCTGTCGACCTGTCCTACGAGCCCGACGTGACGAGCATCGTCGATCGAACGCGCACACTGATCCGCGACTACGTGCTGCCCCTCGAGGACGCGCACGCCGGTGACGTGGCTGCGGCCGGTGGCGACGAGATACGCCTCGACATGCGCTTCGCCGCCGAGGCGGCCGGGGTCTACGCCCCGCACGCCCCCGTGCGCTATGGCGGGTTGGGTCTGAACCTCTCCGACCGCGCGCCGGTGTTCGAGGAGGCCGGATACTCCCTCTTCGGCCCCGCTGCGCTGAACATCAACGCCCCCGACGAGGGCAACGTGCACATGCTCGAGGCCATCGCCTCACCCGCGCAGAAGGAGCAGTTCCTCGCTCCGCTGTGCTCGGGCGACGTGCGCAGCGCCTTCGCGATGAGCGAGCCCGCCCCCGGTGCCGGCTCGGACCCGTCCGCCCTGACCACAGCGGCCGTGCGCGCCGAGGGTGGGTGGAGCATCAGCGGCCACAAGTGGTTCATCACCGGTGCCGACGGAGCCGGGTTCTTCATCATCATGGCTCGCACCAGCGGCAGCCCCGGCGACCGCGGCGGCGCCACGATGTTCCTCGCCCCCGCCGACACTGCAGGCATCACCGTGTCCCGGCACATCTCCACGCTGGACAAATCGATGATCGGTGGCCACTGCGAAGTGCTGCTCGACAACGTCTTCGTGCCCGACGAGAACGTGCTCGGCGCCGTCGACGAAGGATTCGCGTACGCGGGTGTGCGCCTCGGGCCCGCCCGCATGACGCACGTGATGCGCTGGCTCGGGGCCGCCCGCCGCGCCCACGACATCGCCCTCGACCATGTGGTGCGCCGCGAGGGGTTCGGCGGACCCATCGCGAACCTGGGCATGGCGCAGCAGATGATCGCCGACAACGAGATCGACATCGCCGCCACCCGTGCCCTGCTGGTACAGGCCTGCTGGGCGCTCGATCAGGGCTCACCGGCCTCCGATCAGACCTCGATCGCGAAGGCCTTCGGATCCGAGGCCATCTTCCGCGTCGTGGACCGCAGCGTGCAGCTGTGCGGTGGCCTCGGCGTATCCGACGACCTGCCGCTCGCGCGCCTGCTGCGCGAGGTGCGGCCCTTCCGTATCTACGACGGCCCCTCCGAGGCGCACCGCTGGGCCATCGCCAAGAGGGCGGTCTCCGCGGCGCGGAAGGCCGCGCAGACGCCCCGGAGGTTCGGTCGGTGACCGAACTGGCAGGGATGAATACCGCTGCGCTGGAGGGCTTCCTGCGCGCTCAGGGTGTGGATCTCGACGGCCCGCTCACCGTGGAGCTGATCAGCGGGGGTCGCTCCAACCTCACCTTCAAGGCGTTCGACGCTTCTCGTGCATGGGTGGTCCGCCGACCGCCGACCAGCGGGCTCACCCCGTCGGCCCACGACATGGCTCGCGAGTGGGCGGTCACCGGTGCGCTCGGCGGGACCGACGTACCGGTGGCGCGCACGGTGGCCTTCGACCGCGACGGCGACGTGCTGGGGGCGCCGATGACGATCGTGGAATTCCAAGCGGGACAGGTGATCCGAACACGCGAGGACCTCGATACCCTCACCGACGAGCAGGTTCTGGCCAACACCGAGGAACTGGTGCGCGTGCTCGCCCGGCTGCACGCGGTGGACCACGAGGCGATCGGACTCGCGGAGTTCGGGCGCCCCCGGGGCTACCTCGAGCGGCAGGTGGCCACCTGGAAACGCCAGTGGGATCGGGTCAAGACCCGCGACCTCGACGATGTCGACCGGCTGCATGCGGCGCTCGCGCAGCAGATCCCGACCGAGTCGGACGCCTCGATCGTGCACGGCGACTATCGGGTGGACAACACCATTCTCGCCGCCGACGACCCCACCGTGGTGCGCGCGGTGGTCGACTGGGAAATGTCGACGCTCGGCGATCCACTCACCGATGTCGCGCTGATGTGCATCTACCGCCAGCCGGTGTTCGACGAGGTACTCGGCGTCAGTGCGGCGTGGACGAGCCCGAGGTACCCGTCGGCCGACGCCATGGCCGAGACGTACGCCCGCGTATCGGGACGGACGTTGCGGCACTGGAACTTCTACCTCGCACTCGCCAACTTCAAGCTCGCCGTGATCGGGGAGGGCATCGCCCACCGAGCCCTCGCCGGATCGGGCGGGGTCGACGCCGTCCGCGCCGCCGACGCCACCGCCTCGTTCATCGCCGAGGGTGCGCGCGTGCTGGCTCAGAACAGCTTGCGGTAGAGCGTGGTGCCGAACCGCACCGAGAGGTAGCCCAGCAGCGCCGTCGCCGCGCCCGCGATCACGTTGGCCCCGATCCCGAGCACGATCTGCCGCACCCGATTCGGGCCCTCGACAGCGCTCGCGTGCACACCGAGTGCCGTGAACGGCGCGGCCGACGCCAACACTCCGAGGCCCAGCAGGTTCACCACCGTCGGACCGGGGTCGGCGGCCACCACCATGCCGAGCACACCCGACGCCGCCAGGTTGAGGATCAGCACCACCCGCTCGGGCGCCCACCGCGGATGGTTCACCAGCGCCCAGTACAGCCCGCAGCCGAGGCTGCCGCCGATGGTCACCAGCAGGTACTCCGTCACCGGGCCCGACCCCGCCTGCTCACCCGAGCGGCGACGACCCACGTGGCTGTCATGGCCGCGAGCGCGACGATCGGCACGATCACCAGGTACGCCACCCCACTCCACGCCGTCGGTACCACCACGGCGAGCACCGCGAACACGCTGAAGCTCGAGAAACCGGAGGCAAGGCCTATCGCGAACTCGCGCACCGGCGCGCCGCCCGTGCGGGTCGTGGCACCCAGGGCGCCACCGAGCAGGGCGCAGCCGACGACCAGCGTGAACGCGGTGATCCGCAGCGTGCCCACACCCGTGTTCTGTGTACTCCACAGCGCATAGCGAGCCAGCGAACCCAGCGCTCCGCCGAGCATCACCGTCGCCAGCGCGATCGGTCGCACCGTGGTGACGGCCGAGATCACCGGCTCTCGGCGTCTTCCGTCGTCGTCGGCTCGCTGGTGCGGACACCGGGCCGGGGCTTGGTGGTGGTGGTCGGCTCCGGCGTGCGTGACGGGCGCTCGTCGGTGGTGGAGGTGGGTGGGGTCGACGACGGGGGCGCGGTGGCGGTGGCGGCTTCCCAGGTGGGCGAGGGCGGGATCACCACGGTGGACGAGGCGGCGCTGCCCGCGCTGCCCGCGGTGACCACCGATCCCACGGACGGTGGCGCCACGTACCCGTCGTCCCCGCCGAAGGCACCGGTCAGCGCGGCGAAACCCACACCGCCCGCCAACGCCGTTCCGGCAACGGCGACCGCAATGACCGCGACGTGCTTGTCCGCCATCGACTCTCTCCATCCGTGATGTGCACGGCCAACGTTATGGGGTCGGCGACGATGAAGCAGCACAACGGTGCATTACCGGTGTCGCGACACCGGTCGCGGACCTCACAGCCACACCGACAGCAAGGGGTTCAGGGCACGCTGGATCTGGGCTGCGATGCGCACGAACTCCGCCTCGCCGTGACCGTAGGGATCGGCGATATCGAGGTCGGCGACGGGTGCGCTCGCCCGCGCCGCCAACCATTGCGCGGGATCGCCGGAATTGGTGCGCACAGCCAACTCCGATGCCTCGAGCAGGGTGAACGTGCGTCGAAAGACTTTCGGCACGGCGCTGACCACGTCGTCGCGGTGCTCGGCGGTCATGGTGATCACGACGTCGGCTGCGGTCGCGATGGCCGGGGTCAGGCGTCGGGCGGCGAAATCGGCCGTCGAACCACCGAGGTTCGCGAGCACACGCGCCGCCGTCGACTCGATGGGGTGACCGACAACACCCCTGGTCCCGGCGCTGTCGGCGGTCAGATCGGCTCCCGCCGAGTGCGCTGCCGCGCGGGTGAGGCGCTCGGCGGTGGGGGAGCGACAGATGTTGCCCGTGCAGACGTACAGGACATGCATGGCGGCGATTGTAGGCATCAGACCGAAACCGATGTGATCGCCATGCTTGCTGATCATTCAGTTTGTTAAGTACAGTATTTTCGGACGGCCTTCCCGCTGACCGGCAGTGCATGGTCGGAAATGACGGGTTCTCTCCACAATGGCTAGACTGACTCCCGCATCGGCGGCGGTCGCGCAGTCCATGCCTGCACCACCCCTGTCACCCTGGCGAAGGCGGCTGATGAGTTCGGTTCTCGGAGTGTCTCTCGGGACAGGCGCAGTGCGCTTGGCCCGGCCCTCCACGAACCTGCGACTCGGTAGCGTCGCCGTCTTCCGGCACCGCGCCATCGACACAGCATCCGAGCAGGTGGAAACCCTCGCCGCGGAGTCCATCGGGTCCATCATCAACGAGGCCGCCGAACCCGAGACCATCGCCGCCACCGGTGTCGCCTATCGCGACGACCTGCAGGCGTCCGTGATGGCCAGGGCCATGGCGCAGCAGCGGATCGCCAACTACCGCCTCATTCCCGAGGTTCACGCCGCGCTGTGCTTCCTGCACGCATCGGGCGACCTCACCGGCGTCGGCACGGTGGCGCTGTATGACCTGGGCAGCTCCGGCCTGACAGTGAGTGTCGTCGACATCTCCGACGGGCAGATCCTCGCGAGTCGCCGAAGCTACGACATCGGTGGCAACCACTTCGACCGCCTCGTCCGCGACGGGCAGATGCGCCGCATCGCCAGAGCCGAGGGTGTGGACCTGCGTGAGCTCGAGCTGCGCTGCCGCCTGGCCAAGGAACAGCTCTCCACCAGCGGTGCGGTGTGCCTGCCCGGTGAGGGCGGACTGGTGCTGCTCTCCCGCGAGTCCTTCGAGGCCCTGATCACCGTTGCGGTGGAGAACTCCGCACGCCTGGTACGTGAGGTCATCACCGCGGCGGGTCGACCCGCCGACGCCGTCGTGTTGATCGGCGGCGGCTCTCGTATCCCGCTGGTGCGCCAAACCCTCGCCGCATGGACCGGCCTGCGCCTGATCACCCCGGTCGAGCCCGAGCTGGTGGCCGCCAAGGGAGCCGCGCTGTTGGCCACGCCCGTCGAGTCGCTGGGTGGAGGGCCGCTGCTGCCGCCACCGGCACCACCCGCGCCGCCGGAGCCGGAGCCCGAGTCGTCCGAGACCGAGTCGTCCGAGACCGAGTCGTCCGAGACCGGGGCTGCCGAGACCGGACACAGCGGCGGCATCCCCGAGCCGGTTCCCGCGCCGGTGCCGATCAAGGCCATCGGCTTCGATCCCCTGAAGTTCGATCCCCTGAGCTTCGACGACTTCGCCGACTACCGCGATCGGTCCCCCGTTCCCGATGCTCCCGTTCCCGATGCTCCCGCCCCCGAGGTTCGTGCCCCCGAGGTTCGTGCTGACGGTGTCGAGCCCTCGAAGGTCGAACACGACGACCTGATCGAGTCCGCGCTGATCGTCGGCGAATGGGAGAAGGCATCCCCCTCGCCCAAGCCCGCCCGTCTGATCGCCCCTCGCCCGCCCGTCGCACCCCCGGTTCCCGATGTTCCCGAGGAGCCGGCCGCCGATGTCGCGGGTGCGGAGGTTGACGCCCCCGATGTCACCGCCCCCGATGTCAGCGCTTCGGAGGACCTCGCCTCGGAGGATGTCGAATCGGAGGACGACGGTTCGGAGGATGTGGCCTCCGAGGACGCCGGTTCGGAGGACGCCGGTTCGGAGGTTTCCGGCGAGCCCATCACCGCCCCGCAGGAGGCCGTGCCGCCGGTTGGGCCAGGTGGCGTGCGGGTCGAGCCGTTCCGGCACACCGAGCGCTACGTTCCGGCCACCGCCCTACCGGAGAGCGCCGCTGCGCGAGGCGACACGGCGGCCCGGATCGCGCCGCCACAGCTCAGCCACGAGGAGCGCGAGCGTCGAGCCGCGCAGCTCGAGCGCGAGATCACCGACCCCCGTGCCGCCAACGTGCCGTCGTGGCTGAGCGGTAACCCGGAGGAGAGCGACTCACCCGATACCCGTTCGCTGATCCCGGGGATCGCCGCGGTGGCACTCGCTCTGATAGCGGCGGTGGGAGTGGCGATGGGGTACACCGGCAGCCGCGAGAACGCCCCGGTGCAGGCCCCCGTCGCCACGCAGTCGCCGACCACCACAACGATCGCACCCACCACCACGGCTCCGGCGCCGCCACCACCGGCCCCCGTGGTCCCGTCGCCGACGCCCACACCCGCGCCGACCACCACTCAGCGGCAGTCCACCTACACGCCCCCGGCTGCTGCACCCGAGCCGGCTCCGGCTCCAGCGCCGGCGCCCGCGCCACCCCCGCCGCCGCCATTCTTTATCCCGCCACTCGTTCTTCCGCCGTTGCCGACAATCCCGGGGCTCTGACGCCGTAGCCGCGGCCGAGATCTTTCCGCAAACAGAACAAACCGAAGGTTGGTTTGTGTGTTATGTTTCTGGCGGCCGGTCGTTTTCCGTCGTCGGCCCGAACGCCTCGGGAGCGTCCGTAGCTGCGTGAACAAGATGCTGTCGAGGGTGGTGTGCCGACATGACCAGTGTGGATCGTGTGACCGGGTCCGCACCTGGCACTCGGCTGGTCCCGGTGGTCGAGGGCAGCAACTCCCAGTCCTGGCGCCGGCAGTACCAACGCCGCCTCGCTGTCACCGATGCCCTTGTGGTCGCCATTGCCGTCGCCCTTGCGCACATTGTTCGCTTCGGCAGTGACGGCGATCTGATCGGTGCCGTCGGAACGCCGTACGCGTTCGTCGACTACACCATTGTCTCCGTGGTTCTCGCGGCCTCCTGGGTGGCCGGGCTCGCCATTCATCGCACCCGGTCCACGCGCATCACCGGCAGCGGCGCCGAGGAATACCGTCGCATCGTGTCCGTGACCACGCGGCTGTTCGGCCTCGTGGCGATCACGGCCCTCCTCCTGCGGCTGGACATTGCGCGTGGCTACCTTGCCATTGCGCTTCCGGTCGGGCTGCTCGGGCTGCTCGTCGGCCGTCGCCTCTGGCGCGGCTGGCTGCGGGCCAAGCAGCGATCCGGCGAATTCGTCACCAACGTTCTGGTGATCGGTTCGCGCGCAGCAGCTTCCGAGATGACCGCAGCGTTGGAACGCGAGAAGGCGTCGGGGTATCGCGTTGTGGGCGTCTGCGTGCCGGGTGCTCTCGGGAGCGGTCACGGCGTGCTCGGTGTCGCCACACACAGTGTGCCGATCTTGGGGGACGAGCACGCCGTGGTAGCCGCACTCGCCGCCACCGGTGCCGACGTGGTGGCGGTGACAGCCACCGAACACCTCGGCGCCAAAGGAATTCGTCGCCTGGTGTGGGACATCGAGCCACTCGACGTCGATCTTCTCGTCTCACCGGGGGTGGCCGATGCGTCCGTGCCGCGGCTCACCCTGCACCCTGTCGCCGATCAGCCGATGCTGCACGTGGAGCGCCCGACGTACCACGGTGCCACGCGCTTCATCAAGACCTCGTTCGACCTCGCCTTCGCTGCCGCAGCATTGCTCGCCGTCGCCCCGGTTCTCCTGGTCGTCGCCATCGCCGTCAAGGTCGACTCACGCGGGCCGGTGTTCTATCTCTCCGAGCGAATGGGCCTGAACGGCAAGCCGTTCCGAATGATCAAGTTCCGCACCATGATCGACGGCGCCGACAGCCGCGTCGCCGACCTCATCGCCCACAACGACTGTGCGGGCGGTGTGCTGTTCAAGATGCGCGAGGACCCGCGAGTGACCCGGGTGGGCCGCTTCCTGCGCAAGTACAGCCTCGACGAGATCCCGCAGTTCGTGAACGTGCTGCGCGGCGAGATGAGCGTCGTCGGTCCCCGCCCACCCCTGCGCCGCGAGGTCGAGACCTACGACGGCGACGTTCGTCGACGCCTGCTCGTTAGGCCCGGTGTCACCGGATTGTGGCAGGTCAGCGGACGTTCGGACCTGTCCTGGGACGAGTCGGTACGCCTGGACCTGTCGTACGTCGAGAACTGGTCGATGACGCAGGACCTGGTCATCATCGCCAAGACCGTCGGTGCCGTTCTCCGCAGCGACGGGGCGTACTGACCGAACGCTCAGGTGAGTCGAGGGGGCTCACCTGAGCGTTCGCCCCTCATCGAGAAACGGGAGGCGTCAGCAGCCCTCGATGAGGGAGCGGACGAAGCCGGCAGTTTGGTACACGTAGTTCCACGCCCACGCGGAGAAGGGGAGCGTGGTGGGGCTCTCGTACATGAGAACCTCACCACCCCAACACTTGTCGAATATGTAGCGGGCGCGGGAGATGTGCGGGGTGAAGGTGACCACGATGATCGACGTCCAGCCACCGGCCTGCGCCATCCGCGCAATCTCCTGCGCCTCACCGCGAGTGGTGGACGGGTCCGGGACGAAGCAGCTGACCTGGAACTGGTACCGCGCGGTGCACAGGTTCCGCATGTACGGGCTGTTGCCGTAGGGGTTGGAGAACACCACGCGCGGCGCGTACCCCTTCGAGGCGAGGAGAAGCCCGGTCTGCTCGCGCCCGTCGTGCGCACCGCCGAGCACCACGATCGCGTCGACCTTGCGCGGGGCGTCCAGCTGCGGCCGCACGTACGGCTTCCAGCCCAGAGCGACGAGGGCGCCGACGGCCACCACCGATGCGAGGAGAAGGGTCACCCAACGCCGCACCGTGCCGGTCGGCCCGGGCGAGGTGGTCACGATCGAAGCGCCGATCGGTACTGCTCGATCAGCACCTGCACCACGGCGGCCATACCCAGCCGCGCGTGCACGGTCTCGGCGGCGCGAGCGCCCATCTCCGCGCGACGGGCAGGATCGGTGACCAGTGATTCGATGGCACCGGTGAGTCCGGCGAGGGAGCTGTCGACCACCAGTCCGCTGCCCGTCTCGCGCACCAGCGGCGCGAGCCCACAGCTGTCGGTGATCACCACCGGAACTCCCACGGACATCGCCTCGAGCACGGACATAGGGTACGGCTCGTCCACCGACGGCAGCACGTACACCGCAGCGGACCGCATGCGCTCGACGGTGCGTTCCGGCGCCAGCGCACCCTCCCACCGCACCCGAGGGCTCCCTGCCTCGATGAGCGCGCGCACACGCGGCCCCTCGCCCTCGTCGGGCCCGACGAGGGAGAACGTGCTCTGCACCCCCGCCGCGATCAGAGCGTGGGCCGCCTGGACGAACATCGCCGGCCGCTTACGCGACTGGAGACGGGCGAGGTAGAGCACATCGGTGGACGAGGGATCGGCCGCCTCGGCGGCGGGGACCCCGTTGGTGAGTTCGACGGGATTGCGCGCCCCGAGATCGAGGAGATCCTGACGCTCCCGCGGTGTGAGGTGGAAGTTCGTCGCGGCGCGACGTAGGACGGGGCGGGTGAGGGCTGCATCCAGCGGACGGGCGAGGGGGTTGTTGGACTCGTCGATCATCCCGTGCGTCTGCGTCACGACGGGTAGCCCTCGCCGCAGTGCCGATCTGGCGAGAGGCAGTGTCACCAGGTCACGGGCCAGATGAACGTGCACCACATCGAAGCCGCGCCCGTGTCGACGGAACCAGCGCAGCATCGACGGTGCCGACAGACCCGCGTATCCCGTACCAGGCAGCAGGGTACGGGCGGGGAACAGGCGGACCGGGACGTCGTCGATCTCGGTGGGCGGGGCGTCGAATCCGCGGGTGGCCGCGACGACGGTGACGTCTTCGCCGGAATCCCGCAGTGCGCGAGCCTGATTGAGCGCCACGCGCACCGGTCCGCCGTACGCTCCGTCGGGGGTCACCAGGGTGACCACGTGCAGGATCCTCATCAGCGGGCGGCGGGGGCCAGGACGGTGGACCCGGCGGCCACGTTCGACGTCACCAGCGCGGTGGCACCGACGACGGCATCCGCTCCGACCACCACACCGCGCAGCACCGTGGCGCGGGCCGCCACCCATGCGCCGTCCTCGATCACGATCGGTGCGTTGTCGAATTCGAATGTGGGCGAACGGCGATCGTGGCTACCGGTGCACAGCAGAACGCCCTGCGAGATGCACACGTCGGAGCCGATGGTGACCGGTTCGAGGTTGAGGATCCAGGCGTCCTCACCGATCCACGTGTCCCGGCCCACGGTGAGCTTCCACGGCCAGTGGATGTGCACGCGATGGCGGATCAGGACGCCGTCGGCGACGGTGGCCCCGAAGGCGCGAAGAATGGCCACCCGCACGCTTCCGGGGCACCACCAGCGGGTGAACACCAGTCCCGACACGGCGAGCCAGGCCACCTGCCACGCGGGGCCACGACCCTTGTCGTAACCCCGGCCGGTGAATCCCGCCAGCGATCGCCGTGTGTGCGGCCCGGTCACATTCGCACGCTGACGGAGGAGTCGTGCTCCTGCGCCGCGTACCACTCGACAACTCCGCGAATACCCTCGCGCAGTTCGACTCTCGGTGCCCAGCCGGTGCCGCGCAACGTCGAGACGTCCAGCAGTTTGCGGGGCGTGCCGTCGGGCTTGGAGGTGTCCCACTCGACGCGTCCGGTGTACCCGACCGCCTCGGCGACCATCTCGGCGATCTCGGCGATGGTGTGGTCCTCGCCGGTACCGACGTTGACCTGCTGCGGACCGTCGAAGTTCTCGAGCAGATGCAGGCATGCGGCGGCCATGTCGTCCACGTGCAGGAACTCCCGACGCGGGCTACCCGAACCCCAGTTCGTGACCACGTCGATCCCGTCGCGCCGAGCCTCGTCGTAGCGCCGGATGAGGGCGGGCAGTACGTGCGAGCCGGTGCGTGAGAAGTTGTCGCCCGGGCCGTAGAGATTGGTCGGCATGGCCGAGATCCACGGTAGACCGTACTGGCGGCGCACCGCCTGCACCTGCAGGATGCCCGCGATCTTGGCGATGGCGTAAGCGTCGTTGGTGGGCTCGAGGTGCCCGGTCAGGAGGTACTCCTCCTTGATGGGCTGCGGGGCCAGACGCGGGTAGATACACGACGAGCCGAGGAACAGCAGCCGCTTGACACCGCGTGCGAGGGCGGCGTCGAGCACGTTGACCTGAATCAACACGTTGTCCGACAGGAAGTCCACGGGGTAGGTGTTGTTGGCCATGATCCCGCCGACCTTCGCCGCTGCGAGTACGACGGTCTCGGGCAACTCGCGGTCGAAGAACCGGAACACCGCATCGCGGTCGCGCAGGTCGAGCTCCGCCGAGGACCGGCCGATGAGGTTGGTGAAGCCCTCCGACTCGAGGTGGCGCCACACGGCCGAGCCGACCAGGCCGCGGTGACCGGCGACGAACAGGGGAGCACCGCGGTCGAGGGGGCCCGGTACGAAGGTCTCGGTCATGGCGCGACCACCGCGTTCGCCAGCAGAGGCCGATCGATCCACGGAGTACCCGCGTGGCCGAGGGCGGCCATGTCCGCGTCGACCATGATGCGAGCCAGCTCGGGTGTGTGAACCGTTGCGGTCCAACCCAGCTCACGCTCGGCCTTCGATGCGTCGCCGACGAGTGCGTCCACCTCGGTGGGTCGCAGATAGCGGTCGTCGAACCGCACGTGCTCGGTCCAGTCCAACCCCGCGTGCTCGAACGCCGCCACGAGGAAGTCGCGGACGGAGAAGGCAGCGCCGGTGGCGAGCACATAGTCGTCGGGCTGATCGGCCTGCAGCATCCGCCACATGCCCTCGACGTACTCCGGTGCGTAACCCCAGTCGCGCACGGCCTCGAGGTTGCCCAGGTAGAGCTCCTTCTCCAGGCCGGCCTTGATGCGTGCAGCCGCGCGAGTGATCTTGCGAGTCACGAAAGTCTCACCGCGACGGGGGGATTCGTGGTTGAAGAGGATGCCGTTGACCGCGAACATCCCGTGCGCCTCGCGGTAGTTGCGCGTCATCCAGTACGCGTACACCTTGGACACTCCGTACGGAGAGCGCGGGTGCAGCGGGGAGTTCTCGTTCTGGGGAGGCGGTGTGGCCCCGAACATCTCCGAGCTCGACGCCTGGTAGAACCTGCAGTCCAGACCTGCCAGGCGCACGGCCTCGAGCAGGCGCGTGGCACCCACGCCGGTGGTGTCGCCGGTATGTTCGGGCTCGTCGAAACTCACCCGGACATGCGACTGCGCACCGAGGTTGTAGACCTCGTCGGGCCGGATCTGCATCAGGAGCGTGACCAGGCGGGCGCCGTCGCTGAGATCGCCGTAGTGCAGGAACATCTGCGCGTCCGGGTTGTGCGGATCCGCGTACACATGGTCGATGCGCGAGGTGTTGAACGACGACGAGCGCCGGATCACCCCGTGCACCTCGTACCCCTTCGACAGGAGCAACTCCGCCAGGTACGAGCCGTCCTGGCCCGTGATGCCGGTGATCAGCGCGCGGCGCTTCATGCGAACACCATGCGTGAGGCTGCGGCGGAGATCTTCCCCCGAGCAGCGGCGAGCCGGAGCACCCAGCGCTCGTAACTGTCGATGGCGGCGGTCTCGGAGAGCACCTCGGTGGTGTACCGGCGTCCGGCCTCCCCGTGCCGACGGGACGAGACCTCGTTGGCCGCCAGAGCGAGTGCAGCATCGAGCAGTGCTGTCGGGTCACCCGACTCCACGATGATGCCGCCACCGGAGTTACGGATCTCCGTGGCCGTGGTCGATGTGGCGTCGGTGGCAGCCAGGACAGGATTCCCGCTGGTGAAGTACGACGTGAGCTTGCTGGGCACTGCCATCTCGGCGACACCGGGCTTCTCGTTGACAAGCAGCACGTCCGCTGCTGCGAGAGCACCGCGGAAGTCGTCCTCGGGCAGCGGGCGCAGGAACTGCACGCGCTCGACACCGTGGGCGTCGACCTCGAGCATCGGCCGCTGGTTGCCGTCACCGAGCAGCACGAAGCGCACGTTCTCCGCGCGCTGGTCGGCGAGGCGAGCGGCAGCGATGACGTTCTCGAGCCCCTGCTTGGCGCCCATGTTGCCCGAATGCAGCACCACGGTCTCGTCGGCGCCCCACCCCAGCGAACGGCGCACGGCCGCCTTGTCGACGGACGTGGCCGGTTCGATGTGGGTCCAGTTGCGGATGACCTCCACCTTGGTGGCGTCGACCCCGAGCTTGGTGGTGACGTGATCGCGGAAGCGGTCGTGGATGACCGAGACGCCGTCCGCGGCGCGCAGTACACGCGCCTCGAGCTCGCCGGTGTAGCGCGCACCGCGCCCGGACATCGCACCCGTTTCGACCACACCGAGGCTGTACAGATCCTGCACCCATACACCAATGGCGGGACGATTCGGCGTCAGACGCGCGCGAGAAATGGCCATCGCGGTGGAGAGAAGGGTGGGGCTGACGCACACGATCACGTCGGCCTCGTGCCACGACGTGCGCAGCGCGCGCATGCCGAAGCTCGCTTCCATCTTGATCCGGCCGGTGGGGGTGGGGGGATCGGGAACCAGGTGGCGGCGCCGGTGCACGGCGACGCCGGCGATCAGCTCCTCGACGGCGTCCTCGTCGGCGTAGGCCTCGGCGACCTTCCATTCGGGGTAGTGCGGCATCCCGGTGACGACGTCCACCTGATGGCCGCGGGCGGCCAGACCTTCCGCGAGCGCCGTGGTGTACGGGGCGATGCCGGTGGTCTCCGGGAAGTAGTTGATGCCCAGAATGGTCACCCGTAGTGCGGGCGACGCGATGCGGGGACGGCGGCTGCCCAGGTCGACGACGCCGGCGATGGCGGCGTTCGACCTGGAGGAACCACCGAGAGGTCGGATCGACCTCTGTGTTGGCGAGCTGATGAGACACCTCCGGGTAGTTAAACCAAACCAGTCCCCGAGTTGGTTTCGTACCATTACAGCAGAGATGAAGTTTGCAAACAACCCGGTTGCGAGGATGTGAGGTGGGTTAAACTGCGACCAAACTGTGTCGAGGGTTTGCAGAGGTAACCGTTTGTTGTGCGAACGGTCTGCGGCCCCGCCGTCTGCAGCTACCGCGTGGAACAGGAGATCCGTGAACGCACCCGCCACCATCGACCCGTGGTCGGGCAAGTTCTGTTGTGGAGTGCAGGAATCCTTCGGCCCGGTCGACCTCGACGCAGCGCCGCACGTCGCCCGGCGGTGGGTCGCCGAGGCGTTCCCCCGGGGCTCGTACGCACCCGGTGCGCGGCCGGTGGTCGAAATCTTCGTCGCCGTTGGTGACGCCTTTGATGTCGTTCCCTTGGACGCAGCCACCATTTCCGACAGGGAAAGGCTCACCAGCACCGACTTCACCATTTCTGCGTTTCGGTTCTTCGACCGTCGCGTGCTCGCTCGGATGGCGGGGCGAGAGCCCATGGACGACAACGTCATCACCCTCGTCATCGGCGCGGAGCGGCTGCTGATCATCTACTCGCACTCCTTCGGCGACGAGACCGTGCTCTATCCGAGGACCCGCCGGCTGCTCCTGGCAGTCTGCGGGCAGAGCCTCGAGGATGCGGTGCCGATCCGCGACGGTCGACCCCTGACCCGTCGTGTCGTCGTCGGGGCGGCCACCGCCGCCGTACTGCGCTCCCCACGCGGCGCTGCCAGGGCGTTCGCTCAGGCGGTGCGGCCGGACGTGCGGGTCGAACGACGCGAGGACCCCCTGCCGCGTCCCGACCCGGAGTCGTTCTGGATGCACATGATCACTCTCGAGTGCATCGAGCCGACCAAGATCCCCTCGGTACTGCTGTACTGCTCGATCCTGGCCGAGCTCGGCACCGACCCGCGCATCGCGCACCACGTCATCACGGACCTGCGCGGCTACTCCGCGCGACTGCGCGAGAGAAACGGCAACGTGCTCAGTCACGTCCCGTTCCGTGCCGACTGGGCGGTGGAGTCACCCGAGCAGGTCGCAGCTCAGATCCGCGGGCGCATCCGCACCGGCGAGCCGCTGCTGCGGCACGGCGCGGCCCAGCTGCTCGGCGGGCTGCCGGCGTCGCTGCGTCCCACCGGCGTGGTCGTCCCACCGGGGCGCACCCTCGAGACCACGATGTCCTGGTTCAGGGAGCCGCCCGGCGAGAGTCGGCTCAACACCGCAGGTACCGGGGCGGCAGCGTTCGGCCTGCTCGAGACGCACGACGGGGCGCTCTCGTTCAACGCGCGCGAGCGGTCCGGGGTCGCCGACCTGTCGATCAACCATCGTGGCGGCCTCGTCTCACGACGTGACGTATCTCGCGCCGTCGCCGTCGCCGCCGGGCGGTTGGGTTTGCGGGTCGTTTTCGAGAACGGTGCGGACCTGCGCAAACAACCCCCTGTGAGCTCTCACAGGAAAATGCGAACGCAGTTTGGTGTCGACGTGCACGATCCGGCGGAGCCATAACATACCCGTCGCATGTCGCTCGCCGACAAAACAATCCTGTAGCATCCTGTTCGGAATCAACAGAGTCCTGCGGTCCGTAGAACCTGCAAGACCAGCGCACGTGGCCCACGAGGTCCACGGGCACGCATCGTCGGGGTGTGAATGGTTCGTCACCGGACGGGGACGGGCTCGGAACTACTCGACGAGGGGCGGTGTCACCAGTGGCCAACCTGCGCTTCCGTGTCATCGCCAGTGCCGGTGACCAGGTGCTCTCGAGCGTCAGCAACGCCGTCATCCTGTTCGCGATGGCCGGGCCCTCATCCGTCGAATCCTTCGGCGCTGCCGTTCTCGTTTTCTCCCTCATCACCGCCGCCATCGGTCTCGTGCGCGGCGCGTTCGGCACCCCGCTTCTGCTGATGAGCGCCAAGCCGCACGACGAGATCGTGCGCGAGGCATCCCGAGGCGTCTGCGCGGCGGTGGTGTTCGGTCTCGGCGTCGGCGCCGTCGCGTTCGTACTCTCCGGCGTCCTGAACGAGCCGCACATCGGCACCGCCTACGCCGTCGCCGTGCCGATCGTCCTCGCGCAGGACGTCCTGCGCTTCACCGCCATGGCACTCGGGCAGCCCGAACGCGCCTTCGTCTCCGACGCGGTGTGGGCAGCGGGAGCCGGACTGGTGCTGGTGGTCACCTGGATCGACAAGTCCGCCCTGACCATCGCCGAGATGATCTGGTGGTGGGCAGGTGCAGGATTGCTCGCCCTGGGATACCTGGTGCGCCACTTCCAGATTCGGCCCCTGTTCGACGGACTGGGCGACTGGTGGGTCACCCACTGGCGCCACCGCGTGCGGTTCGGCTTCGAGAGCGGGATCGACCAGCTGAGCGCCATCATCGTGGTCTCCATCTCAACCGCCTTCATCGGCACCGTGGCCGCCGCCTCCCTCCGGGGCGCGGTGACCGTACTCGGCCCCTTCGCGGTGCTGATCAGCTCGCTGCCGCTCATCGTGATCCCCGAGGCGATCCGCGCCGGACACAGCGACCGGCAGGTGTGGTCGACTCTGCGTTACGCCGCGTGGATCACCTCGTCCCTGGCCATCATCATCGGGTTCATGGCCCCGTTCGTCCCCGTCGAGTTCGGGCGGATCCTGCTCGGCGACTCCTGGATCGTCGCCACGCACGTCCTGCCGTTCCTCGGCCTCGAGTACGCCGCCATCTGCTGGATCGCGGCCGTCTACAACTTCCATCGCTCCAAGGGCGCGGCCAAGAAGCTGATCAACCTGCGCGTGGTGCAGTCGCTGCTGGCCATCGTCATCTGCACCATCGCCGCCGCCGCCACCCGCACCGCGGTGGGGGTCTCGGTTGGCCTGGCGCTCTCGTCGACACTGATGGCGCTCGGTCTGGTGATCAGCGTGCAACGTCTGATGTGGCGCGAGCGCAAGCGCCACCTCGACGCCAAGGCCCTCGATACCGAGAATCCGGACGCCGAGGCTCCCGATGCCGAGGCCGCTGCCACGGTCGACATCGCCATCGTCGACACCGCAGAGGTGCCCGAGGCGGCGCTGCTGCTCGCCGAGCCGGACGATCACGACAAGACTCTGGTGGGTCAGCGCCGATGACCATCGCACCGCCGCGACGCCTTCCCCCCACCCGCCCCCGAACCCTCACCGCCGAGCCTCGCCTCGGTGCGCCGCTGCTCGCGGTGTTCGTTCTCGCGGCGATGGTCGTGCTCGTTCCCGCCACCGTGATCGCGTTCACGCCCACACCCGAGAAGAACACCTGGATGGGTGCGCTGGTGGTCACCACGATCACCGGGGTGCGCTACGCCTGGATCATCGGCCAGGGCTACCGCCGGCTGGTGGAGATGTCGTTCTGGGTCTTCACCTACGTCTTCCTCGGCCTCGCCCCGATCGCGCAGCTCCGCCTCGAGTTCAACCCTCCGACCACCCCGCGCATCGACCCCAGCCTCGACGCCACCGCCATGGTGATCGTGATCGTCGGGCTGGTGTGCTTCCTGATCGGCCTCGGCATCGCGGCCGGACTGTGGAAGCGGTTGCCGCCCAGCCTGACCGGGCAGCGCAGCGCTGTGGCGATCGACCGAAACCGGGTGCTGGCACTGTCCGCCGTGGCACTGGCGTTCAACGCGTACTACATCCACAAGATCGGCGTCGGAACCCTGTTCACCTCCCGCACCGCGGTGTACACCCAGGCTCAGGGTGCGTTGGGTGAGAGCACGACGGCGGTCATCATCGTGGCCGGATCGATGATGACCCTGCTCGTGGCCTTCGTGGCGATGGTCAAGTTCTACGACACGATGAAGGTCAAGGAGAAGGCCTATCTCCCGCTGATCGTGCTGCTGGGTGTGACCCTGGCGATCACCCTCAACCCGATCTCGAGTGCGCGCTACCTCTTCGGTACAGCCGCGCTCGCGGTGGCCGCCCTGCTCGGACTCTTCGCCACTCGCAACAGGTTCCGTATCGTCGCGATCCTCGCGGTGGCTGCGCTGGTGCTGGTGTTCCCGCTCGCCGACGCCTTCCGCTACAGCTCCTCGGCGCAGTTCAAGACCACCAATCCGCTCGAGTCGCTGGCTTCGCCGGACTACGACGCGTTCGCCCAGATCAACAACACCGTGCTCTACGTCGAGAACAAGGGCATCACCGACGGCAAGCAGGCCCTCGGCGTGCTGTTCTTCTGGGTTCCGCGCGACGTGTGGGCCGACAAGGCGCCCGATACCGGTGTGCTGCTGGCCCAGAGTCGCGGCTACCAGGTGGAGAACCTGTCCGCGCCACTGTGGGCCGAGCTCTACATCAACGGTGGCTGGATCATCCTGATCCTCGGCATGATCGTGCTGGGAGTGGTTGCCGGCGTGCAGGATCGGCGTATCGAGGTGACCATGAGGGGCGCGCGGGCACCGAACGTGCTGGCCTGCATCCTGCCCTTCTACGCCATCATCCTGCTGCGCGGATCACTGCTGCAGGCGATGTCGTACCTCATCGTGATCGTCGCGAGCGCGATGTTCGTGATGCGCCTCGAGAGGTCACGCACATGAGCGCGCGCGGACGCGGGTTGCTGCGGCCCGGCAACATCGTGATCGCCGTGCTCGTGGTGGCGGTCGTGGCGGCCTCGGTGCTGCTGATGACCAGACCCGACGGGTCGGCCGGGGCATCGGCTCCCTCACCCGCCCTGCCCATCACGGCCGTCGGCGCACCGGTGCAGACGCCCACCGTTCCGGCCGCCCTGTGGGTGGGCGACAGCTACACCGCCGGGATCGGCGGCATGGGCAAGGCCGCCTACGCCCAGATCATCTGCGCGCGGGTGGGGTGGGCGTGCAACCTCGACGCACAGGGCAGCACCGGGTTCACCAACGACGGCGCGCCCGAGTACCGGGGGGCCACCACGCGTATCGGCAACCGTCTGCCGTTCGACATCGCCACCTACCGGGCCGACGTGATCATCATCGACGGCGGCCGAAACGATCTGAACAAGCCCGCCGAGCAGGTCGGCCCGGTGATGGATCGGTACGTGCGCGACGTGCGCGCGGCGTGGCCCGCCGCGAAGCTGGTGATCATCGTCCCCGCGTACATGTCGCCCAAGCCCTACGAGATCTACCCTCGGCTCCGCCAGTACATCGATGCCATGGCAGCCGACACCGACGCCACCGTGATCGACCCCATCGCCGAGGGTTGGTGGCGCGGGGTGGACGTGGCGCCGCTGCAGTTCGAGGACCGTGTGCACCCCAACGCCGCCGGTAACGCGTTCATCGCGAAGATCCTCGGCGACGCGCTGGTGGCCCGTGGCATCGCACCGGCCCCCGCCCCCACCAGCACTGCCCCGACCACCGCCACGCCAGGAGGACTGTGATGGATGTGTCCGCGTTCGTCGCTGCGGTCGGCCGCCACTGGCGCATCGCCGTCGTCGGTCTGCTGGTGGGCGCGCTCGGTGGTCTCGGGGTGCTGCTGACCAGTGAGACCGTCTACAAATCTTCGGCCCAGCTGTTCCTGACCACCCCCGGCTGGGGTGGACCCACCACCATCGGCAACGCCGACTCCAGCGCGTATCAGGGCGACGAGTTCTCGCGCCAGCGCGCCCAGACGTACGTGCGCCTGGCCCAGGGCGGAGATTTCGCCGCGCGCGTCTCCGAGCGCCTCGGTGGGCGCGCCGACACCGCGGCGGTCGCCGAACACCTCGACGCTCGCGTGGTGCCCGACACCGTGCTGGTCGAACTGACCGCCGGTAACTCCGATCCGGTGCTGGCACGAGACATCGCCGTTGCAGCGGCCGCCGAACTCACCGCCAACATCACCGCGCTGGAGGTGCCGTCGGGCACCACCATCGCCACGGTGCAGCCCGTCGCCGTCGGGACCCCCGTGGTGGCGACGGCACCCAGTGAGCCGCGTCCGCTGCTGACGATGGTTCTGGCCGTCACCCTCGGAGCACTGCTCGGCCTGACCGGCGTGGTGCTCAGGGTGCGATCGGTGCGCACCGTCGACGACGCCGAGGCCGCCTCCGCCGTGGTGGGAGCGCCCGTACTGGGAACCGTTCCGGCCCCGGGCCAGTCGACCTCCGACGCGCGCTTCGACGAGCTGCGCTACAACCTCGAGTACCTCGGTCCCCGTTTCTCCGGCGGACTGATCCTTCTCACCAGTGCTCGCAGCGGGGACGGGCGCACCAGCACCGTTGCCGGCCTCGCAGCCGCCTACGCCCGCGCCGGCCGCTCGGTGCTGATGATCGACGCCGATCTGCGCGGCGGCAGCATCGGGGGTCATCCGATGGGCCTGTCCAACGTGGTGGCCGGCGACGTGGGGGTGGACCGTGCCATCGTGACCTCGGCCGGGGTGTCGGTGATGGGCAGCGGCGTGCTGCCCAACGAGCCCACCCGCATGCTCGAGAGCCCACGCATGACGCAGGTGCTCGAGATGGCCACCGAGGAGTTCGACGTGGTGCTCCTCGATACCCCCGACCTCGAACGCTTCGACGACGCCCGCTTGCTCGCCCGGTCCGCCGACATCGCCCTGATGGTCGTCGCCGCCGGGACACCGACACCCGCACTCGCGGACGCCACCGACGCCCTGCGCGTCGTGGGCGTCGACCCCGCCGGTGTCGTCCTCACCAACGCGGGCCGCACCGGTTCACGATTCGGATATCTCGCAACGGTCACCGCCGACGCCGATGACGCCGACGCCCACACCCGCGCCGCCAACACCCCCGACGCCGACACCCCCGACGCCGACACGACAGGCGCGCGACAGACCGAAACGGTGACCAGATGAAGCGCTTACGCTCCCTCCTCGACGTCCGCGTCCTGATCGTGCTGGTCTGCGCACTGCTCGGGCTCGGTGCCGGGTTCGCGGCCACGGAGTTGATGCCCAAGACCTACGCCTCCACCACGGTCCTGTTCATCGGCTCCCCGGCCGCAGGCGACTCCGCCGGTGCGTACCAGGGCGACCTGTTCTCCCAGCAGCGCGCGGGCACCTACGCACAGCTGTTCTCCGGGGACGACCTGGCCGTGAAGGTGGACGACGATCTTCGCCTGGGTCTGAGCCCACGCGAACTGGCCTCGAAGGTCACCGCGACCGCCATCGAGAAGACCGTGCTGCTCGAGGTCACCGTGACCGACTCGAGTCCGACGCGTGCCGCCGACATCGCCAACGCCTACGCGAGCAACTTCGCCGCGTACGTGGGGCAGCTCGAGAAGCCCACCGGCGCGGGCGCGCCGAGCTCACTGGTATCTGTGGTCACCAGGGCCGAGGTGCCGGGTGCGCCGTCGAGCCCGAGCTCGGCGATCAACATGGGCGGCGGACTCGTGGCCGGAGTCGTGGTGGGGCTGGCACTGGTGTGGTGGCGTCGACGCGCGGACAAGACCGTGGCAACCCCGGAGAAGGCCGTCGAAGCGGTGGGTGCGCCGGTGCTCGGCACGCTGCCTGCCGATCCTCGCCGCGACATCGGTCTGCTCAAGCTCCCCGCAGAGTCCACCACCGACTACGCCGAGCAGGTCCGAAAGCTGCGCACCACCCTCCAGTTCGCCGACTCCGACAACCCGGTCCGCTCGGTGCTGGTGTCGGCGGCAGACCACGAGGGCCGTGCCGACGTGGTTGCGGCCCACCTGGCACTGATGCTCGCCGAGGTCGGACGCAACGTCGTCCTCCTCGATGCGGACCTGCGCGAGTCGTCGCTGTCGAGCTACCTGCGTGGCGGCTCGGCCACCCTGGCCGGTCTCTCCGACGTGCTGGCGGGCAACCGCGATATCGATGCCGTCTCTACCCGCGTCGCCGACGACCGCATCGAACTCATCACCGCCGGAAGCGCCACGCGCACACCCGGTGAGGACATTGCCACCGACGCGATGCGCCACGTCATCGACGACCTCGAGGACAGCTTCGACTACGTGGTGGTGGCCGCCGCTCCCGCCGCCGAGTTCGCCGACACCGCCGTCATCGGCGCGGCCGTGGACGGCGTGCTGCTGGTGGTCCGCACGGGTGCAACGGACATGGTCGAGTTGCGCGACGCGGCCACCACGGTTCGCTCGACCGGCGCCACGATCCTCGGATCGGTTCTGGTGGGTGGTAGGTCGGGAACTCGCAGCAAGTCCGCTTCGCGTGCGACACACGGCGATCGCGCTCCCGAGACACCGCGCGAGCTCGAGACCGCCGACCCGGTCAAGGCCCTGCGCGGGCCGACCTCACCCGTCGAGCCCAAGCTGCCCGTCCAGTACGACGAGCACGAGGCGGCCGCCAGTGCCGCACGCACCGACTACCGCGCGTCCGACCCGGCGGTGGACGGCTACGCGGACAGTCGGTTCGGTCGTGACGAGGACGTCGAGGACTACTACCGCGACGTCGACGAGGTGGTGCCCTTCGACCCCGCGCGCAACTATCCGCCGCGCCCGGACCTGGACTCGGTGCGCACGCCCGGAGCCCGGTCCGAGTGGGTCGTGCGCGATCCCTCGGTCGGCGCGCCCCGTGACATCAAGGGCGGCGCACCCGGTGACATCAAGGGCGGCGCGCCCGGTGACATCAAGGGCGGCGCGCCCGGTGATACCGAAGGCCGTCCCCGCCCCGCCGCGCCGCGGTCGGTGCCCAGTGGGGTGTCCGCCGAACCGGTTTCGCCGATCACGGAGAAGGACGGGCCCGTCGGTGGCGTCGAGCCGGAACCGGTGAGCGCCGCCCCCGTCGACGAGGCCACCCCGGCCGATGAGGTGTCCGCGGTGACGGTCACACCGGTCGCCGAGTCCGAGTCCTACGAGGAGGTCGACGTCATCGTCGAGGACTCCGGATGGGCTCCGGCGTCGCCGATCCGCCGGGTGGTCAAGGTGTCCCGGAACGGCTACACCGTGCGGGACGAGGGCGACGACACCACACGCATGGTGCAGCCGCCGGCCGCGGATCCGGCCGCGGCCGCCAACGCCGTCATCATCGACGCGGAGATCGAGGAGGTGGCCGAGGAGGTCACCGCGGATCAGGACCCTGCCGACGCCGAGAAGCCTGCCGCCGAGAAGCCTGCCGACGGGAAGACCGGGGCGTCGACGTCGGCTCGTCCCGCCCGCCCGAGTCCGTTCGTGATGAGCGGTCGCCCGACTCGTAACGGACGCCCGCGCTGAGGCGCGGGCGGTCGGGGGACACGGTGAGAGGGGCGCGGCGCCCGCTGAACGTCGCGATCAGGGTCGGTGCTGTGCTGCTGGTGTGTGCTGCCGGTGTGGTCGGGTGCTCGTCTGCTCCCGCGCCGCATCCGGCCGGACTGGACGGGGCGTCGGTGGTCGGGTCGCCGGCACCGCCTGCCGCGCCGAGCGACGAGGTGCGCGCATTCGACACACCCACCGTGGCAGCCGATGCGCCGAAGGTGTTCGCCCACTACTTCCCGCCGTACCCCATCTCGTTCGACGACGAGCCGGCGGACCGGGACTACTACGCCACGCACTACCTCGATCCCCGCGGCGAGGACGGGCGCCACGCCGCCTACGGAGGTCTGCTGCGCGACCGGCCGTTGCCGCGTGCGCCGCGCGGTACCCCGGACTTTCGCCAGCGTGACCTCGAAGACGAGGTGCGGCAGGCGAAGTCGGCCGGGATCTCGGGCTTCAGCGTCGACATCCTGGTCCCGGCAGACGACAGCGACACCACCATCGCATCCCGCCCGGCTGCCCTGATGGCCGCCGCGCAGGCCGTCGACCCGTCGTTCTCCGTCATGCTCATGCCGGACATGTCGGGGACCCTGGCTCGGAGCTCACCGGCGCAGTTGGCAACGGACATGGCCGCACTGGCGTCGTCGCCCGCCGCGTTCCGCCTCGCGGACGGCCGTCTGGTGATCTCGCCGTTCGCCGCCGAGGAGAAGAGCCCGCAGTGGTGGGCCCAGTTCGTCGCTGCGATGGCCACCGACCATGCGATCACCGTCGCCCTGGTTCCCGTGTTCGTCGACGCGCGCACCGATCTGGGCGACTACGCACCGGTCAGCTACGGCATGTCGTCGTGGGGTGCACGCAATCCTGCCTTCAACCCCGTGGTGGCCGACGGCTCGCAGAGCCCGGTCGCCCAGGCGAACACCGCCCATTCGCTCGGCAAGATCTGGATGGCTCCGGTGGCGGTGCAGGATGCGCGACCGAGCCAGTCGGTGTTCGACGAGGCGCAGGCCACCGAGAACATGCGGGCCATGTGGGACATCGCGCGAACCACACGCAGTGAGTGGGTGCAGCTGGTGACATGGAACGACTACAGCGAGGGCACGTCGTTCGCGCCGAGCGTCGAGCACGGCTGGTCGTTCCTCGACATCTCTGCGTACTGGCTCTATTGGTACCGCACGGGGTCGCCGCCACCGGTGGTGCGCGACACCGTCTATCTGACCCACCGCACACAGCGGGTTTCTGCTCCGACCTCCCTGGCCGAACCGATGACGGTTCGACCCGGTGGCACGGAGCCCGAGGACATCGTCGAGGCATTGACCTTCTCGACGACGCCGGGGGAGGTCACGGTGACCGTCGGGGGCGCCGTGACCTCCTGCCAGGTGCCCGCCGGTGTCGGTGTGTGCACCGCGCCGCTCGCAGTGGGTGAGGTGTCGGCGACGCTGACCTCGCAGGGATCGGTGACCGCGTCCGTGCGGTCCCCGTTCGCGGTCGTGGAGACGCCCGCCGTGCAGAACCTCAACTACTTCTCGGTGTCCTCTCGACGCTGAAACCCTGTCGTTCGGTCTCGGAAACGGCGGGGAAAAGTCCCGATACCTGGTCCGATGCGTAGCGTGTCGCGGTTTGTACCAAGTGTCACACCGTTAACATCCGTCACATCAGATCGATGGATGGGGTGGTCACATGGCCGATAGGACAGGTCGGGACGGCTTCCTGCGCGAGCAGGCCAGGCGTCACCGTCGGCGTCGTCGACGCAGGTCGGTCGCGCTGGCGCTGCTCTGCCTCACCCTCGTGCTCCCGGCGACGACCGAGTCCACGGTGGATCGATCGACCTTGTCGATCCCCTTCGTCACCGCCGCATCGGTTCCCACCCTCGCGTTCGACATACCGCAGCAGTTCACCAGCCCGAAACTGGTGTTCGCGCACTACTTCCCGCCCTATCCGTTCTCGATCGACAACGCGCCGTCGAACTCCGACTACTACGCCACCCAATACCTCACGCCCACGGGGGAGAACGGCAAGCACGCCGCGTACGGCGGCTTCCTGCGCGATCGACCGTTCCCGATCGGTCCGCGGTCGGGCGACTACAAGCTCGCGAACCTCCAACTCGACATCGCCTCCGCGGCCTCGCGGGGTATCGACGGGTTCACCGTCGACATCCTCACCCGCACGAGCTCGACGTCGAATCCCGTGTCCTCGGTCCCGATGCAACTGATGAAGGCGTCGGCCACCATGGGCAGCACCTTCAAGATCATGCTGATGCCCGACATGAACGGCGAACTCGGCGCCCTCGCCCCGGCCGATCTGGCCGCCGAGCTCAACCAGTACGCGAGCCAGAGCGCAGTCTACCGGCTGCCCGACGGTCGACTGGTGGTCTCGCCGTTCCTCGCCGAGCGGCATCCACCGTCCTGGTGGGCCCAGTTCATCGCGATCATGAAGGCCACGTACAACCAGACCGTCGCCTTCGTTCCGCTGTTCCTCGATGCACCGTCGAACATCGACGCCTTCGCCTCGGTCAGCTACGGCATGTCGAACTGGGGCGGACGCAATCCGAACTTCAACCCCGTCACCAACACCGGGCCCAACTCGCCGCGCGGAATCGTCGATCGCGTCCACGCGCTCGGCAAGATCTGGATGCAGCCGGTCTCGCTGCAGGACAGCCGACCCTCGCAGGGGATCTACGACGAGGCTCAGAACACCCAGAACCTGCGCAACACCTGGCGAATCGCGACCGACTCCAACAGCGAGTGGGTGCAGCTGACCACCTGGAACGACTACAGCGAGGGAGCGACGTTCCAGCCGTCGGCCAACCACGTCTTCGCCCCGCTCGACATCAACGCGTACTACCTCACGCGGTACAAGACCGGCGCCGACCCGGCGATCGTGCGCGACACCATCTACCTCTCGCACCGAACCCAGTTCGCCGCGGCCAGGCCGTCGTATCCGCAGAGCCGGCTCATGCAACTGCGGCCAGGATCGAGCCCGGCTCGCGACACCGTGGAGGTGCTGACGTTCATGACCGCGCCCGCGCAGATCCTGACCCTCGTGGGCCGGACGTACTACGCATGCGACGTCCCGGCCGGTGTGGGGACGTGTGTGTTCCCGCTCGAGGTCGGCAAGGTGGGCGCGATCGCGCTGCGCTACGGGCAGACCGTCGCCGCGGTGGCCACGCGCCTGGACGTGAGCGCGAACCCGTACGTGCAGAGCCTGGACTACACCTACGCGGGCAGTCGCTAGGTCCTTCCGGCGGGTCGGACGGTCAGGACGGACAGTCGGACGGCGCCGGCTGCTGACCCGCGAAACGCGCCTCGAGCCAGATTGCCGTCTCGGCGCCCGGATCGAGGTTGGTGTGGCCCTGACCCGGTCGCACGATGTGCTGCACGGCGTCCCCCAACCTGCAGGCGTTGTCCACCGCCGTCTGCACCCACTGCGGGCGCACCGTCTCGTCGACGTCGCCGTTGACCACGAGCAGGGGTCCGGAGGACTTCACGCGTGGTAACCGGATGTCGGACAGCCAGTTTCGCATCGCCTCCGCCGCCGCCTCGCTCGACGGCCCCGAGTCGGACCGATTGATCTTCGGCACCATGGCCGCGCGCCGATCGGTGCCGGGCGAGCGGCACGCGAGCCACGCGTCGGGGTCGGTGGCCAGCACACCGTGCAGGTAGTCCGAGGCCTTGGCCTCCGGCCGCGCGGTGGTGAACCCGTACACCAGGAAGGGGAACAGCGCCTGCTGATCACGGGAGAGGAAGTTCGACGCCGCCAGATCGACCTGCTTGGACAGATCGAGTGCGGGGGCGAGCGCCACCGAGCCCACGAAGGTCAGGCCGCTGCCGTAGGTGCCGGCGAGCTCCGCGGCCGACCACGCTGCCTGACCGCCCTGCGAGACACCCATCGCAGCCCACCGATCGGAGGCGTCCGGGGTGAGCGCACGCACCGCACGTACCGCGTCGATCAGGTTGTAGGCAGCGGTATTCGGCTCGAGGTAGGGGTGGATCAGCGATTGACCCGTCGCGCCGGGACTCGTCGCACCCGACCCCAGGCCCTGGTAATCGGTCATCACCGCGACGTAGCCGAGCTTCATCAACGGAACGATGGTCGACGCGTACCCGAGCAGGTCGGCGTAGTTCGACGGCCCGCACTCCGCCGTGACCCCGGTGGTGCCGTGCCCGATCGTGACCACCGGACGCCCGCCGGGCGGGGGATCGGTGGTGGGGACGAAGGCCATGGCCGAGACCAGCGTCGAGGAGCCGTCCATTCCCGACGCGGAGCGGTACACCAGCCGGAACGCGCGCCCACCGACGGCCGTGATCGACGGATCGATGCTGCGGACACGCTCGGAGGAGACCAGGGTGCCGCGCTGGGCCACGGCATCGGCGGCGAGCGCGACCGGCGGCGGCGCCGGCCTGTCGCCGGTGGAAGTGGTCGGGGCGGCAGCCGGGGTGGAATCCGAGCACGCCGACAGCGCGGGGATCAGCAGTGCCGCGCACAGGGCTGCGGTGACCGCACGTCTGCGCGCGGTCGGACGAGCGATGAGCATCAGATCTTCTCCACTCCCACCGGGGCCACCGGATCGGGTCGAGCCACGGTGATCGCGAAGGTCCTGCCGACCTCGCTGAGGATCTTCGCGGCCACCGTGGTGCGCAGGTCGCGGTGATAGAGAGAGTGGTCACCGCTGTCGTAGACGTTGACCTCGACGTCGTCGCCGCGGGCCCGGATCGCCGCCAGACCCTGCTCGCCGCGATTGGCGACGAACCACTGGTGATCCTCGGGTGAGAGCACCACGACCGTGCGAACCCCCTTGCCCACCAGGGGTGCGAGCACCGCCTCGGGCGCCGAGACCGCACCGGCACGGCCGAGGGTCCGCCACGCCGTGTAGGGCAGCGACGCCTGCGCGGCCCGCACCCGATCGCGCACTACCTTCGCCACCGCGAACGCGCGATCGGCCGTTCGGGACTCCATGGCGGCTACCGTGGCGGCCTTGACCGGCGTGCGGCGCTTGCGGAACGACCAGTTGACCATGTTCAGGGTGAGCACCGCGGCCGCGCCGTAGGTTCTCGCCGCGTACGCAGCGTGCCATGAGCCCGAGCACATTCCGACGTGCATGGTGCGGCTGGGATCGGAGCGGAAGGACTCCACCACCGCCCGCACGTCGGCCCGCCCCCGGCCGGACATCGCCGGGGTGCTCTCGTTCTCGGCCACCTCGCCGCTGTCGCCGGTGCCGCGTCGATCGAAGCGGACTGCGGTCACCCCGACCGCGGCCAGCTCCCGGGCGGTCTCCACCCACAGCCGCACCGGCCCGATGCGGTGTTCACTGGCCGTGCTGTAGAGCACCACCAGCGGCGGCTCGGCGATCGCATCCTCGGTGATCACCGCGTCGGCGGCGGCATCGTCGTGCGAGGGCGCCGTGGCCGGGCGGGTGACCAGACTCAGCAGTCGGTGCTCGCCGCGATACTCGATCGTCTCGACCACCGGGGCGCCGGCGTCGGTGACGAGGGTGACCTCGGTGCACCGACGTGGATGAATCGGTTCGTTCTGCGCGGGCATTGTTCGTCCCACCCATTCGGCAATGGCGGAAATGGTCGGGGTGGGTGTCGCGAAGACGAAGCTCGGCGGGTTGACGAACGCATGATGGGCCAGAGCGACGCTAACGGACGCATCGGTGGCCTCGACGAGCTCGGTCACCGGGCGGGAGTCGATGTTCTCCTCGCGGACCACCACCATCACCGACTCGGTGCTGGCGCGGATCACCGACGGATCGACCGTCATCGACTTCAGGGCGTCGACCGCCTCCGGCGCGAAGGCCCCGCCGAGCACCGACACCCGCGGATCGTCGGGGCTGTCGGCGCCGACGGCGACGCGGTACAGCGTGGACGCCTCCCGGACGTAGCTGCGGCCGGAGAGGGTGGGATCCCAGAGCACCATCGACCGCAGCGGTCCGAGATCCGGCGCGGCAGCAGCAGCCAGCAGCGCGCCCGCGCGCAGACCCACCACACAGATGTCCTCGACACCGGCGGAGCGGACGTAGTCGACTGCCTCGCCGATGCTACGAACCCACAGCTGCGCGGCGTCGGGATCGTCCTGGCGGCCCGCCGAATCCCCGTGTCCGTGGTAGTCGAACCGCAGCACCAGCAGGCCGTCCGCGGCGAGCTTCTCGGCGAGCTGGCGAACGCCGCGGTAGGTGTTGATGTGCTCCTTCGCCAGCGGCGAGCACAGCACCACGGCTCCGCGAGCGGTGCCGTCGGCGTGGTGGTGGACACTGCCGAACAGCGGGCTGTCGGCGGGCCCGAACCATGTCTCGAACGTCGTGACCGCGGTGGACACCGCGACCGGTGGGGGCCAGCCGCCGAGTTCTCCGCCCACTGCCGGTGCAGTCGGTGGCACGGTGGTCGTGGCGTCCGGTTCGATCGGGTTCACTGTCCGTTCCGGGTGTGTGGCGGGCATCGCGGGGAAATCCTGTCGGGGTCGGTGGCGGTGATCCCGGCCGGTGTACATCCCGGCCGTTGTATCGAAATGGTCGGCCCGATACCCTGTCCCCGAACAGCTGCACTCGCATCGCGCCGCCGATTAGGACAGAACGGGCTCCGGATGCGTATGTGCGGTATCGTTTACAGCGGATAACATACCTCGAGTCGAGTACAGCGGACCACACGCACCAGCCACATTCATGATCACGGAGGCGCCCACACGATGACTGCCGTATTCGGGGTCTCGATAGGTGCAACGTCCGTGCGCATGGCCCGGACCACCGGTGTCACCGACCCGGACTCGACCTCGGGCGGCGAGGACGACACCGCTCTGAGCTTCGAGAAGCGCGTCATCGACGTCGGTCGTGCGTCCGCCGTCCGCGTCGCCGCCCGTGCGGTGCGGTCGCTGGTCGATGCCGAGGGTCCCGATACGCCGGTCGTGGTCACCTACACCGACGCCGCGCAGTCCGAGGCGTTGCGCTCGGAGCTCGAGTCCGAGAACCTCGAGCGCATCGGCGTCATGGGTGAGGCGCGCGCCGCGATGGAGCTCATCGGCCTGACCCGCATCGTCGACGGGTACGACACCGTGGCGCTCTACGACCTCGGTGCCACCGGGCTGTCGGTCACCGTCATCGACATGGGCACCAACCGCGCACTCGGTTTCGCTCGCTCCACCACTGTCAGCGGCAACATGTTCGACCGTGTGGTGCGCGAGCACCTCGTCCGCGGCGGCATCATCGGTGAGCCGGAGACCGAGGCCGCGGCCGCGGAGATCGACACCTTCTGCCGCGGGATCAAGGAGTCGCTCTCGACCGCCTCGCTGGCGCAGACGCCGGGCGGCGACATCCTGCTGATGACCAGGGGGCAGTTCGAGCAGGCCGTGTATCTGCCGCTCGAGGAATCCGCGAAGATCATCAGCGAGGTGGGTCTGCGCTGCAAGCGGACCGCCCAGGCAGTCGTGGTCATCGGTGGCGGAGCCCGAATCCCGGTGGTGCACACCGTACTCGAGCGCTGGCTGGGTGTTCCGGTTGTCGCTGCCGACGAGCCGGAGCTGGTGGTCGCCAAGGGTGCGGCCCTGTGCGCGGCGGGTTTCCGCGAGAAGGCCGCCGCCGCTACCCCGACTCCTCTCCCCGAGGCCCTCGTGGGAACCAAGGACGACGAGGGTGGCGCGGCGCCCAAGGGTGCAGCCGGGTCGGCTTCCAAGGGTGCAGCCGGGTCGGCGTCCAAGGGTGCTGTCGCTCCCAAGGATGCAGCCGCGTCGGCCACACCCGCCGCCAAGGCCGGCGACGCGTCCACCGTCAAGGCTGCGGCGGCCAAGCCTGCTGCGGCGGCGGCACCGAAGGCCGGATCCACCAAGCCCACACCGGCCAAGAGCGCCAAGGCCCCGGCGGCAACCAAGGCAGCGGCGTCGACCAAGGCAGCGGCGTCGACCGCAGCCGCGCAGGTCGATGCCGCCGGAACGGATGAATCGAAGTCCGACGAACCGGAGCCCGACGGAGCCGGGCGCAGCGCGTCCGGAGCGGCGCAACCGGCGGCCCACGGACCTGTCCGACCCAGGCCCGCAACCGCCACCAACGGCTCGTCGACGAAGAGTCCCGCCACCAAGTCGGGGGTGAACACGGCAGCGGCGCCGCCTGTTGCCGATACCTCCGAGGCCACGCCCACCCCGAAGTCGGGTAATGGCTCGTCGGCAGCTCCGACGGCCTCGGCCGGGTCCGTTCGCCCGACTCCGGCCGTTCGTCCCACGCCCGCCCCGCGGCCCGCCGCAACGTCGTCGCACATCTCGGCGCCGGCGAACCAGACGGCCCCGGCGAAGCACGCCTCCGCGGAGCGGCCGGTTCCTCGCCTGCCCGTCACCGGTCCGATCGCATCGACCCCGGCGACGCCCAGCTCCATCCCCGCGGTGCCCGGTCCATCGCCGCTCACCCGGCTGCGTCCGCATCTGCCGATGTTCGCCGGAGTCGTGCTGTCGGTGTTCGCCGCCGGCAGTATCGGCCTGTGGGCGTCGAGCGCACCCGACCTGCCGGCCTCGAGCGGAGTCGGTGAGGCCGCCACGACGCAGGACGTCGGCAGCACACCCGCGCAGCTGACCCCGGTTCCCGACGGTGATGCCACCGCCGGGTCGCCCACCACGCCGGTCGCCCCACGGCAGGTCGCTCCGCAGTCGGGGCCCTACACCTATCCCACGGGCAACGTCCCACTGGTCACGCCGAACCGTCCCCAGACGACCACCACCACGGTCCGCGTGGCTCCCTCGTCGTTGGTCCTGCCCAAGCTCGACACGGCCGGCACGCCGCGCCTGCGCCTCGCGCGATTCTAGAAGCGCCGCCGCGCAGTAGGCTGATCTCCCATGACTTCTCCGCCCTCGGACACCATCGGCGACGGCGTGGCCGCGGACACCCGCTCGGCGGCAGGTTCGCCACTGCCGCTGGCGGCGAATTCGATACTGCCACAGCTTGATCCGGACAACTACGTGCCGCACGCGGTGCATGCCTCCGATCGCGTCTGGTCTGCCACCAACTGCTATGTGGACCTGTGGGTGGAGCTGCTGCACAAGCTCGGCGCCGACCCGGTGGCATCGATGTCGTTCGTTCTCGGCGCCGGTTTCGACGGGCGTCAGTGGGATTTCGTGAAGTACCAGCCGGAGGATCTACGGGACCTGCACGGGATCACGGTCGGCGAGATGAACATCTGGAAGCCCTTCGCCGAGCACGTGGCGGAGAACCTCCTGGACGGCGTGCTCTCCACTGTGGAGGTCGACGGGTACTTCCTTCCCGACACCGCCGGTACCAGCTACCGGGCCGAACACACCAAGACCACCATCGTGCCCGCGACGCTCGACCCGGACGCCCGCACCATGACCTACTTCCACAACAGCGGCTTCTACGCCCTCTCCGGCGAGGACTACGTGGGCGCTCTCGCGCTCGATCGCACGGACCCGTCGCACCTGCCGCCGTATGTCGAGCGCGTGGTGGTCGACCGTGAGCGGCTCGCAGCCGGAGCGACCGTGGGGGATCGGGACATCGAGATCGCCACCGCTCACGCCCGTCGGGGATTCGCGGTCAATGCCGTGGAGCTGCTCGGTCACCAGGTCCGCCGTGACGTGGAGTGGGTGCGCCAGGCCGGGCCCGACCAGTTCCATCTGTGGTCGTTCGGCACCCTGCGTCAGGCCGGTGCAACCGCGGAGTTGGCTGCCGATGTGGCCACCTACCTCGAAGGCCGCGGCTGCGCCGGTGCCGGCGCAGCGGCCGAGCACTTCCTCGCCGTCGCCTCCGGGGCCAAATCGGTGCAGTTCCGGATGGCGCGGGCAGCGCGCGGGCGTGAGGTCGATCCGAGTGAGGCCCTCGACGCGATGGCCCAGTCCTGGTCCCTGGCCACCGACGCCGTGCGCGCCGCTCTGCTGTGACGATCCCGGTGCGGTCCTGGCGCGTCCAGCCCGCAGAGCCGGGCCTCGGCGAGCCGCCCGGTGACACCTGGACCGACATCGAGGTCCCGGGAACCGCGGCGGCGGTGGCCGATCAGGTCGGGATCGCACTCGATCGGTTGGACGAGTTCGACTGGTGGTTCACCACCGTGATCACCGCCGATGTTGACTCGGCGCTACGTTTCGGCGGGATCGCCACGCTGGCCGAGGTGCGCCTGGACGGGATCGAGGTGGCGACGTCGTCGTCGATGTTCACCCCGGTGAACGTGCCCGTTGCCGCCGGTGAGCACGAGGTGATCGTGGTGGTGCGCTCACTCACCGAGCACCTGCGCGCGCGGCGGCCCCGTGGGCGCTGGCGGTCGTCGATGACGGCTCTGCAGGGCCTGCGGTGGGTGCGTACGTCGATGCTGGGCCGAGCTCCGGTGTTCTCGGGGGCGCCGTCGCCGGTGGGTCCGTGGCGTCCGGTGCTGCTGATCGATGCAGCGGAAGCTGTTGATGCAGTGCAGGTTTCCGGTGAGTGGAACGGTGCGGGCCTGCTGCGCGTGCGAGGTACCACGGCGGCGCCGTCGGTCACCGTCGCCGTGGCCGATGCCCGGTTCACCGTGCCCGCAGAGGACGGCGTACTCGATGCGTCGCTGCCGGTGCCGGGTGTGCGGCCCTGGTGGCCGCACACCCACGGTGATCCGGTGCTCTACCCGGTGACGGTGGACGGCCGCGATCACCCGCCCGTCGGATTCCGATCGGTGGAGCTCGATCGGACATCGATGACGGTGCGGGTCAATGGGATCGAGATCTTCTGCCGGGGCGGCTGCTGGGTTCCCCTGAACCCGATCACCCTGCAGAACGACCCCGCAGAACTGCGCGCGGCCATCGAGGCCGTTCGGTCGGCCGGGCTGAACATGGTGCGGGTGACGGGCACGATGGTCTACGAGGACGAGGCGTTCTTCGACGAGTGTGCGCGCCAGGGTGTGCTGGTCTGGCAGGACCTGATGCTCGCCACCCTCGACCCGCCCGACGATCTCGACATCGCGGACGAGGTGCGCACGCTGCTCGGGACGGCCGGGCTGCGGCCGTCGTTCGCGGTGCTCAGCGGTGGTAGCGAGACCCACCAGCAGCCCACGATGCTGGGCCTCGACGCCGCGGCCCGCGACGTGCTCCTGATCGATCGGACCGTGCCGGCCCTGGTGGGTGAGCGCGTGCCGTACGTGGTGTCCTCACCGTCCGGGGGAGACCTGGCCACCCATGTGGGATCCGGGGTGGCGCACTACTTCGGTGTGGGCGGGTATCTGCGTCCGGTCTCCGACATCCGCAGCGCCGGTGTGCGTTTCGCCGCCGAGTCGCTGGCGTTCGCGGTGCCGCCCGAGCGTCGAGTGGTGGATGCGGCCTTCGGTTCGGCCAACGCGGCCGGCCACCTGCCGCAGTGGAAGGCCGCAGTGCCGCGCGATCGCGGATCGTCATGGGACTTCGAGGACGTTCGCGACCACTACGTGCGCAAGATGTTCGAGGTCGAACCGTCCCTGGTACGCCGCGACGACGCCGAGCGGTACCTCGACTACGGGCGCGCGGCGATCTGCGAGGCCGTGGTGGAGGCGTATTCGTATTGGCGCAGTGCACGATCCGGATGCGCGGGGGCGCTGGTGCTGACCCTGCGCGATCTCGAGCCCGGTGCCGGGTGGGGGTTCACCGACTCCGCGGGTGGGCGCAAGGCGCCCTGGTTCGCTCTGGCCCGCCTGAGTGCTCCAGTGGCGATCCTGCTCACCGACGAGGGAATGGACGGGCACCGCATCGAGGTGGTCAACGACCGACCGAACACGCTGACCGCCTCGCTGGATGTCGCCGTGGTGGGACGCACGGGCGCGGTGGTGGCCGAATCCACCCGCGAGGTGCAGGTGCCCGCGCACGGGTCGTCGGCCACCACGGTCGACGCTGAGATCGGCCGCTTCACCGATGCGTCGCATGCGCACCGCTTCGGACCCCGTGTCGCCGACGCCGTGATGGTGACCGTGCGCGTCGGCGACCGGATCGTCGCCCACGAGGTACGGCTGGTCGGCGGCCCGGCGCTGCCGATTCAGAACACGGTGGGCCTGACAGCCGTTGCGCGCCCGACCGACGACGGGTGGGAGATCGAGGTCGGTGCACAGTACGCCGCCCAGTACGTCTGCGTCGACGTCGACGGGTGGGAGGTGTCGGACTCCTGGTTCCACCTCGCTCCCGCCGGGCGGCGGACGGTGACGCTCACGGGCGGTTCGAGAAAACCGACCGGGCACGTGCGCGCACTGAACTCACTTGCCCGCGCCCGAATCGTCGAGCAGTAGCCCGGTCAGAACTTGAGGTTCGCCGGCCACTTCCGGGTGTCGAGACCGTGGGTGCGCAGTAGCGCCAGGGCGATGCGCTCCATCCCGAAGCCGACGCACGCGCTGTGCGCCTCCTCACCTTCGGCGGTGGTGATGCCGAAGGTGTGACCGAAGTGATCGCGGTGGCAGTTGCAGGACACCACGGCCGTACCCTCATCGAGGTCGCCGTAGAGCCGCACCACCAGCTCGGTCTTGAGGTTCTCGTTGCGCTGGTTGGCCGCGAGCATGCGACCGGCGCGACCGAAGAACGGGTCGTTGGCGATCACCGGTTCGGCGGTCAGCCCAAGGCCCTCGAGCACGTCGAGTCCACGCGAGATCCACGATTCCCGGTGCTCCACAGCCTGATCCGGAGTTCCGACCTGCACGAACTCGTGCATGCGGAACGCCTGCATACGCGCCGGATCGATGGCCGGCTCGTGGCGGAAGCAGTAGCCGTACACGTCCATCGTGACCCCGCCCTCGGGCAGCGCGCCCGCGAGCATCGAGTACGACGGGTGGCACGCCGCGGAGACCAGCATGGTGCCCGCCGACTCGAGGTGGTGGTCCCAGTCCTTGCCGTCGGAGCGATCGGCGAGCAGTTCGGCGTGCGCCTTGTTGTCGCCGCCGAAGGTGCTGATCGCACCGGTGAGATTGGGGAACGAGGCAATGTAGTCGGTCTTCTCGAACGCCTCGCGCGGGAACACCGGCGGGAATCGGAAGCGCTTCAGCCCTGCGCCGTGAGCAGCGGTGCCCTCGGCGCGGACGCGGCTGTCGATGAGCTCGATGATGTCCTCGAACTCGCCGGAGCGCCCGTAGAGCCCGTCGATGGACGACGGGATCAGCAGTCCCGCCGCCACCAGCTCACGTTGGAACTGTGCGCGCGCGGTGTCCAGGTCGGTGACCGGACGGACGTCGGTCGCCGTCATCAGATGCCCTTGTAGACGAGGGCGAGTTGAGCGTTGTGGCCCAGGATGCGCTCGTTGCTGACCATGATGGCCGAGCCGTGCGAGTCGCGCAGGTGGCGGCTCATCCGCAGTTCGCTGTCCTCGCGGTACCCGGCGATGCCGGTGATGTAGAGCGCGCGGGCGACGATGTCGATGAGCAGGCTCGACGCGGTGACCTTGACGTTGTTGATCTGCAGGGCGAACCCGAGCGAGTTGAGCTGATCGGGCTCGTCGGCGATCTCGTCGAACTTGGTGGCGGCGGTGAAGACCGTGTCGTGAAGCTGCTGGTGGGTGACCAGGAGCTCGGCCAGACGCGACGCCGACGGCGGGGTGGTGCCCGGGTTCTTGAGCGCGAGCTTACGGACGGACTTGCGGGCCTTGCGAACCGCGGCGTCGGCGATACCGAGCCACGCGCCGCCCCACAGGACGTGCGCGGTGGGAAGCATGGTGCGCGAGGAGATGTCGCTGTAGCTGTCGGGAAGGATGCAGTCGACGGAGCCGCTCGCGCGCAACATGAAGCCGGGGCTGCAGGTGCCGCGGAACCCCATGGTGTCCCACGTGCCCGTCTTCTGCAGGGTGAGGTCTTCACGACGGCAGATCACCAGCACCTGATCGCTCGGTGCGCTGTCGCTGTTGCGGCGCGCGGTGGCGAGGATGACGTCGGCGTACTCGCCGTACGAGATCACCGGTGCGTTCTTGACCAGGGTGAACCGGTCTCCGTCGCGCTCGACGGCACATGCCGACGAGCGGACGTCGCCACCGATGTTGATCTCGGTGGTCGCCGACGCGACGAGCGGCTGGGTGGCCACGAGCTGTGACAGCAGCTCGCGCACCGCGGGCAACGAGCGGCCGTGGCGCACGAGCGAGAGCACCTGAATGTGGTGCATCGCGAAGATCATGGCGGTGGAGGCGCATTCGCCGCCGAGGGCGCGCGAGATCCTGGTGAGCTCGGTCAGCGACATCCCGGCGCCACCGAACTCGGTGGGCACGGACGCGGCGAGCAGACCGGCGCTGCGCAGAGCCTCGATGGACTCGGCGGGGAAGGTGGCGTCGCGATCGACGAGCTCGGCGCTGCTGCGCACCACGGCCAGCACGTCCTCGAGGGACGCGGCACTGGCCGACCGCGCGATCGCTGCGACTGCGGCGTCGGTGACGTCGGGGTTCTCGAGTGTGGTCATGCGATCACGCCAGCTCTGCGACGGCGTCGGCGATGGCCGCGACGGAGGCGAAGGTGGCCTTCTGCAGCAGACGATCGGGGAACTCGATGTCGAACTCGTCCTCAAGAGCGATCATGATGTTCACGCTGGCGTGCGAGGTCAGACCGCTGTCGTAGAGGTCGTCCTGATCGCCGATGCTGGAGATGTCGACGGGCAGCTTGCCGAACTTCGCGATCACGTCGCGGATGCGAGTGACGTCCTCGGCGGTCAGGGTGTTCATATGGTGTTCCTCCACGTCTGGTCGGCGCGGCTCGTGCCCGCCTGACAACCCGTCGGCATGGACTCACGACGACGGTTACGTACTCATGGTTCCCCGAACCTCGACAAAACAGTACAGGAGTTTGTTTAGGAACTCTACTTCGAACATCGCGTTCTTTTGGCGTTCGAGGCGTTATATGTCACAACGCGCGGCGGCTCAGGCCGAATGGCGTCCGCCACCACGTGTCGGTCGCGGGATCGGGGCGGTGTCGGGGTCGGGGACCCCCGCCGAACCTCGCCGGGTGCGCGGCGGCCGCGCCAACGCCACCGCCACCGCGGTGGTCAGCGGCACCGCGAGGGCGAGAGCGATGCCGCCCACGCACGAGCGCACGATCTCGATGGCCACCGCGTCACCGGTCAGGACCGTCTCGAACGACCGGTTCGACACGCTGAACAGCAGCAACAGGGGCAGCGCGCCGCCCGCATAGGCCAGCACGAGCGTGTAGACGGTGCTGGCGATGTGATCGCGGCCCACCCGCATGGCCGCACCGAACACAGATCTGCGCGAGGCGTGGGCGTCCAGCGCGGCAAGTTCGAACGCCGCCGACGCCTGCGTGATGGTGACGTCGTTGAGCACGCCGAGCGAGCCGATGATGAATCCGGCGAGCAGCAGACCGGGGATGGAGACCTGTCCGAGGAAGGCCTGAACATTGGTGTTCTGCTCTTCCGACAGCCCGGTCACCTTTGTCACGGAAATGGCGAGTTGGGACAGGACCGCCGACAGACCCATGGCGGCGAGGGTGCCCAGCAGGGCCGCGCTGGTGCGCAGGTTCACCCCGTGAGCGAGGTAGAGCACCACGTAGAGGATCACCGTTCCGCCGACCAGGGCGACCAGCAGAGCCGACGTCCCGGCGAGGATGGCGGGTAGGACGAACACCACCAGGACGATCAATGCGACGCCGATCCCCATCAGCGCGCGCAGTCCGCGCCACCGTGCGACGGCGACGACGATCACCGCGAAGACCACCACCACCCACACCAGACCGGTTCCGCGGGTGTAGTCGTCGAACCCGTAGATGGCCACGCCGGACGAGTCGGTGCCGCGGACCAGGCGAATCGCGTCGCCCACCTGCAGTGTCGGTTGACCGGGGCCGGGAGTGATCTCGAGCAGCGTCGAGGTGCCGGCGTTGGCGCCGGTGTCGATGCGCACGATGCTGCGCGAGCACTGGTACGAGGCGCTCGGGGCGGGTGTCGGGGCACCGGTGAAGACCCGTCCGTTCGACGAGGAACCGCACGGGCCGACGTCCTGCATCGTCACCGTGCCGCTCTCGGTGGCCACGGCGCCACCGGTCGCGGACTGGAAGGGAAGGGGAACAGCGATATCTGGCTTCGCGGGCCACAGGATCACCACCGCGGCCAGGGCCGCGATCCCGATGACCGTCAGCAGTCCCACCACCACTCGCGACGCCACAGGTCCGACCGGTATCGGCCCGTGGTCGTGAGAGTGAGCGTGCGAGTGGGCGGAACCGCTGGGCCGGTGGGCGTGACTCACCGACCCAGACTAGCGGTGGGCGAGAGGAGCGGTGGCGGGGAAGCAGGGGGGGTGTCCCCCGCCACCTACCGACCGAGCCACCGGGGGGTGTGGGGGCTCGATCGGTGCTCTCGATCGCCTGTGACGGCGATGTAACTCAGAGTACTACTTACTCTTCCGAACGGTGTGATCGGGGCCGCACGACACTCTCGATCTCCGCCGCGAGCAGCGCCGCTGCCTCCGGCTCGAGGAACGACGCGTCGACCGCGGCCAGCGCCAGCGCCCCCAGGTCGGTGTGCGTGAGACCCATCGCTGCCGCCGCCCGGTACTCGGCGCTGAGATCGGTGCCGAACATCGACGGGTCGTCGCTGTTGAGCGTCACCGTCAGGCCGGCCTCGATCATCGCGGGCAGCGGGTGGTCGGCGAGCGTGGACACCATGCGGGTTCGCAGGTTCGAGGTGGGCGAGACATCGATCGGGATCGCCCGCTCAACCAGGTGCGCCACGAGTCCCGGATCGCGCATCACGGCGATGCCGTGGCCGATGCGTTCGGCCCCCAGATCCCGCAGCGCCGACCACACTCGGTCCGGGCCCTCGGTCTCACCGGCGTGCGGCACGCTGTGCAACCCGGCCTCGCGTGCGCGCCGGAACACCGGACCGAACGGCTCACGCGGGACCTCGATGCCGCCGATCCCGAAGGCCACCACCGACTCCGGTGCGTGTGCGAGCACGGCGTCGAGTGTCTGCTCCGCGGCCTCGACGCCGTAGTCGCCGGGGAAGTCCGGGATCCACCGCACCGCGAGGCCGGTTTCGGCCTCCGCTCGCAGCCGGCCCGCCTCGATGCCGTCGAACACCACCGGTGCCGGCACACCACGCATCAGGTGCCCGAACAGCGAGACGTGCATCTCGGCGTACCGCGTGTTGTGCCCGGCGAGAGCGCTGATCGAGTCGTAGGCCAGGCGAGCGAAGTCGTCCTCGTCCCGCAGCGCCTCGATGGACTGCAGGTACACCTCGATGAAGTGCGGGAAATCGCGGAACTCGAACCAGCGCGCCAGATCGGCATCGGTGGCGGGGAATCCGTCGAGCCCGTGCTTGTCCACCAGCGCCCGCAGCGTCGACGGCCACATCGACCCCTCGAGGTGCACGTGCAACTCCACCTTCGGCAGGGCCGCGATGAACGCCTCGGTGGGGTCGGTGGGGTCGGTGGGTGCACCGGGGTGCGCGGTCACTGGCGGTACGACGCGAGGAAGTTGCCCATCCGCTCGATGGCGCCCTGGAGGTCGCGCGCCCACGGCAGGGTCACGATGCGCAGATGATCGGTTCGTGGCCAGTTGAACCCGGTGCCCTGGACCACGAGGATCTTCTCGCTCAACAGCAGGTCCTGCACCAGCTTCTCGTCGTCGTGGATCTCGTGGACGTTCGGGTCCAGCTTCGGGAAGGTGTACAGCGCACCGCGCGGTGCCACGCAACTCACGCCGGGGATCGAGTTCAGACCCGCGACCGCCACATCGCGCTGTTCGAGCAGCCGCCCGCCCGGCAGCACCAGGTCCTCGATGCTCTGGTGACCACCGAGGGCCACCTGAATGGCGTGCTGGGCAGGAACATTCGGGCACAGTCGGGTCGACGCCATGAGATCGACGCCCTCGATGAAGCCCGCGGCGTGCTCCTTCGGCCCGGTGATCACCAACCACCCCGCCCGGTACCCGGCCACCCGGTAGGCCTTGGACAACCCGTTGAACGTCAGGCACAGCAGGTCCGGCGCGAGTGTCGCCAGCGAGACGTGCTCGGCGTCGTCGTAGAGGATGCGGTCGTAGATCTCGTCGGCCATCAGCAGCAGTTGGTGCTTGCGCGCCAACTCCACCAGCCGGGTCAGCACGTCCCGCGAGTACACCGCGCCCGTGGGGTTGTTCGGGTTGATCACCACCAGCGCCTTGGTCCGCGGCGTGATCTTCGACTCCAGATCCTCGATGTCGGGGTTCCAGCCGTTGTCCTCGTCGCACAGGTAGTGCACGGCCCGCCCGCCCGAGAGCGTCGTCATCGCCGTCCACAGCGGGAAGTCCGGCGCGGGGATCAGCACCTCGTCGCCGTCGTCGAGCAGTGCCTGCATGGTCATGGTGATCAGCTCGGAGACACCGTTGCCGAGGTAGACGTCGTCGACGTCGAAGTACGGGAAGTCCGGAACCAACTCGTAGCGCGTGACGATCGCCCGACGCGCGGAGAGGATGCCCTTGGACTCGGAGTAGCCCTGCGCCATCGGCAGCGCGGCGATCATGTCGCGCACGATCACGTCGGGAGCCTCGAAACCGAACGGTGCCGGGTTGCCGATGTTCAGCTTGAGGATGCGGTGCCCCTCGGCCTCGAGGCGCGCCGCATGGGCGTGTACCGGACCGCGGATCTCGTAGAGCACGTTCTGCAACTTGCTGGACTGCTCGAACACGCGCTGACCGGGGCCCACGGGTGCGGATGTCTGATTACTCACCGCACCATGGTCGCACTCGGTGTCCACCCAATAGAAATGTCCACCCAATAGAAATGTCCACCCGGTTGGCGCCGCCGGTCCCTGGTAGCGGTGCGGTCTACCCTGATCGCATGTGCGGTCGCTACGCCAACAGCCGGTCCGACGCCGACCTGAGCTCGGTGTTCGACGTCGTCGTCGCACTCGATCACGAGGTGCCCGCCAACTACAACGTCGCCCCCACCGACCCGGTGCGCATCGTCGTCGACCGTCCCGACGGGGACCGAGCGCTGCGCACCGCCCGGTGGGGGCTGATCCCCTCGTGGGCCACCGACCGCAAAATTGGTGCGCGCATGATCAACGCCCGCTCGGAGACCGTCACCACCAAACCGGCCTTTCGCAGCGCCGCTGCCGCGCGCCGATGCATCGTCCCCGCCGACGGGTACTACGAATGGGAGAAGCGCGACGGCGCGAAGGTTCCCTACTTCCTGCACGCCGACGACGTGCTCGCGATGGCCGGTCTCTACGAGTTCTGGCGTGACCCCGAGCGCGGCGACGACGACCCGGCGCGGTGGGTGTGCTCGGTGACGGTGCTCACTGCACCGGCCACCGACCAGCTCGGCCATATCCACGACCGCTCGCCGGTGCTGATCCCGCCGGACATGCGCGACCGCTGGCTCGATCCTGCTCTGACCTCGCTCGATACCGTCGCCGAGATGGTGGCCTCGGTCCCCCCGCCCACTCTGTCGCCGCGCGAGGTGAGCACCCGGGTCAACAGTGTCCGCAACAACGGTGCCGAGTTGATCGCTCCCGTGCGATAGGTGAGCATGAGGTCATGAAGAAGGCCTTGGTCACCGCCATCGTGTCCGCCGTTGTCGTCGTCGGAGCCTCGGCGCCCGCGTCCGCCGATCCCGCCCCGGCCGCCGCCGCGCCGGTCACCAGCGAACCTGTCACCGTCACTGCGGCAACGAGTTTCGATGCCCTGGTCGGTGCGATAGCCGATCGGCTCGACGCAGCCCCCGCGGTCGCCCAGTCGAAGTTGATCTCCGGCGCGCCGATCGAGGACCCGAAGCGGGAAGCCGTGGTGATCACCAACGCCGAGACGACAGGGGCGAGCGTGGGTCTGCCCGTCGGTGTGGCCGGCCGGGTCATCACCGATTCGATCACCGCCAGCAAGACCGTCCAGCGTGGTCTGATCGATCTGTGGCGAGCCGTTCCCGCCCTCACCCCGCCCGGTAGCCCGGACATCGACACCGCACGCGCCGCCATCGACCGCCACACCACCGAGATCGTCACCGGGCTCGCAGCCACCTCGGCGCTGCGATCCGCGCCGGGATGCCTTGCTGCGCTGGGCAGCTCGACCCTCACCGTCGTGGCCGCACGTGGCTACGACCCGCTGCGCCTGGTCGCACTCGCACAGGCGGAGAAGTCGATCTGCCCGATACCCGGCAGCTGACGGCCCGCCCCATGACCAGGATCGCAACCAATGGCATCGCCCTCGACGTCCACATCCACGGCGACGGTGATCCGGTTCTGCTGATCCATGGGTGGCCCGACGACCACACGGTGTGGGACGGTCAGGTCGACGCCCTCGTCGCGGCCGGTTTTCGGGTGATCCGGCCCGATCTGCGGGGATGCGGTGGATCCGATCGTCCGACGGACGTGGCGGCGTACCGCGCGGGTGAACTGATTCGCGACATCGTCGGTCTGGTCGAGGCGCTGGAACTCGACCGACCACACGTGGTCGGGCACGACTGGGGTGCCGCGCTGACCTGGCCGCTCGTTGCCCGTGCGCCGCAGCTGTTCTCGTCCGCCACGTGTCTGAGCGTGGGGCACCCGTCGGCGCTGGCCGGCGGTGGGATCGAGCAGCTGCGAAGGAGCTGGTACATGCTCTTCTTCCAGGAACCCGGGGTCGCGGAGCAGTGGTTGTCGGCCGACGACTTCGCGAACTTCCGCGAATTCACTCGGCACCCCGATATCGAGCGGACCGTCGCACGCCTGGCCCAACCAGGTCATCTCACTGCCGGACTGAATCTCTATCGCGCCAATCGCACTGCAGCGCAGATGATTGCGCCGGTCACCCTGCCCGCGGTGACCGTGCCGACGATGGGTGTATGGAGCAGCCGCGACCTCGCCCTCCTGGAACCGCAGATGGTGCTCTCGGCGCAGTACGTCAGCGGTCCGTGGCGCTACGAGCGGATCGACGGTGCCGGGCACTGGATGACCATCGAGGCGCCCGATCGCGTCAACGCGATTCTGCTCGACTTCCTGATTCGAGCCCGCCCCGGCCGGTAGCCTCGAGGGGTGATCAGCGCACCGTACGGACTCTGGGATTCGCCCATCTCGGCCACCGATCTCGCCGCCGGCGGCCATCCGGTGGGCGGCGCATGCTTCGTGCGCTCGGGCGGGGAAGCATCGGGCGGGGAAGCATCGGGTGGGGAAGCAGCGGGCGGGGACGTAGCGGGTGGCGGGGGCGTGGTGTGGGCGGAGTCGCGCCCGACGGAGAACGGCCGCACCAGTATTCGACGCAGCGGTGCGGAACCGGGAACGGCGAGCGATCCCGTCGACGTGCTGCCCGCGCCGTGGGATGCCCGCACCAGGGTGCACGAGTACGGCGGTGGGGCGTGGGCCGTCACCGACGACCGCGACCTGGTGTTCGCCGAGTACGGCGAACAGCGGCTGTACCTACTGCGCGCCGGATCCGGTGAGCCATTGCCGCTGACCCCCGAGACCGGTTCCCGCGTTCGCTACGGCGACCTGACCGTGCGCGGTGACCGCGTGTGGTGCGTGCAGGAGGTGCACGCACCCGACGACCGGACCCCGGCGCAGACCATCGCCGAGTCGGTCACCCGCGCCATCGTGACCGTGGCACTCGACGGGTCCGGGGTCCGCGAGGTGGTCGCCGGCTCGCACTTCCTCGCCTACCCGCGGGTGTCGCCGGACGGCTCGCGCCTGGCCTGGATTGCCTGGGATCATCCGCAGATGCCCTGGGACGGAACCGAGTTGCGTGTCGGGGACATCGACGACGGCCGAGTGGGTACCTGGGACGTGCTCGCAGGTGGTCCGGAGGAGTCGGTGCTGCAACCGGAGTGGATCGGCTCCGACCTCTACGCCGTCACCGACCGCAGCGGGTGGTGGAACCCGGTTCGCTTCACCGGCGGCGCCGGCGAACCCGTCGACGTGGGGGCGATCGCGGCAGACGTCGGCGCGCCCCTGTGGAACCTGGGTGCGCGGTTCTACGCACCGCTGCCCGGTGGGGCTCTGCTGACCGTGCGCACCGTCGGGGTGGACACTCTGGCCCTGCTCGACCCGGCAACCGGTGCGTACACCGACATCGACCTCGGTGACAACACGAGCGTGTCGATTCTCGACGTCGACGGCAGTCGAGTTCTGCTTCGGACCGGCGGCGCTCGGACACCCGGCGGAATCCGGCTGATCGACCTCGCGGACGTGCTCGCGGGACCACCGGCGGGGTCGATCCACCTCACCGACATCCGCTTGTCCGTCGACCCCCTCGAGTATCCCGACCACCTGCCGGTCGGCACCCCGATGCGCTTCGACGGCCCGGAGCGCGAGGTCCATGCGGTGGTGTACGCGCCCACCAATCCCGAGTTCACCGCTCCCGCAGGGGAACTGCCGCCGTACATCGCGTTCGTCCACGGCGGACCCACCGCGCACGTGGCCCCGCGGCTGGACCCGGTGTACGCCTTCTTCACCTCGCGTGGCTACGGCGTGATCGACGTCAACTACGGCGGTTCCTCGGGCTACGGCCGCGAGTACCGCACTCGGCTGCGCGGCCAGTGGGGCATCGTCGATGTCGAGGACACCGTCGCCGCGGTGGTCGCACTCGCCGACTCGGGTCTGGCGGATCGGCACCGGCTGGCCATCGAGGGCGGCTCCGCCGGCGGGTGGACGGTGCTCGCGGCGCTCACCTCGTCGCATGTGTTCGCCTGCGGTACATCACGTTTCGGTGTCGCCGAGTTGGAGAAGTTCGTCACGGAGACGCACGATTTCGAGTCCCGGTACATCGACGGGCTCATCGGCCCACTGCCCGAGGCGGTCGACCTGTACCGCTCGCGCGCACCGCTGAACAACGTCGACGGTGTGAACTGCCCGGTGTTGCTGCTGCAGGGCCTAGAGGATCCGATCGTGCCGCCGTCACAGGCCGAACGTTTTCGCGATGCCCTGGTGGCCAAGGGTATTCCCCATCGATACATCGCGTACGAGGGCGAGTCACACGGTTTTCGCAAGCTCGAGACCATCGTGCACTCGCGTGAGGCCGAACTCGACTTCTACCGGCAACACCTGCTGCCGGGTCGTGGCAACGGTCAGGGACCGACAACCACGGCGTAGATCTCCGGGCCTCGGGCCAGCACGAGGCTCTCGGCGCGGCGTCGACCCAGCAGCACCGCCGCCGTGCCCACAGCGACGGCCACGGCCACACCCGCCCACGCTGCCGCACCGGGCAGCAGCGCCGCGAGCACCGCCCCGGGCACACACATCAGCGCAATGGACAGCATCACCGCCAGGGACACCCCCACGGCGCGGCTCGACATCGATCCGCGGGCAGTCAACGCGCTGGTACCGGAGGACTCGGGGACCGCGTAGGGGCTCAGTGCGGACTGCACGCCCGACGCCGCCGACGTCCCGCACACCCCGGCAACCAGCACGGCGACGGCGAGGGCGAGGGTCGACGCGTCGGCGTCGGAGAACACTCGTCCGACGATGGTGGCCACAACCCCTACCGTCCCGGTGACGATCCCGACGAGCACCATCCGAGCGTTCAGGGCCAGCCGCGCGGCCCCCGGCACCACCACCAGACGCCAGAAACTGCGCCCGTCCAGGCCGTACGCGTTGAAGAATGCGGACCCGGCAATGATCACGACCATCGGTGCGCCGTACGCCATGCCGTAGACGTCGGCGGAGGTCAGCAGCAGCACCACCCCGAGGACGGTGAACACTGCGGGCATCATCAGCAGACCCAGGCGCCGAGTGTCCTTCACGAGCAGTTGCGCCTCGCTCAGGATCGCGGTGACCAGTGGACCGCGGATGCGATCACGCGAGTGGTCTACCGCAACCGACGGACGCTGTGCGCGGGTGCCGGAGCGTCCGTCGAGTGCGCGCTGCAGCAGTACTGCCCAGGCGCGGTAGAGCGCCACCGCCGTCAGGACCAGGCCTGCCAGCAGCAGCACCGACAGCCACCAGCGCCCGTCCGTGACCGCCTCACCGGCCAGGATCGGCCACCCCGACGGCGCCGCGCGGGCGAGGGTGCGCACGGTCTCGTCGGCGCCGATTCCGGCGGCCACGTTGCCGAGCACCGTGAACAGCGCGTAACCGGCGGCGCCGACCATCACACCCACCACCGTGGCGACGATCCGAGCGGTCGGGGAGTTCAGCGCGTTCTCGAACGTGATCATCGTCACCCGCGCTGCGGCCACGCCCACCACGGTCAACAGCACAGTTGCCGCCCAGGTCACCGCGACACCCACCGGCGACGTCCCGCTGGTGGCGGTGGCCACCGTTGCAATCGAGAGTCCGACGAAGGTCAGGGCAGCTCCGGGGGAGAGCAGTGCCGACGTGGTCAGCGCCGCACGCAGGTCGGCGGCGCGGACGGGCAGGTGCCGTACGTGCCGCGCCTGCAGTCCCTGTCCGCCCGTCGCCGTCACGATCGGGTAGATCACCAGCCCGGCCAGCACCAGCAGCGACACCACCGCGCCGATCGTGGTGCGGCTGCGGCCGGCCTCGATGAGCATCGTGTTCGCCAGCAGCGACAGCAGGATCAACACGACCGCCATCAGGAACAGCACGCGCAGTGCCATGCGGTTCTTCGCGGTGCCCCGGCGGATGGCGCTGTCGAGCTCGTAGAGAGTGCGTCGCGCGACGGCCGGCGTGGCTCCGCCGCACGGGAGCGGGGCCGGACCCCGCATGCGGGTCGGGTGTCGGGGGTCGGTCAGCTGCCCAGCCACGTCAGCTCCGCCGACTCGCGCCGACCGCCGACCGCCTCCATCAACGCACCCTCGAGGGAGTTGCCCGCGCGGACCGCGTCGATGGGTCCGTCGGTCACCAGTCGCCCGCCCGCCAGAATGGCGACGTGCGAGCACATTTGCTCGATCAACGGCATGGAGTGGCTCGAGACGACGGCCGTCCCGCCGCGGGCGACGTAACTTTCCAACAGTCCGCGGATGGTCAATGCCGATACCGGATCCACCGCTTCGAGCGGCTCGTCGAGAACCAGCAGGGACGGGGAGTGGATCAGTGCCGCGGCCAGGCCGATCTTCTTCTTCATTCCTGCCGAATATGTGGAGACCGCGCGATCACCGGCCTCGGCGATGTCGAGGACGTGCAGCAGTTCCTCGCATCGCTGATGAGCGAGTCGCGGTTTGAGGCCCTGCAGGATCGCCACGTAGAGCAGCGCAGCTCGGCCGGGTAGTGCCTCCGGGAGCGAGATCCCGTCGGGCAGCAGTCCCACGCGCGCACGTGCGGCGATGGGGTCGGCCCACACGTCGTGTCCGTTGATCCAGGCCCGGCCCGAGGTGGGCCGCACCAATCCGGTTGCCATCGACAGCAGCGTGGTCTTCCCGGCGCCATTGGGGCCGACGACGCCGTAGAGGGTGCCGGCCGGGATGTAGAGCGAGAGGTCGGTGACCGCCGACGCACCATCGAACTGCTTGTTCAACAGCCAGGTCTGCATGGCGGCGTATCGAGCAGGTGCTGCCATGGGCGCTCCTTTCGAACCGATCGGTACCCCCGCCGCCCGAGTTTAGCCTCGAATCACGAACCCACCCGCGTACCGAGGGCACGCGGGTGGGTTCGGTGGGGCTTTCAGCTCTTGCGGCCCGGTGCCTTCGCCCCGGACTTGAAGCCCAACCCGCCGGCCTTGGGAGCGGGCGCAGCCTTCGGCTTGTCGGCGGCTGCACCGTCCGTGGCTGCGCCGGTGTCCGCTGTGCCGTTGGTGGCACCGTTGGCCGCTGTGCCGTTGGTGGCACCGTTGGCCGCTGTGCCGTTGGTGGCACCGTTGGCCGCTGTGCCGTTGGTGGCACCGTTGGCCGCTGTGCCGTTGGTGGCACCGTTGGTCGTGGCACCGTTGCCGGTACCTGCGGGGGCCGGCTTCTTGGCCCCGGGCGCCTTGGCCCCGCCCTTGAGGCCCAGACCCCCGGCCTTCGGAGGCGTCGCCGGAGCGGCGGGTGTCGCGGGTGCGGGAGCGGGTGCGGCCGCATCGGCTGCCGGAGCCTTCGCGACCGGGGCTGCGGCGCCGGGTGCTTTCGCACCGGGTGCCTTCGCGCCGGGGGCACGGCCGAGGCCCTTCATCTTCAGCCCTCCCGCCGCGGCGGGCGTATCGGCCTTCGGTGCGGTGGCAGGCGCCGATGCCGCGTCCGCTGTCGGTGCCGTCGTCTCGGTCGGCGCCGCCGGGGCAGGCGCCGCAGCGACGGTGGCCGCAACCTTCTTCGGCGTCTGAACCACCTTGATGTTCTCGGCGAGAGCGGACGGCTCGAGGCGGGTGATGGCTCCGAGGATCAGCTGCGACACATCGACCACCTCGACAGCGTCACCCTCGGCTCCCTCCTGACGTGCAGTGACTCCGTCGTGGAGCATCACGCGGCAGAACGGGCAGCCGGTGGCGATCTTCTTCGGTGCCGTACCGCCGGTGCCCAGGGTGGCAAGTGCCTCGTCGACGCGGTCGATGTTGATGCGCTTGCCGATCTTCTCCTCCATCCACATCCGAGCGCCACCGGCGCCACAGCACATGGACCGCTCGCCGTGACGCGGCATCTCCTCGAGGGTGGAACCGGACGCGGCCATCAGCTCGCGGGGAGCGTTGTAGACCTTGTTGTGACGGCCGAGGAAGCACGGGTCGTGGTACGTGATGTCCTGGCTGGTGGTGGTGGCAACCGGAACCAGCTTCTTCGCGCGCACCAGGCGGTTGAGCAGCTGGGTGTGATGCACCACCTCGTACTTGCCGCCGATCTGCGGGTACTCGTTACCCAGGGCGTTGAAGCAGTGCGCGCAGGTGACCACGATCTTGCGGCGGCTGGGCTCGACCCCCTCGAACACTGCGTCGATGGTCGCGATGTTCTGCTGGGCCAACTGCTGGAAGAGGAACTCGTTGCCCGCGCGACGAGCGGAGTCGCCCGTGCAGGTCTCCTCCGCACCGAGGACCAGGAACTTCACCCCGGCGGTGGCAAGGAGCTCCGCCACGGCCTTGGTGGTCTTCTTCGCGCGGTCCTCGTAGGCACCGGCGCAGCCGACCCAGAACAGGTACTCGTAGTCCTCGAAGCTCTCGGCCTGCTGGCCGAAGACAGGAACCTCGAACTCCATCTCGTTGATCCAGTTGAGACGGTCGGAGGCATTCTGACCCCACGGATTGCCCTTGTTCTCGAGCTTCTTGAACAGGCCGGCGAGCTCGGTGGGGAACTCGGACTCGATGAGCACCTGGTAGCGGCGCATGTCGAGGATGTGGTCGACGTGTTCGATGTCCACCGGGCACTGCTCGACGCAGGCTCCGCAGTTGGTGCAGCTCCACAGCACCTCGGGGTCGATGATGCCGCCGAGTTCCCCGACCGCACTCTCGCCGACGAGGGGGCGCGCGGCCTCGGCCCGCGCGGCGTCGGAGATCTTGGCCAGCCTGGCCTCGTCGGGCTTGCCGTCCGCGGTGACCAGGCCGATCTCGTCTCCGCCGGCATCCTTGCGGCCGCCGGCGAGCAGGTAGGGAGCCTTGGCGTTGGCGTGATCACGCAGCGAGGTGATCAGCAGCTTCGGCGAGAGCGGCTTGCCGGTGTTCCAGGCAGGGCACTGCGACTGGCAGCGTCCGCACTCGGTGCAGGTGGAGAAGTCCAGCCAGCCCTTCCAGGTGAAGTCCTCGATGCGACCGGCGCCGAACGAGTCGACGTCGGGGTCGGCGGTCTCCATGTCGAGGACCTTGCCACCGGACATCATGGGCTTGGCGGCACCGAGTGCGACGCCGCCGTCGTCCTCACGCTTGAAGTAGATGTTGAAGAACGCGCTGAAGCGGTGCCAGGCGACGCCCCAGGTGATGTTGCGGCCGACCACCAGCAGCCACACCATGCCCGAGGTCAACTTGATGAAGGCGAACACCGACACCATCGTCGGGTTGGCCGGCAGCAGTTCGGCCAGGCGCATGGTGAAGAAGTCGGTGTAGGGGTTCGCATCGCCGTAGGTGGCGATCTTGCCGGCCTTGACGAACACCATGCCCAGGCCCTCGGCCAGGACGACGATCTCCACGAAGTAGGCGGCCCTGGCGTTCGATCCGCCGAAGCGGGACAGTCGGGCCGGATCGCGCGGGTGGTTGCGCTGACGGATCACGATGAGGGTGAGGATGCCCACGACCGTGCCGATACCCAGCAGTTCGTCGAGCAGGTGGTAGACGGCGGTATCGCCGATGATCGGCCAGTGGAACTCCGGGTCGAACGTCTGACCGTAGGCCTCGAACCACAGGACCGAACCGAGCAGGAAGCCCACCATGACCAACCAGTGGGCCCACCCGACACTGCGGAACTTGTTCATCCGGGTGTGCGCTGCGAACTCCACGATCATCTGCCGCAGGCGCGGGATGACGGGCCGGAAGCGCGACGAGTCGGGTTGGCCGATCAGGATGCTGCGGATGATCGTGACGACCCCGCGGAAGAAATATGCCCAACACACCAGACTGAACAGAGCACCGACGGTGCCGAGCGTGATCGTCACGGCGTTCATGACTGCTGCCTTTCGTGGAGTTACTAGCCGGTAACCAGCGTAGGCCTACTGCTGGGTAACCATACATTCTCGCAGGTGATCTCCCGACCGGACTGCGACCACCGCGACAATTGCACCACGGTATCGGCGCGCGCACAGCATCCCACCGGCGGGATCCTCGAAATCTTTGTCGTCCGGCGCATCGAACGATAAGCGCACAGCTGTTATGGTCTCTTCGACCATGGCTAACGCGACCTGCGCCGAAGCCGTGCCAGATTCGTGTCGGGGGGCACGGTGTGAGCAACGGGAATCCCCTGCAGGGCACGTCACCACGAGAGAAACGAGAACTACCCGATGAGACTGCGTCGATTCGTTGCAACATCGATGATTGCCGCCGCGGCACTGGGCGCCTCCGGCGCTCAGGCGTTCGCCGATCCCGCGCCGGCCGCGCCCAACGTCAACTGGACCACGCGCGCGGAGAACGGCGGCGTGACCACCACCGTTGACGCCGGTGTGTTCAAGGTTGCCGACGACGGCAAGACCGTCAACCTGCTCGGCGCGGACGGCGCTGTTCTGGTGACGCTGCCGCTGACGTTGAACCTCAACGGCATTCAGTTCCCGTACACCACCACCGTCACCGACGAGGGACGCACCGTGACGCTGGTGCCGAACCTCGCCGCTCCCGACCTGAGCGCGCTACCCATCCCCGGCCTGCTCGGAGAGAACAAGGTCGCCTCGCCCGCCGAGGATCAGGCCGCCAACCAGTTCTTCACCTCGCAGCTCGCCCTGGCCAGCTCGATCGGTGGCCTCACCGGCACCATCGTGGGAGCAATCGCGGGCTGCATCATCGCAGGACCCGGCTGCATCGCGGGTGCGGTGTCCGGCGCGGGAATCGGCAGCGTTGCCGGAACGATCATCGTCGGCGGCCCGACCCTGATCGTCGCCGGCATCGACTACTACAACACGATCACCGCTGCCCCCGGCACCACCAAGTTCGCCACCCCGGCGCCTCCGGCCCCGCCCGCTCCCTGAGTCGCCGCACTGCGAGCACGCACGTGAAGAGCCCCGGACCAGATGGTCCGGGGCTCTTCACGTCGTATCGGTTGCGGCGGTGGTGGCCGCCGCCTACTCCCTAGGAGCTGCCGAAGAACTTCAGCCCGGCGATCAGAGCGGTCAGAAGACCGGAGAGAGCAGTGAGGGTGGCAATGAGACTCACGTGTGGTTCCTTTCGGGTGCGGAGAACCGAACATCGGTCGGTTCCATCTGACCGGATCCGGTCCCGGCGTATGTTACAGATCGACGCGGTTCTGCGCAGCCGAACCGTCCCTTTCGTCTGTTCAGAAACGGATCCAGTATCTGATCGGGGGCGGCCCGGCGGAGATGGCGTATCCCGAAACGAGAACGAGCCCCGACGCCATCGATGGCGTCGGGGCTCGCACGGCCCGTCTCGTCAGCTCAGCTTGGGCAGCGCCCCGGCGTTGTTCACGATGGTGATGATGTAGTTGACGATGTTGAACAGGATGGGGAGGAGATCCACGGAGCGCACCTTTCACAGCCGGTCACGACGCTCCCTCGGCCCCCGATGAGCATCGCGGGGCCCGAGACTCGGACCCCGGGCCAGAGACTACCTCAGCACGGTCCTGCGGGTAGGTGTGCCGGTGCGGGTTCGGACCGGCGCCAGGGTCGTCACCGCGCCGTTCGAACGGTGACCCCGGCGGCGTCGGCGATGGGCCTGATGGGCATCCCGAGGCTGGCCGTGCCGCCCAGGCCGGCCACCGACAGTGCGGCGTCGATGCAACTGCGCGCCGTGTTGACGTTGGACCCGCTCGTGATCCCCAGCGCGAGCGTTCCGGTGACGATGGCGCCGCCGCTGTCGCCCGCGAGGGTGCATGCGGTGGTGGAGAAGCCGTCCACCGTGGGGCTGCTGCCGTCCGCGAGGTAGAGCTGTGTGCGTACCCGGTCGGCAGAGACGACCCCGCAGGTGAACGACGATGCGTCCCCGCTCTTGCACACCGGTGCGCCCACCACCGGGACCGCGGTGCCCGTGATGGGCAGCGCGCCGCCCCCGATTCCGCGCACGGCCGGGCGGTCGAGGCCCGCGGCGATCCCGGCATCGTTGAGGGTGATCACCGAGTAGTCGAGGTTGCGGTCCGAGCCGACGCTCGACCGCGTGAACGAACCCACCTGCGGACCCCGACGCAGGTCGGCGGGGTCGGCGAGGTGCACCGCGGCTCTGCTGTTGCCGTCGGGGACGCAGTGACCGGCGGAGACGGTGACCGCTCGACCGCGGCTGTCGACGGCGTTGAAGCCGAACGAGCAGACCTCCACGGTCGAGGCGGGATCGGAGATCGGACCCGCGGACGTGACGTACGCGTCGCCCCCGATCGCCACCGCCGTCGCCGGTGCAGGCGGCAGCGGGGACAGGATCACCTGCAGGTTCGCGATGAGCGCGGGCAGGTTCAGCAGTCGCCCGAGCGCACTGTTGATGATGTCGACGACAACCTTGTTCTGCAGCAGGTCCACCGAGACGAAGTTGATCTGTGAGCTGACCTCGCGGGGCAGGCTCGACGCCCACGCCGAGACCTGGTTCAGCGACGCGTCGAGGCTGTCGGCCGACACCGGCACCTGAGTGGCACGAAAACCGTCGCGCGCGACGGCAGCGGCCGCCTCCGGAGAGGTCACCGCCACCGTGGGCTCACCATCCGCGGCAAGCCAGGCTCCGCCGAACTCCGCCGGACGCGCGGCTCTGAAGGCCCCCGCGTAGGTGCGCAGCTCCTGGGCACGCGCGGACCGGTCCAGGTACTCCTGCGGCGTCATGTGCAGATCCCGGTCGATGGCCGTGATCAGCTCCGGCGGAAGGACGCTACCCGAATCAGGTTCGGCCGCAGCGGTTCCCGCTGCCGACAGCGTCCCCACAAGAGCAACCGTCAGCGCACCGGCAAATAGACGAACGCGGTACCCGGTCGACCCGGCCGTGGTCGTGAAGAGCATGCACAGAACTCGTTTCCACTATCCCCGCGCGGAAGCATACCGGCACTGCCGTTCAGGCGGCGGGTGCGGGCGCCACCGAAGTCGTCTGTACCACCGACGTGGACGAGGGGGTGGGAGCGGTGGTGCTGGTCGTGGGCGCCGTGGTCGTCGTGGGCGCTGCGGTGGTCGGCGCGACGGTGACGGTGGGCGGCTGCTGCGAGGTGGGCCGCACCGGCGGTGCCGGCGCGGGTGCGGGGGCCGGGGCCGGGGCGGGGGCGGGAGCGGGAGCGGGAGCGGGTACCGACGACGACGGCGTCGTCACCGCGGTCGTGGTCGCCGCCGTGGTGGGCGGCGCGGAGGTGGTGGAGGGGACCGGTGTGGTGGGCGGTGGCGCCGAGCCTGTGATCGGCACCGGAACCGCCGGCGCCACCGTGGGCTGGCGCAGTGCGAAGGCGGCCGCGGTGGCCACCACCAGCAAGGTCAGCACAGCCGCCGCGATCATGATGATCCGGCGAGACGGTCGCGTGGACCGGGCCGTCTCGGCCACCGGGTCGGGTGCCGGGGCGAGAGCGGCTACCGCTCCGCTGTACGCCGCGGCGCTGCCGCCGTGGTGTCGGCCGGCGGCCGGATCGACGACGGCGGGGAACACCTCGGTGCTGGCCTCGGCGACCTCTCGCTCGGCCGCGATCATCGCAGCTCCGCGAGCGGCCGCGTGCGGTTCGACGATCACCGACGGCCCGAAGGCGGCGCGCAGCGGTGGGGATTGGGCGGCCGCGCCGATCAGCACCACCGACGACACCGCCGACCGGTCGAGTCCGTGCGCGATGAGGCAGTCGTCGACCAGGGCGGGCACCGCGCCTGCCGGACGGGCGACGAGCGCTGTGAACTGGGCCGCGGTGACCTCGATGTCGTCGACCACCCCGGCCAGTGCCACCCGGACCGCGACCGACTCGGCGGACGAGAGTGACACCTTCGCGGTTTCGCACGCGGCCATGAAGGCACCGAAACCCGGGTCGGTGCGCACCTCCTCGATGCCGAGACCGGCCCGTCCGAGAACATGCGCGGCAAGGCTGTCGGTGAAGGTGCGCCCGGTGGGGTTGTCCACCTCGAGCCGGGTGTTGCCGACCGCTGCCGTGCCGATCAGCGCCACGCGTGTCAGATCGACCCCCACGTCGACCACGGCCGTGGGCCCAGTGGCCGCAGAGGTGCACCACGCAGCGACGGCGACGTCGTCGGAGACCAGGTCTGCGCTCCCGAGCCCGACGTTGATCAGCGCAGCGCGCACGTCGGCCACCGACTGTGGGCTCCACGTGGACGGGTGCACCACCACGCAGGTGGGGTGATCGGTGGTGCCGTACAGGTCGGCCATGGTGGCCACCAGGCAGTACGCGGTCGCGGCAACCAGATCGGCCGGGTAGTAGTGGTTGCCGTCGGACAGCAGCACGGGCAGGCCGGAGTCGATGTGGCGGACGAAGTCGGTCGCGGTGGTGGCGCCGAAGTCGGCGTCCCCGTCATCGAGCAGGCGTGCCCCGCCGTCGCCGGAGAGCCGTAGCGCCGTGGGTGTGGTGAACAGCGAATCGCCCGCGTTGTCGGGGTCGTCGGGATTGACGGAGTTGCGGGTCCGGCAGACGGCCACCGACGTGGCCGAACCGATGTAGAGCCCCACACTCGTGGCCATGATCCGCGCGCCTTCCCGCCGACCGAGCGGGTACGGCCGAACACGATAGAGAGGCTAACGGGGCGAGAGTTCTCGTGAACCGGTGCGCACAGGCGACCGGGCAATCGTAGTCAACGCGTTACTTCCTGACCGAACCCGTGAGCGCGCAGGATCGAGAGCATCTCCGACCGAGAGGTCGCGCCGACGCGGCGTCGGATTCGGGCGACGTGATGCTCGACGGTCTTGGAGGATATGAACAACCGCGCGCCGATCTCCTTGTGGGTCAGCCCGAGAACCACCTGGTGAGCGACCTCGGCTTCACGCTCGGTGAGCGCACCACCGGCGACCGCGGTCTCGCCGCCGTCGGCCGACGCCGCGCCGGGGCGATGCCCGATCGGTGCCCCGATTCGCCGCGCCGCCTGCAGCAGCGTGGTGGCCGAACCGGTGTCCGACACCCGCAGAGCAGCCTCACCCGCCAGGCGAGCACCGTCCCAGGGCAGTCCGAGCCGCTCGAGCAGGTTTGCGGCGGCCTCGACCTCGACCGGGTCGGGCGCGCCCTGCATCACCCGCAACCAGGCGCGTCCCGCCGTCGCGAGGGACGCGGCGTACGTGCTGTTCTCCGACGCCGCGGCCAGGGCGTGCGCATGCGGGACCAACGCTGCCGGGTCGCCCCGGAGAATCGCTGCCTGGACCCCGTACCAGTGCCACGCGGACGCCCACACGGGCGGATCACCCAGTGCGCTCAGCAGAGCGGACCCCTCGCTGACGAGGTGCTCGACACGAGCCACCTCGCCCACCCGTGCCGCCGCGAGCCACAGTTCCCCGATCGGGAGCAGGGAGAACAGGTCGGCCTCGGACTCAGCGATGACGGGGACGGCGTCCGCCCACGCCCGCATCAGGGTTCCGGTGTCCCCACGGCGACGGGCGCACCCGATGGTCACGGCCGCGGCGACCAACCGATCACGACGATCGGCACACGCGAGGGCGGCGGCCGCGGTGGCCGCGTCGAGGTCGCCGCGCATCATCGTCTCCCACGCATCGAGCAGCGCGAGTCGGCGTCGGGTCACCGGCTCTGTGGGTGCGGCGGGATCGAGTGCCCGCTCGATCACCGCCCGGGCTGCGGTCGGCTCACCGGTGTGCAGGCAGAGCAGGGCGGCGATCGCCTCCGCCGACTCGGGAACAGCGCGCTCGCGACCCTCGGGCATCGAGGCCGCCCGCAGCAGGGGCCCGGCAGCGTGCACTGCCGACTCGGTCAGCGACCGGGTCAGACCCTCGGCGACCAGGCGATCGCGCGTGTGCGTGGCGGTCGGTGGCGCATCGGCGGACGCTGCGGCGAACTCCATCGCACCGGTGCGGTCACCGACCGCGGTGAGAGCCAGCGCGGCGACAGGCGCATCGACTCCCACGCGCTCGAGGCCCAGCCAGCGGTAGAGGTCCGCGGTGCGCGAGGCGCTCGCCCGTGATGACGCCACGGCTGCGGCCACACGCACCGCCGATCGCACCACATCGGGATCGGCGCAGTGCAGAGCGTCATCGGCAGCTGTCGCGGCGGCGACCACATCACCTGTGAGAAAGCAGCTTTCGGCGTAATGAACGGCGATCTCGCTCGGGTCGGCACCTGCGGACAACGCCGCCGACCACAGCGTTCGCGCCGTGCTCGCAGAGGTGGCGCGCCCAGCGAGCGCCGTCGCGGCGTCGGCGAGCTCGCGGCCGCGGACACCGGAGAGCGCGGCCGCGACAACGATGGCGGGGGTCAGGTCGTCGCGGGCAGCGAGATCCTCGATCGCTGCCGTGCGCACGGTCGCAACCGCCCGCTCCCCGGCACTCGCGCGCAGAGCCGCTCCCGCCGCCGGGAGCAGCGACACGGAGTGGCCGGTCTCCACGACGGCCGCGGTCGCGCGGGCACGATCGATCGCCGCCACGGCCTGCCCGTGGGTGACGTCCGCACCGGCCACCGCCCGGACCGTCTCCGGGTCGAGAGGCACGGCGATCTCGGCCAGCGCCAGGGCGGCGACCTCCACCGCCGAACAACCGGCGAACACCCGACGGAAGTGCGCGGTGGCTGCGCTCGCGACCCGGTCACCGATCGTCGTGTGCTCGCCCTGCTCGTCGGCATCCTCGCCGGCGCAGATCACCTCGCGGAGAACGGCATCGACGGCCGACCGGACCCCGGCGGTCGTCCGGGCGATGCGGGTGGCCAGTGCGGCGGGCAGGGTCGGGGCGCCCAGTGCCGCCGCGCGTGCGCGCACGCCGTCCCGGTCGAGCGGGCCGAGGATGATCTCGCGCCCGCCCATCGCACCGAGCAGTCGTTGCAATCGCACGTCCGAAGTTCGCGTCTGCGCCGCCACGATCACCGCTGCGCCGCTGCCCGGGTGCGGGGCCAGCTCGATCAGCCGGGCGAGGGTGTCGTCGTCGAGCTCGTGGGCGTCGTCGATCACGATCGCGCATCCGGCGGTGAGAACCTCGGGAACCCCGTCCAGGGCGGTGATCGTCGCGTTGCGCAGAGCCTGCCGAACAGCTGCGAGCAGTGCCGACTTCCCGCTCCCTGCGGGTCCGGTGACGAATCGGATCACCGGATGTGCTGCCGCCGTGTCGATTTCGCGCAACAGGGCCGCCGCACCGGGCATCCCGGCGAACTGGGGATCGGCGCGCGCTCCGGTGAGGGTGGACACCTCGGGTGCCGTCCGTCAGCGTCCGGTGACCGCGTCCAGGGTCGCGCCCGGGAGCATCGCGACCTGACCCAGGACGTCCGCCCCGAAGCCGATGACACCGGGCAGGGGATTGGTGAAGCTGGGAACGGGCACGGGAACCGGAACGGGCACCGGGACAACGGGGTTCGGGGCCTGCGCGCCCGGTGTGCTCGGGGTGGCCGGGGCCGGGGCAACCGTCGGCGGTGCGGTCGTGACGGCGCCGCCGCCGGACGGTGCGGGAACAGCCGCGGTCGGGGCGGAGCCACCCGAGGTGGCCCCGCCCGGGGGTGAGCCCGCGGACGGGGCGGCGGGATCGCCCGTGGAGCCGGCGGAGCCCGTGGACGTGGGGCCGGGCGACTCCGCAGCGGCGGATGTCGGTGCCGCCGTGCTGCTCGGCGCGACGTTCGCCCCGTTCGTCGGTGCGTTCGGCACCGCCGTGGGCGCCACCGGGTCCGGGCTGCGGTCGAGGACCGACGTTCCGACGCCGAGCCCACCTGCGGCGAGCAGCGCGATCGCCGCCGCGCCGGCCGCGACGATGGCAGTACGGCGCCCTCGGGAGAGCCCGGACCGGGCCGGGGTGATCGGCGCAGCGGTCGCGGCGTGCTGCGGGCCCCGCCGATCGGGCACGGGGGAGCCGATTCTCGGGGCGGCGCCGATGGGGGTTCCGGGAACGGGCCCGGCGATCCGGGACGCGTCCACCGGGCCGGGGACGGCGGTGGCCGCGAGTTCGAGGGCGAGCAGCGCGGCGCCGTCCGCCGATGTGAGCGCGGGGTCCGTATCGACCTCGACGGGGGCCCGGAAGTGGGCCGAGAGCATCTCCGCCACGAGCGGAACCGCGGACACGCCGCCGATCGCGAGCACCCTGTCGACGTGGTCGACGCCCGCCGACCGCACGATGTCGTCGGCGAAGGTCATGAGATCGACCAGTGACCCGCGAGTGAGGTCCTCGACCTCGGTTCGCACCAGGCGAACGTGGGTGTCGATGCGCGGTAGGTCGATGTGAATCGTGGTGTCGGTGTCCGCGGACAGTGCGATCTTGGCATCGGTGCAGCGCCGTCGAAGTGTCGACAGGCTCTGCACCACAACGGGATCGGTGCGATCGAAGGACGCCGGGTCCACCCCCGCGATATCGAGCACGTGCCCGAGGATTCTGTCGTCGATATCCGCGCCGCCGAAATCCTCGGTTCGCTGCGCTCGGCCCACCACACTCGACTTCTCACCGGTGGTGACCACCGCGACGGTGGTTCCCGACTCGCCCGCATCCACCACCAGCAGCACCTCGTCGGCGGCGACGCCGCGGGTGGTCGACAGCCACGTCACCGCGGTCAGCGCCTCGGGAACCAGAGCTGCCCCGCCCGGGTCGTTGCCGCCTGCGTTGCCGGCGACGCCGCCGCCGAGGGCATCGCGCAGCGCGTCGACGGTATGTGTGGGCCAGTGCGACGGGTACGCCACCACGGTGCAGTCGGCGCGATCGGTCACCGTGGCCGCCAGGAGTTTCAGAGTTTCCGCGTAGAGACGGTCGCCGGAGAAGCGTCGACCGTCGTCGAACACCACGGCCACGGGATCGCCCACGCGGTCCGCGTAGCCGGTCACGATGCCTGCGGACGGTATCGGCCGGCGGGCCGACGCGGCGATCCGCGGATCGGCCGCCAGCACGGGAGCATGGCCGGGAATCAGGTTCAGAGCCGTGGGGGAGACGGTGCACACCCGGGGCAGCGAGGCGCTGGTCCGCCGAGCCGCGACGCTGGTCGCGGTACCGACCTTCAACCCGAGTCCTGACGTCATCGAGGGGCGCTCCGTTCGGTTCCGGCAGCGCCCGGAGAAGGCGCCGCATGCGCACGGGGTGTGCGGACGGTGTGTCGTGTCCGCCGAGGTCATTGTTACTCGTCACAGTCCCCTGGTCTCGGTTTCTCGGGCAAATCCCCTACATCCCCTATCCGGGTCCCGATCCCCGGGGGCTCCCCCGAGATCTCGAGGAGGGGGATCGACCCCGTTGGCCCCGCGCCGTCGTCTTCCTAGCGTTGGTCCCACTCTCGCCGGCAGCCCGTCGGCCCGATCACCAGGAGCACCGATGGCCACCAACGCCGTACTCGACTTCATCCTCAGCCTTCTCCGCGACGACAAGGCCGCGAACGCCTACTGCCTCAACCCGCAGGCCGCTCTCGACGCGGCAGGCCTGTCCAGCGTCACCCCGGCCGACGTGGTGGCCCTCGCCCCCGTCGTCGCCGAGTCCGGTCTGGTCGACGGCGGGGCGCGGCTGGGCGCCATCGTCGGGACCGGGCTCAACGCCGGCGGTGCCGTCAACGCCGGGCTCAACGCCGGTGGTGCCATCAACGCCGGTGGTGCCATCAACGCCGGTGGTGCCATCAACGCCGGTGGCGCGGTGAACGTCGGTGGGGTCGGCGCCGGTGGGATCAACCTCGGTGGCCTGACGATCGGCGCCCCCAGCCTGGCGCTCGGCGGCCTGACCGTCGGCGGCCTCGGCGCGGCCGGCCTCGGGCCCGTCGGCCTGGGCCCGATCAACCTCGGGTCGATCAACCTTGCCAACCTCTCCCTCGGGAACTTCGATCCCTCAGCGCTGGTGTCGCTGAACCCGGCAGGTCAGATCGCCACCGTGCTCGGCGCCGCCCTCGGTGGAGCCCTGAACGCCGGTGGGCCCGTCGCGGCGCAGCTCGGTGCCGCGCTCGGAGGCGTGGTCTCCGGCGTCCCGGCGCTCGGCGTCGCGACGCTCGGCACCGGTGCAGACCTCGGCGCCTCCCTCGCCGGTGCGCTCACCACCGGACTGGGCGTGACCGGACCCGTCGCCACGTCGCTGGCCGCGCAGCTCGCGGGCTCGATCAACACCGCCCTGGGTGCCGGCGTCGCAGTCACGGCGCCGTCTCTCGCCGGCGCCCTCTCGGCCGCCTTCGGAGCCGGTGGCCCCCTCGCCGGAACAGTCGGCGCACAGCTCGGCGCTCTGCTCGGTGCCGGGATCACGGCCGGCGGGCCGCTGGGCATCGATCTGGCCGCGGCCCTGAACGCCGGCCTCGGCGTCGCACCCGCCCTGGGCACGACCCTCGGCGGCGCACTCGGTGTGAACGCCGGAGCCCTCTCGGCCGCCCTCGGACCCGTTCTCGGTGCCGGCACCGGCCTCGGCGCCACGCTGGCCGGTGTGCTGAACCCGGCGGTGGTCGCGACCCTCGCGGGACCGCTGACCACGGGGCTCGCCGGGGCGCTCGGTACCGCGCTGGGCGCGGGCGGCGCCGTGGGCGCGAACCTCGGTGCAGCCCTCGGCACGGCTCTCGGCGCCGGTGTCGACGTCAACATCCTCAGCGGCCTGGCCCTCGGCGGCTCTCTCGCGGCGGGCAGCGGTCTGGCCGCCGGCAACCTCGGCACGGTGCTCGCCGGCAACCTCGGCCTGGGGGCGGGCGTGACCACACAGCTCGGCGCCGCGCTCGACGGCGTGATCAACGCCGGCGGTGGGGTCGACCTGAGCAGTGTGCTCGCGGGCAGCACCACCCTCGGTGCGGCGCTGGGCACCACCCTCGGCACGGCGCTCGCCGGCGGCGGCGCGGTGGGCGCGAACCTGGGCACGGCCCTGGGCTCGACACTCGGCACCACCCTCGGTGGCAGCCTCTCCACCGGCCTCGGCGCCGATCTCACCACGGCCCTGAACGGTGGCGCGGGCCTCGGCGCGGGTCTGGGTTCGGCGCTCGGCGCCGGGCTGGGTCTCGACGGCCAGGCGGCCGGCTCGCTGGGCACCGCCCTCGGTGCGGCGCTGAACACCGGCGGCCTGGATGCGTCCGCACTCGTCGGCGCGGGCGCGGGGCTGGGTGCCGGTCTCGGCGCAGCTCCCGGTCTCGACGCCGGCATCGGCGCGGGGCTGGGTGCCGGGGTCGGCGCGGGCGTCGCGGCGGCGGTGGACCCCATCGCAACTCTCGCCCCGAACGTGGCCGCGGGCGTTGCCACGGGCCTCGGCGCGCAGGTGGGAGCGGGCCTGAACACCGCACTCGGCACCGCGTTCGACGCCGGTGCCGCCGGCGCTGCCGCCGGGTCCGCCGTCACCGCCGCCGGTTCGGCCGCGGCGGCAGTGACCGCCCCGGTCGCCCACGGTTCGACGGCCGTCACCGGCGCCGCAGATCTCGGTACGCAGGTCGCGGGTCAGGTGGGAGCGGCCCTCGATCCGGCTGCCTCGCTCGCCGGGTCGGGCGCTGCGAGCGCGACGGGCAACGCCTGGACCGGGCTCGATGCGTCCCACGTCTTCGGCACCGGCCTCGACGGCGCGGCGCTGCACACCGGGTCCGCGGTCACCGGGGCCCTGTCCACCGCCGGTGATCTGCACGCGAGCGGTCTGGGCGGTGCCGCCGACGCGGGCGCGAGCGGCGCGGGTGCCCTCGGCGGCGACCACCACCTCGACCTCGGTGGCATCACGAATCCGTGATCGGTTCGCTCGTTCTGTAACGGCTTCGGCCCCGTACGCGGTAGACGTACGGGGCCGAAGTTGTCACATGTCACAAGAATGTCGGATAGTCGGTGCTCGACGTACGTCAGCGAGCCACCGAAACACAGATCGGGTCGGACCGTCCATGCAGAGCAACTCCCACCAACCTTCGCACGACCTCGTGCCCGGAGGCGGCTCCGACGTGCCCGCGGCCACCCCGGCGCACCAGTTCGGGGACCTGCTCACCCGTATGTCGGACATCGCCCGGACTGCCGGCCGGTCCGACCTTGCTCTTCGACTCGAGGGCGCCCGAACCCGGGTGCTCGATCCGCGGCTGCGCATCGTGGTCGTGGGTCCGCTCGGTCAGGGCAAGAGCAGCTTCGTCAACTCGCTGATCGACGCCGCGGTGTGCACGGTCGGTGACGACGAGTGCACCGCGGTCCCCACCGTGATCTCGTATGCTCCGACGGCCTCCGCAGAACTTGTTCTGGCGCAGCCGGGTTCGGATCCGCTCCACGCGCCTCTCCCGCTGGACGCGCTCGCCGACCTCACACCGGACACACCTGCCGCGGACGGGCGCGAGGTGCTTCGAGTCGAGGTCGCCGTGCCCAGTGCGCTGCTGGCCGACGGCCTCGTCATGGTGGACACCCCCGGCGTCGGCGGTCACGGGAATCCGCACGCAGCAGGCACTCTCGCGATGGTCGCCTCCGCCGATGCGGTTCTGGTGGTCTCCGATGCCGGTGCCGAACTCACCGAGCCCGAGTTGTCCTTCCTGCGACAGGTCATGGGTCTGTGTCCCACCACGGCGGTGCTGGTCACCAAGACCGATCTGTACCCGCACTGGCGCCGGATCGTCGAGGCCAACATCGAGCATCTGCGCCGCGAGCGTCTCGACACCGCCGTGCTTCCCGTGTCATCCCTCCTGCGCACACACGCTCTGCGACTGGGGGATTCGGGCCTCGACGCCGAGTCCGGGTTCGGCGACCTCTACACCTTCCTGCGCGAGCAGGTGGTGGCCCGCGCCGATGTGAGCACTCGCCGCGCCGTCGCGCTGGATCTGCGCTCGGTGTCCGAGCACCTGGCGCTCGCACTGGGCAGTGAGCTTGCCGCGCTGCGTGATCCGGCCACCGCCGATGCGGCCATGAGCGGGTTGGTCGGTGCCCGACACACGGCGGAGGAGATGCGCCGAACCACCTCCCTGTGGCAACAGACACTCGTCGACGGGATCACCGACCTCGCTGCCGACATCGATCACGATCTGCGCGAGCGTCTCCGAGTGATCACCCGAGAGGCGGAGAAGGCTCTGGACGAGGGTGATCCCGGCCGCGACTGGCCCGTGTTCGGCCCCTGGCTCGAGGATCAGGTCGCCAACGCCGTCGGCGAGAACTTCGTGTGGGCCCACGACCGTTCGATCTGGCTGGCCGAGGTGGTGGCCGAGCACTTCGCGGACTCCGCCCAGGTGGGAATGCCCGATTTCGACATCGCCGCCGTCGACGGTGCTCTCGAGCCCGTGACCGCGCTCTCCGGCCTCGAGTCGGGTCGGATGGGCATCGCGTCGAAGGTGCTGGTCGGTATGCGCGGGTCGTACGGCGGTGTGCTGATGTTCGGCCTGCTCACCACGTTCGCCGGACTGGCCCTGATCAACCCGATCTCCATCGGCGCGGGAGTTCTCCTGGGTACCAAGGCCTATCGAGACGACAAGGACGTGCGCGTGCAGGCTCGCCGACACGAGGCCAAGATGGCCGTGCGGGCCTACACCGACGACGTGAGCTTCCAGGTGGGCAAGGAGTCGAAGGATCGACTGCGCCTGGTTCAGCGTGTGCTGCGCGACCACTTCACCTCGCTCGCCGATCAGGCCCTGCGCTCGATCGACGACTCGCTGCGTGCGGCCCAGGAGGCGAGCAATCTCGCCATGGCCGACCGCGCTGCACGCGTCGCCGAGGTCGAGGCACAACTGCGCGCGGTCGCCGCACTGCGCACAGTGGCGGCGCAACTCGACCCCGCCGCCATCGGGGGCGACGAATGACCCTCGAGCGTGCGCGGGCGCTCGTGGAATCTGCTCGACGCGAGTGCGCCGGACGCCCCGATGAACTGGCCGCCCTCGACGTGTGCGCGCAGCGGCTGGACGAGCCGCTGCGGGTGGCACTCGCGGGATCGCTCAAGGCGGGCAAGTCGACGTTGCTCAACGCCCTCGTCGGTCAGGACATCGCCCCCACCGACGCCACCGAGTGCACGCGCGTGGTCACCTGGTACCGCCGCGGCGCCACGCCGACGGTCACCGCGCGCTACGACGGGGACCGCAGCGTCGGCATCCCGGTGTTGCGGCGCGCCGGACGGCTCACCTTCGACTTCGGCGATCTGACCGCGGACCGAGTGGACCGTCTCGACGTCGAATGGCCCACGCGCACATTGCAGTCCACCACGATCATCGACACCCCCGGCATCTCGTCGTCGTCGCGGGAGGTCTCCGCGCGTACCGCGCAGATGCTCACGCCGGAGAACTCGACCAGCGGAGCCGACGCGGTGGTGTACCTGCTGCGCAGCCTCACCGCCGCCGACACCGCGTTCATGACCCGCATCGCCGAGTCGGTCGGGGGAGACGGCGGCCCCCTCGGGGTGATCGGTGTGCTCTCGCGTGCCGACGAGCTCGGCGCCGGCCGACTCGACGCCATGATCTCCGCGGCCGACATCGCCGAGCGCATCAGCGGGGACCTCGATCGAATGGGGTTGTGCCAGGCGGTCGTTCCCGTGGCGGGTTTGCTGGCCCTGGGCGCGCGCACGCTCACCCAGACCGAGTTCTCGGCGTTCGTCGCCCTGGCGTCGGTGCAGCCGGAGCGGTTGCAGTCGGCCATGCTCTCGGCCGATCGGTTCGCGCGACCGGACGTGGATCTACCGGTCGACGCGCCCACCCGAGCGCTGCTGGCCGAGCGCTTCGGGTTGTACGGCATTCGGTCCGCGGTGACCCTGATCCAACTCGGCGTCGACGATTCGTCCACCCTGGCCGAGGAACTGGTGCAACGATCGGGTCTGGCCGAGCTGCGTCAGGTGATCGACGTGCAGTTCGGTCGGCGGGCCGATCAGCTCAAGGCGCACTCGGCGCTCGTGGCGCTCGATCGGGTGCTCGCTGCCGTACCGGGGACCAGCGAGTCGATCGCCGCGCTTCGTGCCGAGGTGGCGCGCACCCTCGGCGACGTCCACGGTTACGCCGAGCTTCGTCTTCTCGCCCGCCTGCGCGGTCGCCCGGTGGACCTACCCGACGATCAACGGCACGCGTTGCAGCGGATGATCGGCGGGTACGGAATCGACCCGGGGACCCGGCTCGGGCTCGACCCCGACGAGGTCACCGGCGCCGAACCCACCACCGAGCAGCTGCGCCGGGCGGCGCTCGAGGCCGTGCGCATCTGGCGCGGCCGTGCGAGCCACCCGCTCACCGACCGGTACACCGGCCGGGCGTGCTCCGTCGCGGTCAGAAGCGCGGAAGCTGTCCTCGCGCAGCTCGATTCCTAGTCGTGCGGGATCACCGGGGATGTCGTGCGGTAGCCGTCACCGCTCGATGAGGCGCCCGGTGCGCGCGAGCCAGCGGGTGACGGCCGGGGAGTACAGCACGGCCGAGGCGGCGACGGCAGCCACCCCCGCGATCACCGGCAGCGCCTGAACGGCGACGGCGTCGGCGTCGGATGCCAACACGAAGAACAGCCCACCACCGGCGGCGAGAACCACCGCCGCGACGGTCAGCCCCGTGCGTCCGTTCCCCCGCCGGCGAAGGAGCAGAGCCGATCCCACCGCCGCGATCACTGCCACCCCGGCGGCGGCAGCGACGGCAACCGTGAGCGTGGTGTCGATGGAGCGGGCGATGTCGGCGTCGAGCGTGGTGGGGTCGTCGAGCACGGCCGCGCGGGTCAATCCCTGCCGGATCGTGCTCAGGCGCGTGGCCCCCAGCGCGACCGCCGCGGCCAGGAGCGCGACCGCGAGCGCCCACAGGGCGAGCCCGGCGACCACCGCACCGGGGCGACGCGTCGGGATCTGTTCGCGCAGTGCGTCGACGACTATGGGTGGGCGCGCCGGCCTCGCGCGCCGGGGCGCCCCGTCCTCGCTGCTCACACCCGCAGCGTAGCCCGTGGGACGGGTGCGGACCGTCCCGCGGCGCGGGTAGTTGCCCGGGGTACATTCCGAAACGCGCAGCTCGGACGGCGAGCAGAACGGCGAGACGAAGGTAGGTGCGCGGTGCATCCTCGCGCGAGAACTTCTGGTGGTCGGCTCGGGTCGGCCCGGGCCGGGTCGACCCTCGTCGGGGCCCTGGTGACCGTGACGGCGCTGGCCGCGGGCACGCTCATCGGAGCCGCGCGCCCTGCCGTGGCAGCACCTGCGGGTCCTGCGTCGCAGTGGGAGCCGCCCGCGCAGGCCGTCGCCCCGTTCTACGTCCCACCCGCGCCGCTGCCGCCCGGGTCCGACGGCGATCTGCTGCGCACCGAGCCGTCGATGATCGTCCCCGGCATCGATGTGCCCGGCGGCCGGTTGCCGGGCACCGGGACGCGGCTGATGTACCTCTCCCGCGACGCGCACGACCAGCCCACGGCGATCACCGGCACCTACCTCGAGCCGCCGACGCCGTGGACCGGGCCGGGGTCGCGACCGCTGATCTCGCTGGGTGTGGGCACCCAGGGGCAGGGTGATCAGTGCGCTCCGTCGAAGCTGATCAACTCGTTCGTCTCCTTCACCCCACCCGCCGACGTGGCGATCGACTACGAGTTCCTCTCCATTGCGAACCTGCTGCAGCGGGGATACGCGGTGGTGGTGACCGACTACGAGGGGCTCGGGACGCCCGGCGTGCACACCTACGTCAACCGGGCCGCCGAGGCTCACGCCGTGCTCGACGCGGTCCGCGCCGCGCACAACCTTCCCGGCACGTCCCTGCGACCGGACTCGCCCCTGGGGCTGTGGGGGTACTCGCAGGGCGGCGGCGCGGTCGCGGCGGCCGCCGAACTCGCCCCGACCTACGCGCCCGAACTGCGCATCGCCGGGACGTATGCAGGTGCTCCGCCGGCCGACCTGGCAGCGACCCTCGCGCAGGTGGACGGATCGTCGATCGTCGGAGTGATCGGATACACCATCAACGGGTTGCGCCGGACCAACCCGGAGATCGAACCGATCATCGACGAGGTGATCAACGATGCCGGCCGGGCGATGCTGGACCGGGTGGCCACGCAGTGCGTCGGCGAGACGGCACTGAGCTTCGGCTTCCGTAGAACCAGCGAGTTCACGCGCTCGGGGCTCCCGCTCTCGGATGTGCTGAAGAACTACCCGCAGCTGACGAAGATCTTCGCCGAGAACCGCATCGGCACCCGCACGCCCACCTCACCGGTGTACATCGACACCGGGGTGGCCGACGACATCGTGCCCACCGGCCAGGCCCAGCAACTTGCGCGCGACTGGTGTGCCGCCGGGGCCACGGTCGATCTGAACGTGCAGGCGCTGCCGTCGATCGCGCCGCGTTCGGCTGTGGGACATGTGCTTCCCGACCTTCTGGGGTTGGCTCCTGCGTCGGCATGGCTGGCCGATCGTCTGGCGGGTCGGCCCGCCCCCTCCACCTGCTGAGCTGCGAATTCGTAGTTCGGGAACATTCCTGGCACTGCCCTGCGTTGTGAGGGTCAAGCGGATTGAGCGTACCTCGCTCAAGTGCGACTTGACTCGAGGATTCTGACCATGAAAACTTGAGCCGAGTTCGCTCAGGCAGATCCGTTCAGGAAATCCAGTAGGAGGAACACCATGGCTCGTGCGGTCGGAATCGACCTCGGGACCACAAACTCGGTCGTGGCCGTCCTGGAGGGCGGCGAGCCGGTTGTGGTCGCCAACTCCGAGGGCTCACGTACCACCCCCTCGATCGTCGCCTTCGCCAAGAACGGTGAGGTGCTCGTCGGGCAACCGGCCAAGAACCAGGCCGTCACCAACGTCGATCGCACCATCCGTTCGGTCAAGCGCCACATCGGCACCGACTGGACCGTCGCGATCGACGACAAGAAGTACACCCCGCAGGAGATCAGCGCGCGCACGCTGATGAAGCTCAAGCGCGACGCCGAGGCATACCTGGGCGAGGACATCACCGACGCCGTCATCACCGTCCCCGCGTACTTCGAGGACGCACAGCGTCAGGCCACCAAGGAGGCCGGTCAGATCGCCGGGCTCAACGTGCTGCGCATCGTCAACGAGCCCACCGCGGCCGCGCTGGCGTACGGGCTGGACAAGGGCGAGAAGGAGCAGACCATCCTGGTCTTCGACCTCGGCGGCGGCACCTTCGACGTCTCCCTGCTCGAGATCGGCGACGGCGTGGTCGAGGTTCGCGCCACCTCCGGCGACAACCACCTCGGTGGTGACGACTGGGACCAGCGCATCGTCGACTGGCTCGTCGACAAGTTCAAGGCGGCCAACGGCATCGACCTGACCAAGGACAAGATGGCGCTGCAGCGTCTGCGCGAGGCCGCGGAGAAGGCCAAGATCGAGCTCTCCAGCTCGCAGAGCACCTCGATCAACCTGCCGTACATCACCGTCGACGCCGACAAGAACCCGCTGTTCCTCGACGAGCAGCTCAGCCGTTCGGAGTTCCAGAAGATCACCTCCGACCTGCTCGATCGCACCCGCGCACCGTTCCAGGCAGTGGTCAAGGACTCGGGCATCGCGGTCAAGGACATCGACCACGTGGTGCTCGTCGGCGGCTCGACCCGCATGCCCGCGGTGTCGGAGTTGGTCAAGGAACTCTCCGGCGGACGCGAGCCGAACAAGGGCGTGAACCCGGACGAGGTCGTCGCCGTCGGCGCCGCCCTGCAGGCCGGCGTGCTCAAGGGCGAGGTCAAGGACGTGCTGCTCCTCGACGTCACCCCGCTCTCGCTCGGTATCGAGACCAAGGGTGGGGTGATGACCAAACTCATCGAGCGCAACACCACCATCCCCACCAAGCGGTCGGAGACCTTCACCACCGCCGACGACAACCAGCCGTCGGTGCAGATCCAGGTCTTCCAGGGTGAGCGCGAGATCGCCTCGCACAACAAGCTGCTCGGATCGTTCGAGCTGACGGATCTGCCCCCGGCCCCGCGCGGCGTGCCGCAGATCGAGGTGACGTTCGACATCGACGCCAACGGCATCGTGCACGTCACCGCGAAGGACAAGGGCACCGGTAAGGAGAACACGATCAAGATCCAGGACGGCTCGGGCCTGTCCAAGGAGGAGATCGACCGGATGATCAAGGACGCCGAGGCGCACGCCGAGGAGGATCGCACTCGCCGCGAGGAGGCCGAGACCCGCAACCAGGCGGAGTCGCTGGTCCACCAGACGGAGAAGTTCGTCAAGGACAGCGAGGACAAGGTTCCCGCTGACCTGAAGGAGCGGGTGGAGACGGCCATCGCCGAGGCGAAGACCGCTCTCGCGGGCACCGACCTGGCAGCGGTGAAGGCCGCGGTGGAGAAGCTGTCCACCGAATCGCAGGCCCTGGGTACGGCCCTGTACGAGGCCTCCGCGGCCGAGGGTGGCGCAGCCGGTGACGCGTCCACCACCACCGGCGACGACGTCGTCGACGCCGAGGTGGTCGACGAGCCCGTCGACACGGAGAAGAAGTGAGTGGTGAGCGCGTCGACCCGGATTCGGTGATCGGAGCCGACGAGGCCACGGAGGTTCCCGACCAGGGAGCCCCCGTGGGCTCGTCCACCGGATCGACGGAGACCTCGTCCACCGGTTCGACGGAGCCGGGCGCCGCCGCCGATCACAGCGGCGAGGCCGTCAACGAGGGCAGTTCACCGGAGGACGTCGCATCCGAGGACAGCGCGCCCGAGGTGGACGAGCTCGCCGAGCGCACCGCCGACCTGCAACGACTGTCCGCGGAGTACGCCAACTACCGACGGCGCGTGGCGCGCGACAAGCAGGTCGACATCGAGAACGCCAAGGCATCGGTGCTCTCGGAACTGCTCGGGGTGCTCGACGACCTCGACCGGGCCCGCAACCACGGAGATCTGGAGTCGGGTCCGATGCGCGGCGTCGCCGACAAGATCGAGTCGGTGATCACCGCGCAGGGCGTCACGGCGTTCGGCGCGGTGGGCGAGGCCTTCGATCCGGCGCTGCACGAAGCCGTCCAGCACGACGGCGACGGGCACGAGCCGGTGATCGGCAGCGTCTACCGCAAGGGATACCGCCTGCGGGACCGTGTTCTGCGCACCGCCATGGTGGTGGTCGTGGACGGTGGCGACGCCTCGAACGGGTCCGGGCAGACGCCGTCCGCCGGCGAGGCGTGAGGGGTACGCGCCGGACCGGGTGTTCGCGGCGTATCAGCAACATAATCAGGGCGAGAGGAGGAGATATCAGGTGAGCCAGCGGGAGTGGATCGAGAAGGACTTCTACAGGGAGCTCGGTGTCTCCTCCTCGGCGTCCGCCGACGAGATCAAGCGGGCCTACCGCAAGTTGGCCCGCGAGTCGCACCCGGACGCGAACCCGGGCGACACCAAGGCCGAGGCGAAGTTCAAGGCTGTCAGCGAGGCCAACGCCGTGCTGTCCGACCCGGCCAAGCGCAAGGAGTACGACGAGACGCGCGCGGCGTTCGCCGCCGGGGGTTTCGGTCGAGGTGGGTTCTCCCCGCGCGGGGGCGCCAACTTCGGCGGAACCAACTTCGGTGGGGCGGGCGGCGGTGCCCAGGGCTTCGACATCGGCGACCTGTTCGGTGGTGGTGCGCCGGGCGGCGACAGCGGCATCGGCGACCTGTTCGGCGGTCTGTTCAACCGCGGTGGCACCGGTCAGCGCCCGGGTTCCTCGACGCGTCCGCGTCGGGGCTCCGATCTGGCCGCCGAGATCACCCTCGACTTCCGCGACGCGGCGACCGGCACCACCGTCCCGCTGTCGATGACCAGCCCCTCCTCGTGCACCACCTGCCACGGCAGCGGAGCAAAGCCGGGAACCAGCCCACGCGTGTGTTCGTCGTGCAACGGTGCCGGGGTGTTGAACCGGAACCAGGGTGCGTTCGGGTTCAGTGAGCCGTGCCCGGAGTGTCGGGGTACCGGGTCGATCATCGACGAGCCGTGCGGCGACTGCCGGGGCACGGGAGTGCAGAACCGCACCCGCTCGGTGACGGTGCGCGTGCCGGCGGGGGTCGGCGACGGACAGCGTGTGCGCGTGACCGGTCGCGGTGAGGCGGGCCTGCGCGGCGCACCTGCCGGTGACCTGCTCGTGACCGTGCACGTACGCCCGGATCCGGTGTTCGGCCGCAGCGGCGACGACCTCACCATCACCGTCCCGGTGGCCTACAGCGAACTGGTACTGGGCACCACGCTCTCGGTGCCCACCCTCGACGGGCGCGTGGGCGTGAAGGTTCCGGCCGGCACCGTGGACGGGCGTACGTTCCGGGTCAAGGGTCGCGGGATCACCCGTAAGGACACTTCCGGCGACCTTCTGGTGACGGTCAAGGTGGCAGTTCCGTCGACCCTCGACGCCACTGCAACCGAGGCTCTGACCGCTTACGCTGCCGCGGAGAAGGCCAGCGGTTTCGATCCCCGCGCCGGCTGGGCCGGGGCATAGGTACTGCTCCGGCGCTGCCGGGGTACGGACACGATCGGGAGGTGATGGGAGATGGACGCGTCCGAAGCTACTGCGGATCCCGATGCCCGCATCTTCGTGATCTCGGTGGCCGCCGAGTTGGCAGGGATGCACGCGCAGACTCTGCGCACGTACGACCGGCTCGGGTTGGTGACCCCGCATCGCACCACCGGAGGTGGTCGGCGGTATTCCATGCGGGACGTCGCCCTGCTGCGCGAGGTGCAGCGGCTCTCGCAGGACGAGGGTGTGAACCTGGCCGGGATCAAGCGGATCATCGACCTGAGCAACCAGGTCGAGGCTCTGCAGATGCGGGTGAGCGAGCTGGCCGATGAACTGGCGCGCGCGCAGGTCGGATATCGGCGCGACCTGATTCCGGCGCCACGCAACGCGCTCGTCGTCTGGAAGCCCAAGAACCCGCGCCGGCAGTAACTGCACCCGCGCCAGCAGTAACTGCACCCGCGCCGGCAGTAACTGCACCCGCGTCTGCGGGGACGGCCCTCAGACCGGATCGGCTCGGTAGAAGAAGTTCGGCCGAAGTTCGGGGTCCGTGGCGTCGAAGGTGCGGTGGAAGGTCGGGGTGAGCGACGCCGACATCGGCGGGTTCACCCAGGCCCAGTCCGTGGGGCAGCCTCGCCCTGCACGGGATTCGCGGTCGACGTGGTCGACGAACTGCTTGGCCACGGTGTGGTGATCGACCATGTAGGCACCTGCGGCGCGGAAACTGTGCAGCACCGCTCTGTTGACCTCGACGAGGGCGCGGTCGCGCCAGAGGGTGCGCTCGGAGCTCATGTCCAGACCCAGGTGTTTCGCGACGGCGGGGAGCACGTCGTAGCGTGAGCTGTCGCCGAAGTTCCGGGCGCCGACCTCGGTGTTGACGTACCAGCCGCTGAACGGCGCGCAGGAGTACACCAGGCCACCGATGTCGAGGTCCATGTTCGAGACCGCGGGAACGGCGTGCCATCGCAGGTTCAGGTCGGCGAACCACTCGTGGTCCGGGTGGGTGATGGGTACTTCCAGCAGCAGGTCTTCGGGCACCTCGAACATCGAGAGCGGCTCGTCGGGCGTCTGCACCAGCAGGGGCAGAACGTCGAACGCCGTTCCCCTGCCCTTCCAGCCGAGCTTCTGGGCCGTCTCGGTAAGTGTGACGTTGGCGGGGTCGCCGGTGATCACTCCGCGCCTGCCGCGGTAGCCGGCGTAGCGGATGATCTGGGAGTTCAGGATGCGGAACTGCCGCTCACCAGGGGGGCGCCACGGTCCCACGGTGATGACCGACCGCAGGGCGCCGCCGTTGGTGGCGGCGCGCAGATGTTCCCAGCAGGCCTCGGCGATGTCGGCAGCGGTGGTCGCGTCGCGGGCATCGACGAGGTCGAGCGTGCGCCAGTGGCTGCGGCCGACGCAGCGGGCGTGGTTGCGCCAGGCCAGCTTCGCCCCGATCAGCAGTTCCTCGCGGGTGTGCACGTAGGTGCCGGTGGCGCGAAGTTGGGTCGCCGCCGCGGCGCCCCGCTGGGCGGGGAGGTGGGCGAGTTCGGGGAGCGCGAAGAATTCTCGACACTGCGCTACCGCTCGTTCTCGCGCGACGTCGGCGTGATCGGAATCCGATCGTCGATCCCCGGCGCTGCTTCCCCCGAATGCGGTGACCACGTCGTCACGTCCCTTCCACGACGAACGATCATCGCCGCTGCGGAGAACCTTACCGAATGGTGGGGGATTCGAATGTCCTTGCGGACCAACAGATTACGGGTATATGACCCGTTATGACGGATCAATGGAAACGTACAGTACGAATACACGCGGCGAAACCAGCGAATAGATGGTTTGTTTTCCGGAGAATCTCCAGCGGTTTCCCCGCGGACGTTGCGCGGCTAGAATCGCCCCAGCGGAGAGTACCTTTGTTTCCGTCTCGATCTGCGCACCGAACCAAGCGAGTGTCGCCGAGGACCACCGATGGGGGGCACAGTGGACGAACAGTCGATCTCACTCGTGCGCAGTACGTTCAAGGCCGTCGCGGCCGCGGACGACGGGCCCGAGCGCCTGACCAGTTCGTTCTATGCCATCCTCTTCGCCGACAACCCCGGTGTTCGCGAGCTCTTCCCGGCTTCGATGACCGCCCAGCGGGACAAGCTCGTCGTCGCCATCGCCTACGTGGTGGACCACCTCGACGATCTCGACGCCACCCTCCCGTTCCTCGCGCAGCTCGGCCGCGATCACCGCAAGTACGGAATCGACGACTCGCACTACACCGCCGTCGGCAATGCGCTGCTCACGGCGCTCGAACGCTTCGCCGGCACCGAGATCTGGACCGACGACGTCGACGCCGCCTGGCGCGAGGCCATCGCCATCATTGCGGGCGCGATGATGGATGCCGCCCATGCCGAGAGCGGGCCGGCTGCCGTCGGCGCGACCGTCGTCGAGCACCTTCAGGTGCTGCGCGACGTCTCGGTGGTGCGCCTGCAGCTGGACGAGCCACTGAACTACGCGGCCGGGCAGTACGTGAGCGTGCAGATCCCCAGTCGCCCCCGCATGTGGCGCTACTTCTCGCCCGCGGTCCCCGCGAACCCGCAGGGGCAGATCGAATTCCACATCCGTCGTGTCTCGGGGGGTTGGGTGAGCCCGGCCGTGGTGCGCCGCACCACCGTGGGGGAGCGGTGGGTCATCGGATCGCCACTGGGTGCTCTCGGCGTGGCCGGTGCGCAGGGCCGCAACATGGTGATGATCGGCTCGGGCACCGGCATCGCCCCGCTGCGCGCCCAGATCATGGAAATGGCGGCACGAGCGCAGAACCCCAACGTGCACCTGTTCGTGTCGGGAACCTACCCGTGCGATCTCTACGACTACGACACGCTCGCCTCGATCGCGATGACCAACCCCTGGCTGACGGTGGTCCCGGTCACCGAGAACGACGACAATCCGTGGTGGCACGACGGCGACCCCACCCCCGTCCCGCTCTCGCGCCGCCAGCTCGCCCCCACCCAGGTGGGCAAGCTCGTCGCCGACTACGGCACGTGGCCGGGCCACGACATTCAGATCGTCGGCTCGCCCACCATGGTCAAGACCACCGCGCACAGGCTGCGCGCCGCCGGGGTGGATGCCGGCGCGATCCGGCACGACCCCCTCTTCTGAGTCGGACGGTCCCTCGTTCGAGTCGGACGGTCAGCGGCCGGCTGCCGCTGCACGCTCAGGTGCGAACAGCCTCGCGCGGGGTTCCCGCCGCCACGAGGGCGTCGATGGTTCCTTCCGTCATCGCCGGTGATCCGCACACCAGCACCTGATGATCGGTGAACGGACCCCACGCGGCGACGACGCTCGAGATTCGACCCACCTCGTACTCGTCGGCGGCGAACGCCGTGTCCGGCGCCGCCGACATTCGTTCGAGCTCGGCTCGTGCGTGGAACGGGTCCGGCACATCGGGGTCGGTCGGTGAATCGACCACCGGCACCGCCGTGAGCCAGGGGGCCGACTTCTCGAGGGTCAGCAGCAGGTCCGAGGCGTAGAGGTCGCGCGGATAGCGTCCGCCCACCACGAGATACACCCGCGGTGGATCGGGCCGTCGCGCCAGGTCCTGGATCAGCGAGAGCATCGGGGCCAGCCCGGTTCCACCGGCGATCATCACCACGTCGCGGCCGGTGTCGTCGATGTGCAGGGACCCCGCCGGGTCGTCGAGCGTCCACTCGTCACCGACCGCGGTGTTCGTCACGATGGACCCACTGACCCATCCGCCGGGCACCGCTCGAACGTGGAACTCGTACTTGCCGTCCAGCGACGGGAGCATCGCCGAACTGTAGCGCCGGGTCAGCGCAGGGTGGGCGGGAACGGTCACCGCCAGCGATTGTCCGGGCGCGAACATCACGTGCTCACCGATCAGTCGCACCACCGCAATGTCGTTGCGGAGCCGATGCACCGCCACCACTGTCGCTCGGCCCACCGCTAGTCCCCGTCTCGCTCGGCCAGTGCGGTCAGGAACGAGCGCGCCCAGCGGTCGACATCGTGCGCGAGGACCTGTCGGCGCATGGCACGCATGTGTCGGCGGCCGGCTTCACGGTCCTGCTCGATGGCCTCGATCATGGCGTCCTTGACGCTCGTCGCATCGTGCGGGTTGCACAGGTATGCCTGCCGCAATTCCGCTGCGGCACCGGTGAACTCGCTCAGAACCAGGGCACCACCGAGATCCGATCGCGACGCGATGTACTCCTTGGCCACCAGGTTCATCCCGTCGCGCAGCGGGGTGACCAGCATGACGTCGGCGGTGGCGTAGTACGAGATCAGATCGCTCTGCGGCACGGGACGGTGCAGGTAGTGCACCACCGGATGTCCCACCCGGCTGAACTCGCCGTTGATCCTGCCCACCATGGCCTCGACATCCCCGCGCATCTGTCGGTAACTGTCGACGCGTTCGCGGCTGGGGGTGGCCACCTGGATCATCACCACCTCCTCCGGATCGACCCTTCCTTCCGAGAGCAGTTCGTGGAAGGCGGCCAGCCGCACGTCGATCCCCTTGGTGTAGTCCAGGCGGTCGACGCCGAGCATGATGGTCCTCGGATTGCCCAACTCGGTACGGATCTCGCGTGCCCGCTCGCGGACCGCCCGGCTGCGCGATGCCTCGTCGAGCCGTCCGGAGTCGATGGAGATCGGGAACGCACCCACCCGCACCGACCGGAAACCCACCTGCACGACACCGAGTTTCGACCGCACGCCCACCGCGCCGCGGGAGGTCTGCTGCCCGGCCAGACGTCGGGAGAGGAACAGGAAGTTCTGGGCACCGCCGGGCAGATGGAAGCCGATGAGGTCGGCGCCGAGCAGGCCCTCGACGATCTCGGTGCGCCACGGCATCTGCATGAACAACTCGACCGGTGGGAACGGGATGTGCAGAAAGAAGCCGATGGTCAGATCGGGTCGCAGCATCCGGAGCATCTTGGGCACCAACTGCAGCTGGTAGTCCTGGATCCACACAGTCGCCCCCTCGGCGGCGGCGGCGGATGCGGCTTCGGCGAAGCGACGGTTGACCACCACGTACGCCTCCCACCACGTGCGGTCGTAGACCGGGCGCACGATCACGTCGTGGTAGAGCGGCCAGAGCGTGGCGTTGGAGAACCCCTCGTAGTAGTCGGCCACCTCCTGCGCGGACAGCGACACCGGAACCAGGTCCACCCCGTCCTCGCGGAACGGTTCCACCTCGACGTCCGCAACGCCGGGCCAGCCCACCCAGGCGCCATTGTTGCTGCGCAGGATCGGCTCGAGCGCGGTGACCAGCCCGCCGGGGCTGCGCTTCCAGCGCACGGTGCCGTCCGCCGCGGTGTCCAGGTCGACGGGAAGTCGGTTGGCCACCACCACGAAGTTCGAGCCGGTGTGCGCGCCCGCGCGAGCGGGGGTCCGAGAAGCCGGACGATCGTCCGGGGTCACCGGTGTCCTTCAGGCGGGTCGAGGAGCATCGCGTCCGTTCAGTCGAGCTTGGGGTTGGGGCCGATACCGAGCATCGCCAGCAGCATGCGGCATTCGTCGGCGTCCGACGCATACGCGGCCACCACGCGCTGCGCTTGGCGGGCGGTCTCGTCGGCCAGGGGCTCGATGTCCTCGTCGGCGATGTCGGTGTCGGTGGTCTTGCCGGGCATGGCTCTCTCCGTCTGTGTCGAACGTACGTCGGAACTCTATGAGAACGTGCGGACTACCCGCAAAGTTGCGCCGGTAACCTTGCGCGGTCACCACACGGCCCACTGTCCGATCGGAGATCACCGTCGAATGACCATCGCAACCGTCAACGGCATCGCCCTGAACTACTCGGTCACCGGGACCGGGCGGCTGGTGGTGATGATCATGGGTACCGGCAGCCCGGGGCGGGTGTGGGAGCTGCACCAGGTGCCCGCACTCGTTGCCGCGGGGGCGCGAGTGTGCACGTTCGACAACCGTGGGATCGCCCCCACCGACGAGTGCGCGTCCGGAATCAGCATCGACGACATTGCCGCCGACGCCGCGGCGCTCATCGAACTGCTGCGCGAGGGACAGGAGAAGGCCGTCGTGATCGGCACCTCCATGGGTGCGCGTGCGGCACAGGAATTGGCGCTCGCCCGCCCCGACCTGGTCGAGCGTGCTGTCTTCCTGGCCGGTCATGCGCGTCTGGACGAGTTCCAGCAGGTTCTCGGGCAGGGTGAGCGCGATCTCGCCGACGCCGGGATCGAGCTGCCGCCCAAGTACTCGGCCGCGGTCACGGCGGCGATGAACCTGTCCCCGGCCACCCTGCGGGACGCCCGGGCAGCACGCGACTGGCTCGACGTCTTCGAGTTCTCCACCGCGCCGCTCACACCCGGGGTTCGGGCCCAGCTGGCGATGGACTCCCAGTTCGATCGCCGCGACGCCTACCGCGCCATGGCCGTACCGTGCCTGTCGATCGGGTTCGCCGACGATCGGATGATCCCGGCGTATCTCTCCCGGGAACTGGCCGACGCCATTCCCGGCGCGCAATACATCGAGATAGCCGACGCGGGCCATTTCGGCTATCTGGAGAAGCCCGAGCAGGTCAACGCGGCCATTGTCGGCTTCCTCTGATTCGGTCGACGATCACAAGGGTTGATAGTCTCGACGAACGACGTCATTCGTGACGTTCGATGCACCGTCGGATCACCGTGCGAACAGTGAGGCAGGAAACATGAGCACCAACCCCTTCGACGACGAGGACGGGCGTTTCTTCGTGCTCGTCAACGACGAGGATCAGCACTCGCTCTGGCCGACTTTCGCCGAGGTCCCCCAGGGGTGGCGCGTGGTGTTCGGCGAGGAATCGCGTGCGGCGTGCCTCGAGTACGTCGAGAAGAACTGGACCGATATGCGCCCTCGCAGCCTGCGTGAAGCGATGGAGGCCGACGCCGCGGGGCGCCACCGCGTGGAGAACCCTTCCTGAAATCGCCCCGACCCTCCGGGTCGGAGATCGACCCCCGCGGTCGGGGACCACGCGGCCGCACGCCTCCTTAGCTCAGTGGTAGAGCACTCGCCTTGTAAGCGAAAGGTCGTCAGTTCAATCCTGACAGGGGGCTCCGATGGTTGCGGGTTCGCCCGCGACAAGTGCCCGCAGCCAGTCCAGCGCAGGCCCGATCGTTGCCAGCCCGAGAACATGGCCCACGCCCACCTTCGGCAGGATCTGCGGGTAGTCCGGCACCAGCGTGCGCACCGGTGCGCCGCCGCTGCACCAGGCGTGCTGAAGTTCCCTGGTGCCGCGCACGGCCACCAGGTCGTCGGCCGAGTTCTGCGCCAGCAGGATCGGCACCGTGGGTTCCACCCGTCCGAGGCTCTGCTCGGCGGCAAGGGACTTCAGGGGCTCCTCGTTCAGCAGGGCGGCGACGGGACGCCCGTCGCGGGTGTACTCGGTGGTGGAGACGAAGGGATTCATCCGAGGGGCGTCGTAGATGCAGAAGTTCTGCGATCGGTCGAGGATCTCGCGACCACGGTCGTTGAACAGCGAGAGAACCGAGCGCGTCCGCTCCGGGTAGGCCGCGATGAAGCCGCTGATCACCCACCCGAGCCCGCCCGAGAGGATCGAACCGTCGCCGTACTCGGCCAGGTCGAACAGCGATGGAGCCGGAGCGCCCACGAAGGCGCCGATGATCGGTAGTTCCGGTGCGTAGCTCGGTGCCAGTTCGGCGGCGGCGCCCGCGGCGTGGCCGCCCTGCGAGTACCCCCACAGCGCCACGGGTGCGATGGCCGAGACTCCCTGCGCGGTCATCGACCGCGCCGCACGCGCGATGTCCAGCACGGCTCGACCCTCGTCCACCCGGTTGAGGTAGGTGTGCACACCGGGCGTGCCCAGCCCCCGATAGTCGGTCACCGCGACGGCGTACCCCGCTGCGATCAGGGGTCCGATCTGGATGTTCTCGTACTCCTGGCCGAGCGGCATCAACTTCGATGCCGCGCACTGATCGCCGGCGCCCTGGGTTCCCGGGCCCATCGCCACCACGGGTCGAACGCCGCGTCCGGTCCATCGGGCTCGTGGAACCAGCAGCGTCCCGGTGATGGCCTCGGTGTGGCCGCCCACGTTCTCGCTGAGATACATCAGGCGGGTGACCTCGGCGTCGAGCACCGCGGGGGTGCCGGGGATCACCGCCGAGACCGAGGGCTCGGTGCGCAGGACCGTGCCCGCCGCCGCGGACGGCAGCGGGCTGGGTGGGGTGTAGAAGTCGGCGGGCCCGCTCGGCGCGGCGCCGGCCATCGGGGCCGCGCCGAGCAGAGTGCACATGACGGCTGTCGCCATCGCCATCGCGCGAAGACCGATGGTGAGAACTCCGAACTCGGCCACCGTAACCCTCTTCCGCCAGTGATCCGCCCCGATCCTGTGCACCGTAAATCAGACAGGGATTGTCCGCAATAGGGGACCGGTGCCGTCGGACGGGTTGCCTTCGCGGTGCGAGGATGTCCCCATGCCCGATGAGCAGCGCCGCGGACCCGGCCGGCCCCGCGATGCCGACCTCGAGACCCGCGTGTACGACGCCGTCCTCGAGGTCTACTGGGAGACCAGTTGGCGGGGCTTCACCTTCGATGCGGTTGCGCGCCGCGCGAAGGTCGGACGTGCGGCGCTCTATCGCCGATGGGATTCGAAGGAAGCGCTGCTGGTGCAGGCCCTCGAGGTGCGCTCGCCCCTGTCGACCCCCATCGACACCGGGTCGGTGCGCGGTGACCTGATCGAGCTGTGCGAGCAGCTCGACCGCGGATACAACGAGCTGGCCGGGCTGGTGTCGCTGCGCGTGACGCTCGATGCGATGGTGCACCCCGACCTGCTCGCCCACCTGACCGACACGCTCAACCTGAGCCGGCTGGTCACCGCGCGTCGGATCGTCGCCCGTGCCGTCGGGCGTGGCGAGTTGCCGGCGGGCACCTCCACCACGTTGCTGCTCGAACTGGTCACCGGCGCGGTGTTGAGCCATGCGCTGTTCTCGCGTGCTCACGGCCCGATTGCGGCCGACGGCGGTGCCGCGTACGCGCGGACGGTGGTGGACACCGTGCTTCGTGCGCTGCGTCCGTAGGTCCGGCTGCCGAGCCCCGCGAGTCGCCGATCCATATTTACAGACACGCGGTGTCTGAAATAGGGTTGCGATCATGACGGACCCGAACAGAGTGCCCGTGGTGGTCGGTGTCGCCGACCGGCGGCACGGACGCCACGCTCGACCCGCACCCCCGCGCGAACCGCTGGACCTGATCGTCAACGCGGCCGAGGCCGCCCTTGCCGACACCGGCTCGGCCGGCATCGGCGCCGCAGTGGACACCGTGCACGCCGTGCGGACCACCAGCTGGAACTACGCCGATCTCCCAGCTCTGGTCGCCGAGCACATCGGTGCCGGTCCCACCCGCACCCACACCAGCTCCATCGGAGGGCACTGGCCTGCCGCGCTGCTCGACGAACTCGGCGCGGCGATCGCCGCGGGGTCGACCACGGTCGCACTGCTGGTCGGCGGCGAGGCGCAGGCCTCGGTGACCGCGCTCATGAAGGCCGGGACCGACCCGGCCTCACTCGGGTGGGTCAGCGCACCCGGCGGCCCGCCGACCTTCGACCGGGAGGATCTGGGCAGCCCGGACATGCAGCGAGCCGGCGTGATCACCCCGACCCGGGTGTACCCGCTCTTCGAGAACCGGCTCGGTGCGGACCTCGGCGAGACACCCAACCAGACCCGTGCCCGATCGGCGCGGATGTACGCGGCCTTCTCCGCCGTCGCCACCGAGAACCCGGCGGCGTGGTCGCCGGGGATCAGGACGGCCGACGAGATCGCCACCGCGGGGCCCGGCAACAGACTCGTCAGCGATGCCTACCCCCTGGCGATGAACGCCATGCCCTTCGTGGACCAGGCGGCCGCCGTCGTCGTGTGCTCGCTCGCTGCCGCACGCGAGCACGGTGTCCCGGACGACCGCATCGTTCATCTGTGGGGCGGTGCCGCCGCATCGGACACGACGGACGTCCTGGCACGCACCACCTTCGGGGCGTCTCCCGCGTTGGAGTCGGCGACCCGACGGGTTCTCGACAGGGCGAGCCTGACCGGTGCGGACCTCGCGCTGGTCGACTCCTACTCCTGCTTCCCGGTGGTGCCCGCCCTGCTCGTGCGCGCCCTGGGGCTGCCGGCCGATGCAGTTCCGACCGTGCTCGGCGGGCACTCGTACTTCGGCGGCCCGTTGAGCAGTTACTCCCTGCACTCGATCGTCGAGGTGACCCGTCGGCTGAGGCATCGCGCTGCTACCGATGTCGCGCTGGTGCACGCCAACGGCGGCTACCTCACCCACCAGCACCTTCTCCTGCTTTCCCGGCGGCCGCACCCCGAGGGCTACATCGGCGATCCCACCCCTGAGCACATAGCACCCACCACCGCAGCCCTGCGTCACGACTACTCCGGTGACGCCGTGATCGTGACCGCCACCGTGGAATTCGACCGCCGCGGCGAGCCCGGAACCGGTCTGGTGATCGCGCAGACCCCCGACGGCGCTCGTGTGGCAGGGCACACCGATCCCCCGGGCGCCGCAGCCTTGATCCGCTACACCGCCGACGGCTCGCGCTCACTGGTCGGGGCAGCGGTGCACCTCACCGACAACGGCGGCCGCCTGGCCGTCGACTTCACCGAGAAGGCGAACTCATGACCGGAGAACCCACGACCGGAGAACCTACGGACACCGTGGTCCTCACCGAGCAGATCGATCACACGCTGCTCGTCACCATCAATCGGCCCAAGGCTGCCAACAGCATCAACGCCGAGGTCCATCGCCTGCTCGGTGAGGCGTGGGAGACGGCCCAGTCGAGCGCATCGGTTCGCGCGGTGGTTCTCACCGGTAGCGGATCGTCGGTGTTCTGCGGAGGGGCGGACCTACGCGCACTCGGAACCCGCGGGCCCGACGCGGTCACCCCACCCGAGACTGCGCACTGGGGTTTCGCGGGCGTGGTGCGTCATCCGATACCCAAACCCATCATCTGCGCGGTCAACGGCACCGCTCTGGGCGGTGGCACCGAACTCGCCCTCGCGGGTGACCTCGTGGTGGCTGCCGATACCGCCACCTTCGGTCTCCCGGAGGTCAAGCGCGGGCTCATCGCCGGCGCAGGCGGGGTGTTCCGACTCCTCGAGGCTGTTCCGCGGGCCGTGGCGCTGGAGCTGATCTTCACCGGGGCGACCCTCTCCGCTGCAGAGGCCCACCGGTGGGGGCTGATCAACCGGGTGGTCCCCGGCGACGACGTGGTGCCCGCCGCGCTCGCGCTCGCCGCCGCGGTGGCCGAGTGCGCGCCGCTGGCCGTGCAGGCCAGCAAGGTCGTCGCTCGCGGCATCGTCGACGGCGACGTGCCGTCGGAGCAGTTGGGGTGGGATCTCACCGAGCGTGCGCTCGCGCGTCTGACCACGTCCAGGGACACCGTCGAAGGGGTGATGGCGTTCCTCGAGAAGCGGGCACCGGTGTGGACCGGGGAGTGACGGGAGTCAGGACTGCCCGGTTCGCAGGTGTTCGAGTGCCGCCAGAATCAGGTCGAGGCCGAAGTCGAATTCGCCTGCCGGGTCGTATTCGCTCGACATCAGCACCGTGGCGGACTCGTTGAGATAGGGATACTGGTCGGCCGGTAGCTGCGGCAGGTATACCTCCGTGGTCATGTCGGCAAGCTCGGCAGCGGTGTCGAACGGCAGGCCGGCCTCCTGCAGCGCGAACCCGTAGACGTAGCTGTCGATCAACCAGTGGGCGTGCGTGGCCATCGCCACCGAGAAGCCGGCCCGCCGCAGGCAGGCGGTGATCGCTTCGCGGTGACGCAGGTTCGACGGCCCGGGTGACGTTCTCGTCTCCATCAGTGCGGTCGCCCACGGATGCTGTGCCAGGACCTGGCGGGCACTGCGCGCGCGAGCTCGTATCGCCGACTGCCAGTCGGCGCCCTCGGGCGGTAGTCCGATCTCGTCGAACACCGCGTCCACCATGGCGTCGAGCAGCTCGTCCCTGTTGGCCACGTAGTGGTAGAGCGACATCGCGCCGGCGCCGAGGGTGGTGGCCAGCCGCCGCATGCTCAACCCGTCGACGCCCTCCTGATCGGCGAGTCGAACCGCCTCGGAAACGACCCTGTCCCTGTTCAGACTTGACACTCGTACAGCGTACGGCGATAGTGTTTCGTACACCGTACGTCGTACGGTGTACGAATCCCTCGGACGGCTGTCCGACACCGAATGGAGTCCCATGAATCCGGCTGCCGGCACCACACCGCAGAACATCGACGCCGCCTCGCCCCGCCGTCACGAGCACGTCGTGGGGTTGACGGCTATCGCCCTAGGGCTCTCGATCGTCGTCCAGAACGTCGCCGTGATCGCAACCGGAGCCCCGGACTACGCGAGTCCGATCACCGAGGTGCTGGCCTACCACGCGCAGAACCGGAGCGCGGTGGCACTTTCGGTCGGTCTGGAGGCTGTGAACGTGCCGCTGGTGCTGGGCCTGCTGGCCGCTTTGCACGGGCTGGTCCGACGTCGTGGCGGCGCGGGCGCGGACTTCTCGCGGCTGGCTCTCGTCGCAGGCGCAGCCCTGTGCGCGGTGTACGCGCTCTACGCGGTGCTGTGGAACGGCGTGGTGCTGGCGGCGGGCGACCCCGCCGAGCCGAGCCCCACCCTCGAACTCCTCTGGCAGATGCACGGATCGGCATTCGCGCTCGCCCTTCCGGCGCTGGGCACGACCTTCCTCGGCGCTGCCGTCGCTGCCTCTCGAAGCGGGCTGACCCCGTCGTGGCAACGCTGGGTGGGTGTGGTCTCGGCGGTGCTGCTGATCACCGCCGGAACGGCCAACCTCGCCATCGGTGACGGCTCAGCACTGCTGCTGATCGGGATGCCGGGCTTCGCCGCCTGGGTGCTGTGGCTGCTCGTCACCGGCACCCGCCTTCTGCGGGCGCGTTGACCCGCTCACAGCGACGCGCGGGCGAACACCACCTCCCGGCCCGGCCGCGCCCGGGTCAGCGCGTCGACGTCCCTCCCGCTGACGACGCCGATCACGGGGTAGCCGCCGGTGATCGGATGATCGGCGAGCAGCACCACCGGTGCACCCGAGGGCGGTACCTGCAGCGCACCGAGAACCATCCCCTCCGAGGGCAGTTCGGCCAGCGTGGTGCGGGTGAGCGGCGGGCCGGTACGGCGGATGGGCGGATGGCCGCAACGGGCACGCACTTCTTGCCCACCTCTGAGCGAAAGGCGCGTTGGGTCGGTTTCGAGTTCGGGTGCGTGGCGATGCCGTTCAGAGTCGAATTCGCTCGAAGGTGGGCAACTTGTATGTGCTCACCCCGAAGATTCGAACACCACCTCCCGGCCCGGCCGCGCCTGGGCCAGCGCGTCGACGTCCCTCCCGCTGACGACGCCGATCACGGGGTAGCCGCCGGTGATCGGATGATCGGCGAGCAGCACCACCGGTGCACCCGAGGGCGGTACCTGCACCGCACCGAGAACCATCCCCTCCGAGGGCAGTTCGGCCAGGGTGCTGCGGGTGAGCGGCGGGCCGGTACGGCGGACGAGTCGAGCCCCGATGCGATCGACGCTGTCGTCGACGGCCCATGATCCGACGAACAGATCATCGGGACGGCTGAACCAGTCGTCCCGGGGGCCGAGCCGGACATGCGCGATCACGGGCTCGTCTGCGATCACCGCCACCGGTGCGACGTCGATGCGGGCGGGTGGGCCGACCTCGGCGCCCACACCCAACTCCGCACCGGCAACGAGCGGCGGCGGCCCCAGACCGGCGAGGGTGTCACGACTGCGCGAGCCCAGCACCACCTCGGCGTCGATCCCGCCGCGGACCGCGAGGTAGCACCGCAGCCCGGCCGACGGGGTGCCGAGAGCGAGCACCTGCCCGGCCCGCACGGTGATGACGGCGTCGTTGCCCATCGGGGCCCCGTCGACGGTGACCGGTGCCGGTGCCCCGGTCACTGCCATCTGCACCGTGTCCGAGGCGCGCACGCGCACCCCTCCCAGCAGCGACTCGATCGATGCCGCCGAGTCGAGATTCCCCACCAGCCGGTTGCCCAGTGCGAAGGATCGGCGATCGGCTGCTCCGGATGTGCCGACGCCGAGCGCGCGCAGGCCCGGTCGGCCCCGATCCTGAACTGTGCTCAGCGGACCCGGATCGAGCACGGTCAGCACGGTCACACGCGGCCGGCGATCACGACGGCCGTTGGCGTCGGGCCGAGACGATCGATCCGCGCACGGGACAGCCCGCACTGTTCGAGCAGGTGATCGGCGGCGTCGGGGCTGGTCGGGAGCATCCAGCGAACGGGCTCGCCGAGCAGGGCGAGTGTCGCCTGCGCGGCGGCAGTGACGATGCGCGCCGGGCCGGTGTGGGGGAGTGCGCGCTCGGTGAGGGCGTCGAAGACGATGACCGATCCCGGCGCGCACCGCTCTGACACCGTGGTCAGCGTCGCGCGCACATCCTCCTCGCGCAGATACATGCTCACGCCCTCCCACACCACCAGCGCCGGGGCGGAGGGGTCGAATCCGGCGGCCACCAGATCGTCGAACCACACTCGCTCCGCGAGGTCGACCCCGACGTAGCGCACGTGCGCATCGTCGAGACCGGCGGCGCAGACCGCGGCGCGTTTGTTGCGCTGGGTGGGGGCACGGTCGAGTTCGAACGCCGTCGTCGTGGGGTCGAGGTGTTGGGCGCGCGTGTCGTTGCCGGCGCCGAGAATCACCACCTGCGGCCAGGGCGTGCCGTCGATCCCGCCGTCCACCAACTCGTCGATGGTGCGGGTGCGGACGGTGACGATGTCGGCGAACCCGGCGCTGTGAAGGTCCGGTGTTCGCAGCGGTCCCGGGGTGTGACCGGTGAGCGCGACCGCCAGGCGCGTCGGCGCGACGGCGATGTCCCAGGCCAGGGCCGACGTGGTGGGCAGTGCCCGCAGCAGAGCACGCGCCCGCGGGTCCGGTCGCGTTCCGCCGACGTCGAGCAGCGCGCGGGCGGTGATCGGACCGTACGCGGTGATCGAGACCCCGGCCACGCGGGCGGTCACCGCGGCACGGGCGGCGAACACACCCACCCCGGCTGCGCTGATCGGGAGAAGCGCTGCTTCGAGCGCACCGAAAGCCAGATGCCGAGCGAGAGAGACCATGGATCGATCATGCTCCCCGCCGAAGCCGTCGCGCACGTCACGCACCATCGCTACGCTGCGAGAGGTGACCGAGACGAGCTACACCGCCGGGGAAACCGACGTTCCGCTGCTCACCGACACCATCGGGGACAACCTCGCCCACACGGTCGAGGCCTTCCCCGATCGTGATGCCCTGATCGACGTGCCGTCGGGCCGACGGTGGACCTACCGGCAGCTTCTCGACGAGGTCGACGTCGTCGCGTCCGGGTTGCTCGCGGCGGGCGTGGGAGCCGGTGACCGCGTCGGTATCTGGGCGCCCAACGGCCCGGAGTGGGTGCTGGTGCAGTACGCCACCGCGCGCGTGGGCGCCATCCTGGTCACCATCAACCCCGCCTACCGTGTCCACGAGCTGCGATACGTGTTGCAGCAGTCCGGTATTCGCATGGTCGTGGCGGCGCCGTCGTTCCGCGACTCGAACTACGCGGCCATGATCGACGAGGTGACGGCGGAGTGTCCGGCGCTCGAGTTCGTGGTGCTGATCGGTACTCCGTCGTGGGAGGCTCTGCTGGCCGACGGGCGTGCGGCAGACCCACGGGCGGTGACCGACGCCGGCTCCCAGCTGTCCGCAACGGATGCGATCAACATCCAATACACTTCCGGCACAACGGGTTTCCCCAAGGGTGCCGCGCTCAGCCATCGCAACATCCTCAACAACGGATACTTCGTCGGCGAGTTGCTGAACTACACCGAGCACGATCGGGTCTGCGTGCCGGTGCCCTTCTACCACTGCTTCGGCATGGTGATGTGCAACCTCGCGGCCACCTCCCACGGCTCGGCCATTGTGATCCCGGCGCCCGCCTTCGACCCCGCCCTGACCCTCGAGGCCGTCGCGCGCGAGAAGTGCACCTCCCTGTACGGGGTGCCCACGATGTTCATCGCAGAACTTGCGCTGCCCACCATCGACTCGTTCGACCTGGGCACGCTGCGCACCGGCATCATGGCGGGATCCCCCTGCCCCACCGAGGTGATGAACCGCGTGATCGACCGGATGGGCATGGCCGAGGTGTCCATCGCCTACGGCATGACCGAGACGTCACCGGTTGCGCTGCAGACCCGTGTCGACGACACCATCGAACAGCGCGTGAGCACCGTCGGACGCGTCGGGCCACACCTCGAGATCGCCGTCATGGACCCCGCCACCGGCGATCTACGGCCCCGCGGTGAGGCAGGTGAGCTGTGCATTCGTGGGTACTCGGTGATGATCGGGTACTGGGACGAGCCGGCCAAGACGGCCGACGCCATCGACACCGACGGCTGGATGCACACCGGCGACATCGGCGTCATGGACGCCGACGGGTACGTCTCGGTGACCGGGCGCATCAAGGACCTGGTGATCCGCGGTGGTGAGAACATCTACCCCCGCGAGGTCGAGGAGTTCCTCTACACCCATCCCGACATCGTCGACGCGCAGGTGATCGGGGTGCCCGACCAGAAGTACGGCGAGGAACTGATGGTGTGGGTGCGTCTGCGCGAGGGTGCGCCCGAACTCACCGCCGAGGCCCTGCGCGACTTCTGCCATGGCAACCTCGCTCGCTACAAGATCCCGCGCTACGTCCACGTGGTGGACGAGTTCCCGATGACCGTCACCGGCAAGGTGCGCAAGGTCGAGATGCGCGAGGCGTCGGTGGCCCTGCTGGGTTTGTGACCCGCCGGCCGGTGGGGCGGCGGTGGGGACGCGGTCCGTCAGCCCATGGTTCGAGCGCCGTCGATGGATTCGCGAATGATGTCGGCGTGGCCTGCGTGCTGGGCGGTCTCGGCGAGGATGTGGACCAGTACCCGTCGACCGCTCCAGCGCGCACCCGGCTCGAACCACGGCGCCGACGGAAGAGGCTGCGTCGCATCGAGATCCGCTTCGCGGACGAACGCCGTCGTCTCCCTGGCCACCTGCGCGTAGCGCGCGAGCAGAGCCTCGAGAGTGTCCTCGTCGCTCAGCACGAAGCGCGGGTCCACCCACTCGTCCCCGCCGCCGTCCCAGTCGCTGCCGGCAGCGGATTCGTCACCACCGTCACCCATCGCGCCTGTTCGAGCGAACGCGATCCATCCGGCCTCGGTGTCGGCGACATGTTTGAGCAGCGACGCCAGCGACAGTGCGCTGACGGTGGGTGTGCTGCGCGCAGCAGCGTCGTCGAGACCGCGGACGGTCTGGATCAGGAAACCCCGATGTCTGTCGAGAACCTCGATCAGGTCTGCGCGTTCGCTCTCACTCACGGTGACTCCCCGGGTGTCGATGGCTGACTGCCAGCACCGTAGACCGGGCCACCGACATCTCGGGCGGGTTTCGCGCCGAACGCGGCGGCCACCTACTGCCCTGCCGGTCTCACTCCCGTGTGCTCGTCGAGGAAGGCGAAGATGCGCTCCCATGCCGGCTCCGCGACGTCGCGGATGTACTTGGTGCCGGGGAAGGTGACGAATCCGAAGAACGGGGCGTCGCGGGTGAGGAAGGAGTGCTTGGCGCCGTCGTACTCGACGACGTCGTTGACCACCCCTGCCTCGTCGAGGCGCCGGGCGAGCTTGCGCGCGCCGTCGCGGACGATCACGTCCTGCTTGCCGAACGATGCGACCACCGGTGGGCACCTGCGCAGGTCGGTGTCGTCGGCGGGCAGGATTCCGTAGTTGTCGGCGACGGCCCGCAGACCATCGGGGCCCAGGCTGCCGAGCAGCAGTGCGAACGCCCCGCCCATGCAGAAACCGATCACGGCGGTCCGCTCACCGTCGACGTCCTCGCGGGCCCGCAACCACGACTGCACGGTGTTCAGGTCGTCGGTCACCGGGCCGGGCCGGCCGGAGGACACCTCGCGCATGTTGCGCACCAGGCACCCGGCAGCGCTCCCGGAGCTCAGAAGATCCGGCACCACGGCCGCCCAGCCGCGAGCGGCGAAGACGTCGGCGACCTCGCGGATAGGTTCGGTGAGCACCGGCGCCTCGTGCACCACCAGGACACCGGGCCATCCACCGGCCGGGGCGTCACCGTCGGGTGCCGCCACCATGGCATCGACGGTGCGTCCACCGGCGAGTTCGATCCTGTGGTCACTACGCATGCACCCAACAGTGCCACAGGGAGTCCCCGTGCCACAGTTCGCCGCGGGCTCCACCTGGCACTGTGGAGAGCATGCTGCTGCACGAGGTGATCGCCGCCGGTGAGGCGGTCGCGGCCACCAGGGCCCGCACGGTGAAGGCGTCGGTGCTGGCCGACCTGCTCACTCGGGCCGAGCCGGCAGACCTCCCTGCGGTCGCATCGTGGCTCGCGGGGGAGACCGTGCAGGGTCGCATCGGCGTGGGGTGGCGCACCCTCGCCGACGTCCGCGGTGAACCCGCCGCCGAACCCAGCCTCACCGTCGCCGAGGTCGACGCCGCGTTGACCACACTCACCACCACCTCGGGTTCGGGATCGGTGGCCGCTCGCCGCGCGCTGCTCACCGAGTTGATGGCTCGGGCCACCGCCGCCGAGCAGGACTTCCTCGTGCGACTGATCACCGGTGAGGTGCGCCTGGGCGCGCTCGAGGGGGTGATGACCGACGCCATCGCGGTGGCCGCACAGGTCGAGCCGACCGCCGTGCGTCGTGCGGTGATGCTCAGCGGGCGTCTGCCGGAGACCGCCGTCGCGGCGATGACCGGGGGCGCTGGGGCGCTGGCCGAGTTCGGGCTGCGCGTGGGTCGTCCGGTGCGCCCGATGCTGGCCTCACCCGGCGAATCGGTGGCCGCCGCGCACGCCGACCTGGGAGGCGATCTGAGCGCCGAGTTCAAGCTCGACGGCGCACGCATCCAGGTGCACCGCGACGGCAACGACGTCGCCGTGTTCACCCGCACGCTGCGCGAGATCACCGGATCGGTGCCCGAGCTCGTCGAGCTGGTTCGTGGTCTTCCCTGCCGCACCACCGTTCTCGACGGCGAAACTCTCGCCCTCACCGACGCCGGGCGCCCCCGACCGTTCCAGGAGACGATGAGCCGGTTCGGTGCCACCTCCGAGCGCGCGTTGCTGCTCTCGCCCTACTTCTTCGACTGCCTCGAGCTCGACGGAGAGGACCTGCTGGACCAGCCGCTCGCCCGTCGGCAGGGAGCCCTCGAGGTCGTCGCCGGCCCGCATCGCATCCCGACCGTCGTCCGGCCCACGCTCGCGCAGGTGCAGGAGCACCTCGCGAGTGCACTCGCCGCCGGCCACGAGGGGATCATGCTCAAGTCCCTGAGCTCGCCGTACGCCGCCGGTCGCCGGGGAAAGGCGTGGCAGAAGATCAAGCCCGAGCACACCCTCGACCTGATCGTTCTCGGCGCCGAGTGGGGTTACGGGCGTCGCACGGGGTGGCTGTCGAACCTGCACCTCGGCGCGCGGGACCCGGACGGCGGCGAGCCGATCATGGTGGGCAAGACCTTCAAGGGGTTGACCGACGATCTGCTGCGGTGGCAGACCGAGACCTTCCCCCGGTTCGAACGGGCCAGGGACCGCACAGCGGTGTATCTGCGACCGGAGATCGTCGTGGAGATCGAGCTGGACGGGGTGCAGCGCAGCACGCGGTATCCGGGTGGGGTGGCCCTGCGTTTCGCGCGGGTGGTGCGATACCGCCCCGACCGCGACGCCGCCGGTGCGAGCACCATCGACGATGTGCGGGCGCTGCTCGTCGGTCGCGATCAGACCCCGGAGACCCCGAACGCCTGACCGACGGCGTACGTGAAGATCATCGCCAGCGCGCCACCGAAGACCACGCGCCGCACCGCGGGCAGGGTGGGAGAGCCACCGAGTCGCGAGCTGATGGTGCCCGTCAGTGCCAGCGCGATGAGAACCCCGACGAACGTCACCGGGATGCGCATCGACTCCGGCGGCAGCAGGATCGCCAGCAGCGGGAGCAGCGCACCGACGGTGAAGGAGATGGCCGACGAGATGGCCGCCTGCCACGGGTTGGTCAGCTCCTCGGGATCGATGCCGAGCTCGACGTCGACGTGGGCGGCGAACGCGTCGTGCTCGGTGAGTTCGATGGCCACCTGCTGCGCCGTGCTCTTGCTCAGCCCCTTGCCCTCGTAGATCGCGGCGAGTTCGGCCAACTCCGCCTCGGGATCCTGGCGCAGTTCGCGGCGCTCCTTGGCCAGCAGGGCGCGTTCGGTGTCGCGCTGGGTGCTCACCGAGATGTACTCCCCGAGCGCCATCGACACCGCACCCGCCACCAGGCCGGCCAGTCCGGCCGTGAGGATCGGGCCGCGCTCGGTGGTCGCGGCGGCGACTCCGACCACCAGGCCGGCCGTTGAGACGATGCCGTCGTTGGCGCCGAGCACCCCGGCGCGCAGCCAGTTCAGCTTGTTGTTGATCCCGGTGTGCGGCTCGTCGGGGTGCGTCGTGGTGTCGGTGTTCTCGGAGCTCATGTGCGCAAGGCTACGGACCCGATTGCCGGTCCTACCAGCAAAGCTAGGCTTGCCAAATGTCCTTCGTCCGCCGAGTTGGGCGGTACGTGCGGTCGTCAGTAGAGTGAGGGCACCATGGTCGGCAACCGCACACTCTTCGCACGTGGTTCCTGGCCCGAGGCACGCCGCGTCAGTCGAATCCTGCGGGAGGAGACAGCGGGCGGTGTGTTGCTCCTCGTCGCTGCGGTGCTGGCGCTGATATGGGCCAATTCTCCGTGGTCGTCGACCTACTTCGACTTCCTCGACACCAAGATCGGGCCGAGCTCCATCGGGCTGGACCTGTCGATCTCGAAGTGGGCGGCGGACGGGCTCCTGGCGATCTTCTTCTACGTGGTCGGGCTCGAACTCAAGCGGGAGTTCGTCGCCGGTGATCTGCGCCAACCTTCGCGTGCGGCATTGCCGATCGTGGCCGCGGTGGGCGGCATGCTCGTGCCCGCCACGATCTACACCGTCATCAACTTCGGGGACGCGCAGGCGCTGCGCGGGTGGGCTGTGCCGACGGCCACAGATATCGCGTTCGCCGTCGCGGTCCTCGCGGTGATCTCCACCCACCTGCCGTCCGCGTTGCGGACGTTCCTGCTCACGCTCGCCGTGGTCGACGACCTCCTCGCCATCACCGTGATCGCGGTCTTCTACACCGACGAGCTGCACCCCGTGTCGCTTGCGCTGTCCCTGATTCCGTTGTTGCTCTTCGCCGGTGCTGTGCAGCGCCGGGTTCGGGCGTGGTGGGTCCTGGTGCCGCTGGCGCTTCTGACGTGGGTTCTGGTGCACGAGTCCGGTGTGCACGCCACCGTCGCGGGGGTGCTGCTGGGACTGACGGTGCCAGTGCGCGGCCCTCGGGGCCGGGCCCACGACGGTGCGGCGGACCCCGACACGGAAGCGGATGAATCCCTGGCGGCCGCGTTCGAACACCGGATGCGACCGATCTCGGCGGGGCTGGCCGTGCCGCTGTTCGCGTTCTGTGCGGCAGGGGTGTCTGTCGGTGGCCTCTCGGGCCTCGGCCAGGCGCTGACCGATCGCGTGGCGATCGGCGTGGTCACCGCACTGGTGGTGGGCAAGGCGGTGGGGATCTACGGCACGACGCGCCTGGTCGCTCTGGTGACGCGAGCGCGGTTGCACCCCTCCATCGCATGGGTGGATGTGCTGGGCGTGGCAATACTCGCCGGTGTCGGATTCACCGTGTCCCTGCTGATCGGCGACCTTGCGTTCGGAGTGGGTACCGAGCGCGGAGACACGGTGAAGGTGGCGGTGCTCACCGGCTCGGTACTTGCAGCCGTGCTGGCGTCGACAGTTCTGCGTGCACGCAACAGGGCCTATCGTCTCGCCGAGGAGGAGGAGACACGCGACGACGACGGGGACGGCATTCCCGACGTGTATCAGCATCCGGAGAACGATCACCCGCCGAACGACGCGAACACCCCCACCGACGATCGGTGAGGGTGTCCGCTCGGGACCGACGAGAAGCTCAGCTCTCGTCGGTGGAAGAGCCGTCGTTGAGGTAGACGTCGTGGACGGTCACGTTCACCTCGGTCACCTCGAGGCCGGTCATGCGCTCGATCGCGTTGATGATGTTCTTGCGGATGCCTGCGGCGAGGTCGTGGATGGCAACGCCGTACTCGGCGACGATTGCGACATCGACGGCGGCCTGGCTCTCGCCGACCTCCACCGACACGCCCTGCGAGACGTTGACCCCGGCGCCGGGGATGATCTCGCGGATCGCGCCGATCGCGCGGGTGGTGCTGCCACCGAGGTCGTGTACGCCGTTGATCTCGCGTGCCGCGATGCCGGCAATCTTGGCGACGACGGTGTCGGCGATGGTGGTCTTGCCGTTGGTGCTCGCCAGGGCCGAGGTGCCGGTGGTGGCAACTGCCTTCGAGCCGTTGGTGGCGGCCTTGGTGGTGGTGCTGTTCGAGGTCGTGGTCGGAGCGGTCACGATGTTCGCCTTCCTTCGTGGGGTCGGGTTGTGTCGGTGGAGCCCGGCAGGAACTCTCACCGGTCTTGATCGTTCGACAGTTAGGTCGAGCGCCCCTGCGCGATACGCACGTCCGGCGTTCGATCTGTGCTCCACATCACATCTGTGAACGAACGTGGTAGGCGTCACCGACTACCCGGCGTGTGCTCGGAGCGGGCGCCGACGACTCACCCATATCGAGATTCACCGAGGAAAGGACGAATCGATGACCGATCGCAGCAGCAAGATCGAGGACGCCGCCGCCGAGACGGAGAAGGCCGTGAACAAGGCCGCCGAGAAGGTGGAGGACGCCGCCGGGAAGGTGACCGACAAGGTCGAGAAGGCGCAGGAGAAGCTGACCGACAAGGTCGAGAAGGCGCAGGAGAAGGTGACCGACAAGGCTTCCGCGGCCGCCGAGCAGGTGACCGAGAAGGTCGAGGAGGCACAGGAGAAGGTGACCGACAAAGTCGGGCAGGCGCAGGAGAAGGTGACCGAGAAGGTCGAGAAGGCGCAGGAGGCCGTCGCCGGCGCCGTCGACGGCGCCAAGGACGCGATCACCGGCACGGTCGAGGACACCAAGAAGGTCGTGACCGACGCGGCATCCGATGCCAAGAGCGCGGTCAAGCAGGCCGCCGGTGAGGCCCACGATGCGGTCGGGCGCGCGTCCACCGCCGCCAAGAGCGCAGTCGACAGCACCGCTGGGACGGTCACCGATATTGCCGATCGCGCGAGTGGCGCGGTCCGCAACATCGATTCGGAGGAGACGGCGAAGTTCGTCACCAGCCCGCTCTTTCTCGGGACCGTCGCGGCTCTGGTGGGCGCAGCCGCGTACGTTCTGCTGCGCAAGCGTTCCTGATGAAGCAGCGTGCCGCCGCCCCGATTCTGTGAATCGGGGCGGCGGTCTTTTTTTCCCGACCATGTTTGGCGCGGACCGATTGTGCGTACTCTCCCGGAATGGTTGCCAGTGCATACCTTCAGGTGGTCGACGAACTCCGCGGTGCGGGCTGCGTGTACGCCGAGGACGAGGCCGAGTTGATCCTCGCCAGCGCCGAGTCCGATGCCGAGCGTGAGGCCCTCGTCCGTGACCGGATCAGCGGGATCCCGCTCGAGGTTCTGCTGGGGTGGGTGGAGTTCGGTGGCCTGCGGCTCGATGTCGCGCCCGGCGTCTTCGTGCCGCGGATCAGGACGGAGTTCCTCGCCGAGGTTGCCGTGGAGCTGACTGCGCCCAGGAGCACCGTGCTCGACCTGTGCTGCGGCGTGGGCGCCGTGGGTGCGGTGCTGGCCGATCGAGTCGATGGGGTTGTCGTCCACGCCGCCGACATCGACCCCGCAGCCGTGGCGTGCGCGCAGCGCAATCTTCCCGGTGGACATGTGCATCAGGGTGACCTGTTCGACGCCCTGCCCGATCGGTTGCGGGGAACCTTCGCCATCGTCGTGGCCAACGCGCCCTACGTTCCCACGCCCCGCATCGGCTCGATGCCCGGCGAGGCACGCGACTACGAACCGCTCGCCGCGCTCGACGGCGGTGCCGACGGTTTGGCCGTGCACCGGCGGATTGCCGACGCGGTGTCCGAGTGGCTGGCCCCCGGTGGTCGCGTGCTGATCGAATCCTCCGCCGATCTGGCGGCCGCCACCGCCGAGGCCCTTCGCGCCGGCGGACTGATCGATGCACACGTGCGCACCAGTGAATTCCGTTCGGCCACCGTCGTTGTGGCCACGGCGCCGCCGCTCTCCCGACACCCCCGGCCGGTGGCGTCCCGCTGACACAGGTCATACTGGGGCCCTCTCGAGCGAAGGATGGTTCCCAATGAGCACACCGAGTTTTCTCGACCGCGCCGTGTCCACCGTCGTCACCGGCGCCGTGGGGGTGGCGGCCTACAACGGGGTCAAGGTGCTCGCGGAGCGTACGCCGTGGCGTGAGGGCGCTGTGTGGCTCACCTCGGTGTCGCTGAAGGGTTTCCGCAAACTGGAAGAGGGCGCCGAGTCCGCTCGCCTCTCGGTCTCCGACGTGGTCTCCGAAGCGAAGGCGCGCAACGGCGAGGAGGTCTCCCCGCCGACGGTGTCCGACCACGGACACGGCCACGATCACTGAGCCGATGACCGCCCTCGACCAGCGACCACTCGACCACTCGGTGGTTCGCACGAGCGATCTCGATCTGGTCTCCGATGCCGGTGGCCGTCTGCGCCTGCGGGCGCCGTGGCTGCGCGGCGCACTCGCGCGGGCCGTGGCCGTCGAGGACGCCGTGCTGGCCTTGCGCGGGGTGCGTGCAGCGCACGCGTACCCGCGCACCGGTTCGATCGTGGTCTGGTACTCCTCGACGCGGCTCGACCGCGACGAGTTGTTCGCTGCGATCGACTCCGCCCGCGAGGTCTCGCGCACCCTGGTGCCCACGCGCGCCCCCCGCTCGGCCGACGTCGACAACGGCGACGTGCTGCGCATGGCAGTCGGCGGTCTCGCCCTCGCGCTGCTGGGCATCCGCCGCTACGGCTTCGCCCGGCCGCCGCTGCTCGGACCCACCAGCCGACTCGTCGCCACCGGGGCCACCATCTTCACCGGCTACCCCTTCCTGCGCGGGGCGCTGCGCTCGCTGACCCGCGGGGGTGGCGCCGGAACGGATGCCCTGGTGTCCGCGGCCACGGTGGCGAGCCTGGTGCTGCGCGAGAACGTCGTGGCCCTGACGGTGCTGTGGCTGCTCAACATCGGTGAATACCTGCAGGCACTGACCCTGCGACGCACCCGGCGTGCCATCGCCGACCTGCTCAGCGGAACCACCGACACCGCGTTCGTGCGCATGGCCGACGGCACCGAGGTCTCGGTGGACGTGGACAACCTCGAGGTCGGTGACGAGGTGGTGGTGCACGATCACACGGGGTTGCCCGTCGACGGCGTGGTGGTGGACGGCGAGGCCGTGGTGGATCAGTCCGCGATCACCGGCGAGACGCTGCCGGTGTCCATCGGCGTCGGCGATCGGGTGCACGCCGGGTCGGTGGTGATCCGCGGTCGGCTCGTGGTGCGGGCGAGCGCGGTGGGCACGGACACCACGATCGGTCGCATCATCTCCCGGGTGGAGCAGGCGCAGCAGGACCGCGCGCCCATCCAGACCGTCGGGGAGAACTTCTCGCGCCGGTTCGTGCCGGCGTCGTTCCTGCTCTCCGCGCTCACCCTGGTGATCACCCGCGACGTTCGGCGCGCGATGACCATGCTGTTGGTGGCCTGCCCGTGCGCGGTGGGTCTGTCCACCCCGACGGCCATCAGTGCGGCGATCGGCAACGGTGCGCGCCGCGGGATCCTGCTCAAGGGCGGCTCGCACCTCGAGTTGGCGGGTCGGGTCGACGCCGTCGTGTTCGACAAGACGGGCACGCTCACCGTCGGGCGTCCGGTGGTGACCAACGTGGTGGCCTTCGACGACGGGTGGGAGCCCGAACAGGTACTCGCCTACGCCGCCAGCTCCGAAATTCATTCCCGACACCCGTTGGCAGCAGCGGTGATTCGGAGCACCGAGGAACGCCGCATCGTCATCCCGCCGCACGAGGAGTGCGAGGTGCTCGTCGGGCTCGGGATGCGCACCATCGCCGACGGGCGCACGCTCCTGCTCGGGAGCCCGTCGCTGCTGCAGGGTGAGAACGTTGCCGTCTCCGAGCGAGCGGCCGAGTGGGTCGCCCGTCTGCAGCGCGCCGCCGAGACCCCGTTGCTGCTGGCTGTCGACGGCACCCTGGTGGGGCTGATCAGCCTGCGCGACGAGGTACGGCCCGAGGCGCGCGGGGTACTGGAATCGCTACGGGCAGACGGCGTTTCGCGGATCGTGATGCTCACCGGCGATCACCCCGACACCGCCGCCGCGGTGGCCGCGGAACTCGGGATCGACGAGTGGCGCGCCGAGGTGATGCCCGACGACAAGCTCGAGGCGGTTCGCGCCCTGCAGGCCGAGGGGCACGTGGTGGCGATGGTCGGCGACGGCACCAACGACGCACCGGCGCTGGCGGCGGCGGACATCGGCGTCGCGATGGGGCTCGCCGGCACGGATGTCGCCGTCGAGACCGCGGACGTGGCCCTCTCCAGCGACGAGTTGACCAGACTGCTGGACGTGCGCGATCTCGGTGCCCACGCGGTGGGTGTCATCCGGCAGAACTACGGCATGTCGATCGCGGTCAACGCGATCGGCCTCGCCGTGGGCGCCGGGGGTGCGCTCTCGCCGGTGCTGGCGGCGATCCTGCACAACGCGTCGTCCGTCGCGGTGGTGCTCAACAGCTCCCGGCTGATCCGGTACCGAACCTGACGGCGCTCACTCGGCGTCGTGGGCGCGTTGAAGGGCCGCGACGTCGAGCTTGCCCATGGCCAGCATCGCCTCGGTCACCCGCTGCGATGCGCCGGGGCGTGAGCTGCTCATCAATTCACCGAGTTGCTTCGGGATGATCTGCCAGGACAGCCCGAAGCGGTCCTTGCACCATCCGCACCGGCTCTCGCTGCCGCCGTCGGCGGTGAGCGCGTTCCAGTAGCGGTCCACCTCCTGCTGGTCCTCGCACCCGACCGACAGCGAGGTTGCCTCGGAGAAGGTGAAGATCGGGCCGCCGTTGATGGCCTGGAAGCGCTGACCGAACAGCTCGAACTCCACCACCACCGGGGAGACGGACGTGATCGCCCCGTCGCCGAAGACGTCGATGTAGAAGCGCGCGGCCTCCTCGGCGTTCGCGTCGTACCACAGACACGTGACGATCTTCTGCACGGTTGATCTCCCGTCGTAGGGTGGGTTGCGACACAGTATGGGCCGCGCCCGGCCCGCTGGACCAGCGAGGAGCCACATGAGCGTCGACCGGCTGTTACCCACCGACGAGGCGCACGAGCTGATCGAGCTCACGCGCTCGATTGCGGACAAGGTGCTCGCCCCCATCGTCGACGAGTACGAGCGCGCCGAGAAATACCCGGACGGGGTGTTCGCAACCCTCGGCGAGGCGGGCCTGCTGAGCCTGCCGTACCCGGAGCAGTGGGGCGGCGGCGGCCAGCCCTACGAGGTGTACCTGCAGGTCATCGAGGAAATATCGATGCGCTGGGCGGCCGTGGGTGTCGCGGCCTCGGTGCACGGACTCTCGGCGTTCCCGCTCATGACGTTCGGCACCGACGGTCAGAAGCAGCGGTGGTTGCCCGAGATGCTGGGCGGCGCGCGCATCGGCGCCTACAGCCTGTCCGAGCCGCAGGCCGGATCGGATGCCGCGGCGCTGACCTGCCGTGCCCGCGCCACCGCCGACGGGTACGTGCTCGACGGCGAGAAGGCCTGGATCACCCACGGCGGCATCGCCGACTTCTACACGCTCTTCGCCCGCACGGGGGAGGGCCCGAAGGGTGTCTCGTGCTTCCTCGTTCCCGGTGATCTCGACGGACTGAGCTTCGGTCGCCCCGAGGAGAAGATGGGCCTGGCGGCGATCCCCACCACCTCCGCCCACTACGACAACGCGCTCATCGAGTCGGCCCGCCGCATCGGCGCGGAGGGTCAGGGCCTCGAAATCGCTTTCAGCGCACTCGATTCCGGCCGACTGGGCATCGCTGCCGTGGCCACCGGCATTGCGCAGGCCGCCCTCGACGCCGCGGTGGACTACGCGCACGAGCGCTCGACCTTCGGCCGCCGGATCATCGACCACCAGGGCCTCGGATTCGTGCTGGCGGACATGGCGGCTGCGGTGGATTCGGCGCGCGCGACGTACCTCGACGCCGCTCGGCGGCGTGACGGCGGCCTGCCGTACTCGCGGCAGGCGTCGGTGGCGAAGTTGACCGCCACCGACGCCGCCATGAAGGTGACCACCGACGCCGTCCAGGTGTTCGGCGGGTACGGCTACACCCGCGATTATCCCGTCGAGCGGTACATGCGCGAAGCGAAGATCACCCAGATCTTCGAAGGCACCAATCAGATTCAGCGTCTGGTGATCGCCCGCAGCCTCACGCGGCGCTGACCGTTCAGGTGGGCTCGGCGCTGCCCGGGCCGCTCACTGATCCGGCGAGACCCACATGGTGATGTCGGCCCGCACCACAACGACCCCGTCGCGATCGAGGATGTCCACACCGACCACCACGTCGCGGGATTCGTCGGTGCCCAGGTCGTCGAGCGCGGCCACCGTCGCCACCCCGCGCAGTTCGCCCCTGGCCTTGGCCAGGTAGCTCACCGTCATGCCCTTGGGGATCCAGCGGTGCGTCGGCGGGATGGACACGTCCACGGTGGACGCGCCGATGAACTCGGCGAGGTTGCAGCACGCGATGGCGTGCACGGTGCCGATGTGGTTGTGCACCCGCCACCGGTCGGCCATGGTGGCCACGCCGTGGCCGGGAGCCAGGCTGACCAGGGTCGGTCGGATGGTCAGGAAGTACGGCGCTCGCAGGGAGATGCCCCACGAGAGGACGGATCGGCCCAGCGGGACCTTCTCGAGCATGCCGTAGGCGCGTGCGATGAGTGATTCGGCCACGGGTGAGGGTATCGAATCACCGGCATAGGCTGGCAACCATGACCGAGTTCACCGGCATCCCCTTCGCAGCGCTGGACTTCTACGAGGACCTCGAGGCCGACAACAGCAAGGCTTTCTGGGACGAACACAAGCACGTCTACCTCGACCAGGTGAAGGCCCCGTTGACCGCGCTGATGGCGGCGCTGGAGCCGGAATTCGGTGCGGCCAAGATCTTCCGCCCCTACCGCGACGTGCGGTTCTCCAAGGACAAGACGCCGTACAAGACGCAGCAGGGCGCCTTCGTCGAACTCGGTTCCGCCACAGGGTATTACCTCGCCATCGACGCGGCGGGGCTGATGGTGGCCGGCGGGTTCTACGCCAGTGACGGCGCCGGGATCGCGCGCTACCGTGACGCGGTGGCAGACGACGTGCGCGGCGCCGAACTCGAGGCCATCCTCGCGGGCGTCGAGAAGGCCGGGTTCACGCGCGGGGGAGACCGATTGAAGACGGCGCCGCGTGGCGTCGACAGAGAGCACCCGCGCATCGACCTGCTTCGCCACAAGTCGTTGACGGCGAGCCGCACCTTCGGCAGCCCCCCGTGGCTCGAAACCCCCGCGGCGGCGCAGCGCATCGCCGAGCAGTGGCGAGCCCTGACACCCCTGGTGGAGTGGTCGGCGCAGGTCCTGGGCCCGCAGTGAGCGAGCTGGGTGAGAGGTGACGCGGGGAGGGTGTCAGTACCGCCCGGTGCGCAGGAACTCGTCGACGCGCGCCCGCGCGGCCGGTAGGTCCATTCCCTGCGCGGCGACCCATTCGTCGCTGTAGTAGGTGTGCTCGTACCGCTCGCCGCCGTCGCACATCAGGGTCACCACGCTGCCCCGCTCACCGGCGGCGACCATCGCGGCGATCACCTCGAAGGTCCCGATCAGATTGGTGCCCGTCGACGCGCCCGCGCGCAGGCCGGTCACCTCGTCGAGCATGCGCATGGCCGCAATGGACTCCTCGTCGGGAACCCGCGTCATGTGGTCGATCACCGCGGGCACGAACGACGGCTCCACGCGCGGTCGTCCGATGCCCTCGATACGCGAGGAGGTACCCACGAGGTCGCGGCGTCCGGTCCGCCACGCCTCGAGGAAGGTCGACCCCTCGGGATCGACCACGCACACCCGCGACGGGATTCGCCGGTAGCGGCAGTAGCGGCCGATGGTCGCGCTGGTGCCGCCGGTGCCCGCGCCGACCACGATCCACGACGGGACCGGGTGTCGCTCGAGTGACATCTGAGCGAAGATCGACTCGGCGATGTTGTTGTTGCCGCGCCAGTCGGTGACCACCGACGCGTTGGTGAACTGGTCGAGGTAGAACCAGTCGTCCTGCTCACCGAGGCGCTCGGCCTCGGCGTACATCGTGTTCGAGCACTCGGTGAGCCGACACGAGCCGCCGTAGCGCTCGATGAGGGCGATCTTCGCCGGGCTCGTCGTTGCGGGCATGACCGCCACGAACGGCACACCGATCAGCCGAGCGAAGTACGCCTCCGACACCGCCGTCGATCCGCTCGACGCCTCGACCAGCGTGGTTGTCGGCCCAATGTCGCCGTTGGCGAGCCCGAACAGGAACAGCGAACGGGCCAGGCGGTGCTTGAGCGAGCCGGTCGGGTGCACCGACTCGTCCTTGAGGTAGAGATCGACTCCCCACGCGGCGGGCAGGCGGAACGGGTGCAGGTGCGTGTCGGCGCTGCGATTGGCATCGGCCTCGACCATGCGCAGCGCGTTCTCCACCCAGGCGCGGTCGGCGAGGGGGTTCGCGGTCATCGCGTCAGTCTTGCAGACCGGCCGTCGAAGCTGGCGTCGCTGCAATCCGGGCCGAGCTCGGGGGTGTACACCACGTCGCCGCACTCGCGGCACCGGTGGGTGCGGTGATGGCCGCCGCACGAGCAGGCGCGGGCACCGACCAGAACGCGATTAGGGCCCAGAGCGTGCCCGGCGGAGCAGTGTGTGGGGGCGGTTTCCGCCCACACACCCTCACGCACGAAGCGCAGCTGCCGGGGTCGGATCACCTCGGAAGCGTACCCGAATATCGAACACCTGTTCTATGTAACGATCCGGGGACGATCAGAAATTGAGGGTGGCCTGCGCGACGGGCGCGGTGGTCGGCAGTGGCGATCCACCGACGGGCTCGATGGTCACCGCGAATGTGGTGGCCGTGCCCATGCCGCTGACCGTGCGCACCACGTTGCCGCCGCGGTCGATCACACCGACCGACCGGGACACCCCGTCGACCAGCCACATCTCGTAGACCCGTCCGGGAGGTGGCGCGGCGATGTCGGAGAAGGTCACCGCAGCGCGATCCTGACTCCGCGAGAACGACACGGTGGCCGTTCCGCCGCCGGTGACGTCGGCGATCACCGTCTGGGCGTCGGGCCCGGCGACCTGGGCGATCTCGGGATCGGGAATCCGAGGGTTCGACGTGGACACCACGGCCACACCGGTGCCGATGGTGATCACCGCCGCCGCGGCGACGGCCACTCGACGCCACCGGCGCGCGCGCCGCTCGCGGAGGTCGATCACGGCCGGTAGGACCGGGGGAGGATCCTGGCGGGTGCGCTCGATCGCCTCCAGGATTCGCGACCTCAACTCCGGGGGTGCGTCGGTGCTCGTCGCATCCGATGCGACGGCCATCGCTTCGTGTACGCCACGCACGACGGTGTGGAAGCTGCGGCGGGTCATCACGTCCGACCGCACGAGGCGCCGTTCGGTGGCCTCCAACTCGTCGGCGGTCATGGCATCGATAGCGCTGATATAGGCCAGATCGAGCAGCTCACGGTCGGGCGGGGCGCCCTGCGGAACTCCCCTGTCCGACGGGTCTCCCACTCGGTCGTGTGGTGACCGCTCGTCCATCGCGTGTGCCCTCCCGTAGCCGACCCGACGTGCTCAGCGTCCATTGGGCCGCTCGTGTACATGGGGTATTCGGTACGCTCCCGCACCCGGATGGGGGTGTGCTCGCCCGCTCATCCAGCCGTCGAGTGTGCTCGCGCGCTCACCCGTCGCGGGCGGGAATGTGCTCGAAGATCAGGATCGTCTCGGTGGCCGCGACGGCGGGATGCTCGCTGAGGTGCTCGACCACGAAGTCGCGCAGATGCCCGGAGTCGCGGGTGGCCACGTGGATGAGGTAATCGTCGGCGCCGGCGATGAAGTAGACGTTGAGAACCTCGGCGAGGCCGGTGAAGGCGGCGGCGAATCGTCCCAGTTCACGGCGTGCATTCGCGTGTAGACGCACCGCGATCATGGCCTGCAGTCCCTGGCCGAGCGCCGCGGGATCGATGTCGGCGTGGAATCCGCGGATCACACCGCGCTCGACGAGCGATCGGACGCGGCCCAGGCACGTGGACGGGGCGATGCCGGCGTGCTCGGCGAGCGTCTTGTTGGGTGTGCGGGCGTCGCGGCGAAGTTGATCGAGGATCAGCATGTCGATGCGGTCCAGCGGGGGGCGAACATTGTTCGGCTCCGCGCTCGCGGGACGGCCCATGGATGAAGTTTCGAATGCCATCGGCTCAATGTAGAGAATATTGTTTGGAGGCATTGAATGTTCTTGCCTGATTGTTCACTCTCGACGCATGAGAATCGGAGTCCCTCGCGAGGTCAAGAACCACGAGTACCGCGTCGCCGTCACCCCGGCCGGTGTCAACGAACTGGTCCGCCGAGGCCACGAGGTGGTCATCGAGGCCGAGGCCGGACTGGGCTCGGGTATCGAGGACGCCGCCTACAAGAGCGTGGGTGGCCAGATCCTCTCCACGGCCGACGAGGTGTGGGCCGCCGCGGACATGATCGTCAAGGTCAAGGAACCCATCGCCGAGGAGTACCACCGCCTGCGCGCCGGGCAGATCATCTTCACCTACCTGCACCTGGCCGCCTCGCGGGCCTGCACCGACGCCCTCGTCGGAGCCGGCGTCACCGCCATCGCCTACGAGACCGTGCAGGGCCGCGGCGGCGGACTTCCGCTGCTGGCCCCGATGAGCGAGGTCGCGGGCCGACTGTCGGTGCAGGCCGGTGCCTACCACCTGATGAGGCAGAGCGGCGGAGCAGGCGTGCTGTTGGGCGGCGTTCCCGGTGTACGTCCGGCGAAGGTCGTGGTGCTCGGCGGCGGCGTCGCCGGCGCCAACGCCGTCGCCATGGCGCGCGGGCTGCACGCCGACGTCACCGTGCTCGATCTCGACGTCGACCGCCTCCGTGCGCTCGACGCGCAGTACGGGGGCACGGTGCACACCGTCACCTCCACCGCTCTGGCCGTCGAGGAGGAGGTGCTCGATGCCGACCTGGTGATCGGCGCGGTGCTGGTGCCCGGCGCCAAGGCGCCGAAACTGGTGAGCAACGACCTCGTCGCCCGCATGAAGCCCGGTTCGGTGCTGGTCGACATCGCCATCGACCAGGGAGGGTGCTTCGAGGATTCGCGTCCGACCACCCACGCCGACCCGACCTATCGTGTGCACGACTCGGTCTTCTACTGCGTCGCCAACATGCCGGGGGCGGTACCCGGTACCTCCACCCGCGCGCTGACCAACGCGACCCTGCCGTACGTCGTCGCCATCGCCGACCGCGGGTGGCGCGATGCGTGCGCCACCGTTCCGGGCCTCGCCGCGGGTCTCGCCGTCGACAGCGGGGAGGTGCTGTCGGAGGCCGTCCGATCGGCGTTTACCGTTGCGGAATGACCCTCAGCGCAATACTGGACGCCCGCTTCAGCTGCCGTGCCTACCAGGATGTACAGGTTCCGCGGCGTGACATCGAGACCGTGCTCGCCCGCGCCCAACGCACCCCGTCCTGGTGCAACTCCCAGCCCTGGAGCGTGTACGTCACCGAGGGGCAGACGACCGCGCGACTGTCCGCCGCACTGCTCGACGCCGTCACCGCCGGGCGGATGTCCTCCGACATCCCCGGCCCCGAGGAGTACCGGGGTGTGTACGGCGACCGGCGTCGCGCATCGGGGTTCGCTCTGTACGAGAGCGTCGGCATCGACCGCGCCGACAAGGGTGCACGCGCGGCGCAGATGCTCGAGAACTACCGATTCTTCGGCGCCCCGCACACCGCGATCGTCACCACCGAGAAGGCGCTGGGTACCTACGGGGCGGTGGACTGCGGGGCGTACGTGAGCACGTTCATGTACGCGGCCACAGAGCTGGGGATCGCCACCATCGCCCAGGCTGCGGTGGCCATGGTGTCCCCGGCCGTGCACGAGTTCTTCGACATTGCCGACGACCGTCAGGTGGTGTGCGCGATCTCCTTCGGATACGCCGACGAGCAGGCGCCCATCAACGCGTTCCGCACCGACCGCGCGCAGATCGGCGACGTCGCGACGTTCCTCTGACGGCGGTACCGCTAGCGCCGCAGATACGGCTGGACCGGCCGCCCGCGCACCCACCGCGTGGGCAGTCGGCCGACCAGCTCGCCGAGCGGGACCACCGACGCCGACAGTGTCTCGACGGTGTCCTGCAGCATGTCCACGCTGGGCTTGATCGAGGTCAGCAGATCTGCCAGCAGAGCCAGCTGATCGAGCGGTCCGCCGCGGGCGACCAGTCTCTCGATGGCACCGCCCTCCTCGATGAGGATCTCGAGCAGACCGCCCTTGCGGGTGAGCTGATCGATCGGCCCGTCGTCGGCGGTGAGGCGCTCGACCAGGCCACCGGCGCGGGTGAGTTGCTCGACGGGTCCGTCGTCGGCGGTGAGGCGTTCGATGGGTCCGTCCGCCGCGGTCAGTCGATCCAACAACCCACCTTCGGCGAGCAGCCGATCGAGCGGACCGTCCTCGTGCAGCAGGCGGTCGAGGATGCCGCCGGGGGCCAGCACACGGTCGAGGGGACCGCCGGCGATGAGCAACCGATCGAGCGTGCCGCCCGGCTCGGTCAGCCGGTCCACCGGACCGCCGGGCTCGAGGAGCCGATCGAGCGGGCCGCCGGCCTTGAACGCATGCCCGAGGGCCCGGTCCTCGGAGGTGAGCTCGGAGAGTTGAGCGAGCAGGTTCAGCGGCGCACGGGGGTCGGCGAGCGAGGCTGCGCCCAGCGAACCGGATGCGCCGGCCGAGATGACCATGCGGGTGGTCGAGACGGCGACCTCCGCGATCTCCATGGCCGTGGACGCCACCGCGAGGGTTGTCCGCACCGGAAGTGTGACCACAGACACCCAGTTCATGCCCACACTGTAGACCGTGGAACCGTTGCCACACGGACTAATCGACGCTCGCCCGGATCGGTCGGCGAGGCCGGGCGACCTAGTACTGGTAGGGGTTGGCCGGAGCAGCGATCCGGGTGATCCGCGAGACAACGAACGTGGGGGTGTACGCGGTGTCCCGGTTCGCCGAATCGGTGATCGTGGTGCCGGTGACCTGCACCCATGTGCCGTCGGGCAGGTCGGAGGGCAGATCGGTCGCACGGCCCTGCAGATGCATGCGGATCGTCCGCGCGTCGGCCACACAGCACGTGATCACGATGCGCGCGAGGTCGAGCGTGCCGGTGTCGCCGGGCAGGCGCGGTGCGCCGCCGTTGCTCGTGGCGACGACGAATCCGCTGACGCTCACCTCCCGCCCGTCGAGGCTGCCGGTGGAATCGCGCGCTGCGCGCTGGGCGAGGTCGACGAGGGTGACCTCCGGGGTCGCGCCGGTCGGCAGTGGCGGGAACGCGATCTTGACCGGTGCCTGCGCGCGGGTCACCCGATCCTGCGACGACACCCCGACGCTGGTGGCCCCGAGCGCGGGCGGCGCCACGAACAGGATCACCGCCACCGGTACCACCAACGCCCAGTGTGGGCGCGAGCCCCGCTCCGATTCGGCCGCGCCGCGCCGAACATCCCGAACGATCGCCGACAGCGCCAGGACCACCACCACGATTCCGGCGATCAGCAGCAGCGGTGCCAGCGAGGGCTTGACGTAGCGCACGTACGTGCCGTCCACGGTGATCTTCACGATGGCCCCGCCCACCAGCAACAACAGCACGTTCTGCGTCTCGCGGTTCATCGCGCACCACCGAGTGCGACGTATCCGACGGCGCTGCCGACGATCACCGCCACCACGAACGTCACCGGCGCGAACCGCACCGCGAAGGAGCGCCCGAAGCTGCCTGCCTGCATGGCCACCAACTTCACGTCGACCGCCGGGCCGACCACCAGGAACACCAGTCGCGGCAGCAGCGGCAGCATCGACAGTGAACTCGCCACGAACGCGTCGGCCTCCGAGCACAGGGCCAGCGCCACCGCGAGCACGGCCATCACCAGGATTGCCAGGAGCATGTTGCCGGCCAGGTGGTCGTACACGGCCGGGGGCACCAGCACGTGCAGTGCGGCCGCGAACGCCGCGCCCATCACCAGGAACGATCCGGCCTGCAGCAGGTCGTGGCGGGCGGCCTCGGTGAACGTCGTCCACCGGGAGGAACCGCCGTGGTGGTGGCCGTGACCGTGGCCGAGGGTGCGGGTGATCCACCGCGGCCCGCCGAATCGGGCCCACCACCAGCCCACGATCCACGCCACCAGCAGCGACGCGACGAACCGCCCCACCACCATTCCCGGCTCGCCGGGGAAGGCGACCGCGGTGGCGACCAGCACGACGGGATTGATCGCGGGAGCGGACAGCATGAACGCCAGGGCCGACGCGCTGGGCGCACCCCGATCGATCAGCCGCCGCGACACCGGCACCGAGCCGCACTCGCAGCCCGGCAGCGCCGCCCCGGCGAGCCCGGCCACGGCCACCGACGCCGTCGGGTTGCGGGGGAGCACCCGGGCGATGAGAGCGGGGGAGAGGAACGTCGCGATGGCCCCGCTGAGCAGCACCCCGAACACGAGGAACGGCACGGCCTGCACGAACACCCCGGCGAACACCGTGGCCGCGGTGGAGAGGGTGGCCGACGACTCGACGAAGGAGGTCAGCGACCGATGGAAGAGCAGCGCTGCGACGAGCAGGGCAGCGAAGAGGTGCGTCGACGTCACCGGCGACGATCGTCTGCCGGTGCCGACACCGGTCCCCTTCGCGCTGTCGGTACTCACCCGATCATCATGCGCCCCGGACTTGCGCGGGGCCCGTGCGGCACGGGACGCTGGCGGTGCATTCACAGCGACCTCACAGCGACGGTGCAGCACGCGCCCGGGATCGGCGGTGACACTCGGGGACATGATCGAGACGAGTGCCCGAACCATCGGCGAGAGCGGGTCGAGTCGGACAATCGACGTGACAGGCGAGAGGACCGGGATGTCAGGGTCACCGATGTCGGGTGCACAGGCGGGCGCCGACTCCGCTTCCGAGGCGCGTGTGCTGGTGGTCGACGACGAGCCCACCATCGTCGAGCTGCTGTCGGTGAGTTTGCGTTTCCAGGGCTTCGATGTCGCCACCGCCGCCGACGGCCCGTCCGCGCTCGATCGTGCGCGCACCTTCAAGCCGCAGGCGCTGATCCTCGACGTGATGATGCCGGGAATGGATGGATTCGGGCTCCTGCGCCGCCTGCGCGCCGACGGGATCGACGCCCCGGCGCTCTTCCTCACGGCACGGGACTCCGTGGAGGACAAGGTTTCCGGGCTGACGATGGGAGCCGACGACTACGTCACCAAGCCGTTCAGTCTCGAGGAGGTGGTGGCACGGTTGCGGGTGATCCTGCGCCGCTCCGGCCGCGGCGCCGACACCCCGCCGTCGCGAATCACGTTCGCCGACATCGAACTCGACGACGACACCCACGAAGTGTGGAAGGCCGGTGAACCGGTCTCGCTCTCACCCACGGAGTTCACCCTGCTGCGGTACTTCATGGTCAACGCCGGCACCGTGCTGAGCAAGCCGCGCATCCTCGATCACGTGTGGCACTACGACTTCGGCGGTGAGGTGGGCGTGGTGGAGTCGTACGTGTCCTACCTGCGTCGCAAGGTCGACACCGGTGACACGCGCCTGATCCACACCCTCCGCGGCGTCGGCTACGTCATGAGAGAACCCCGGTCATGAGAGAACCCCGCCCGTGAGCGTCCCACTGCGCGTGACCCTGGTGGCCGCGCTGCTGGCGTTGGCCACCCTGGGTCTGCTGGCGTCCGGTTTCGCGGTGACCTCCGCACTGCAGGCCTCGCTCATGGGCCGGGTGGACGAGCAACTCGTACAGGCCTCGCGCACCTGGGCCGCCCCGCGCGGGGACTTCGACGGCGACCGCCGCCCGGTCGGCGGCCCCACCCCGCAGCGTCCGCCGTCGGATTTCTTCGTGCGCACGGTCGGTAGCGACGGGGTGGTGCGCACACCCGTCAACGATGCCGGTGCAGTGGAGCCCGACATCGGCGACGGTGTCGGCGCCGAGCCGGTCACGGTCGGATCCGAAGGTGGGTCCGACATTCGGTGGCGCGCCGTCCAGGTGACCAATGACGCCGGATCCACCACCGTCGCAATACAACTGACCCAGACCAAGGAGATAGTCGACCGGCTCGTGGTGTTGCAGGCCAGCATCGGGGCGCTGGTGCTGGCGGCGCTCGCGGTGATCGCCTACTTCGTGGTTCGGCGCAGTCTGCGCCCGCTGCGGCAGGTCGAGGCCACGGCGGCGGCCATCGCGGCGGGCGATCTGCATCGACGGGTGCCCGAGTGGAACGGCCGAACCGAGGTCGGACGACTCTCGGCCGCCCTCAACGGGATGCTCGCGCAGATCCAGCACGCCTTCGCCGCCACCGAGGCGTCGGAGAACGCCGCCCGCGCCTCGGAGGATCGCATGCGTCGATTCGTGGCCGACGCCAGTCACGAACTGCGCACCCCGCTGACCACCATTCGCGGCTTCGCCGAGCTCTACCGTCAGGGAGCGATGACCGACACGGCGCTGCTGATGACCCGCATCGAGGGGGAGGCGTCGCGGATGGGCCTGCTGGTCGAGGACCTGCTCATGCTCGCCCGCCTGGATGCCCAGCGCCCGCTCGAGCGCAGCCAGGTGGATCTGCTGCGCATCGCCTCCGACGCCGTGCACGACGCGAAAGCAGTGGCACCGCACAGGAACATCGCGATCGAGGTGCTGCCGAACTCGGATGTTCCCGAGGTGGTCGGTGACGACGCGCGTCTGCGGCAGGTGCTCGCGAACCTCGTCGGCAACGCCCTGCGCCACACCCCGGACGACGCGTCGATCACCGTCTCGGTGGGCACCGCGGGCGAGAAGGCGATTCTCGAGGTCACCGACACGGGCCCGGGGCTGCCCCCCGAGGACGCCGAGCGGGTGTTCGAGCGGTTCTACCGCGCCGACACCTCGCGCACTCGCGGCAGCGGGGGTAGCGGGCTGGGGTTGTCGATCGTCGCGGCCCTGGTCGCCGCCCACAACGGCGAGGTCACGGTGCGCAGCGAGCCGGGCTCGGGGGCGACGTTCCGGGTGGAACTGCCCCTCGCGAGCCCAACGCACTCGGCCAACCAGTGATCTGGGTCCTCGAGTGACCTCAGCCCTCGAGAGTTCTCAGGGCTGCCAGGATCTTCTCCTGGGCCTCGTCCAGGGACTCCGACGACGGCGAGGTGTCGGCGCTGGAGATGTCGAAGTTGCTCATGTCGTACGCCGGGAACACGTGCAGGTGCAGGTGCGGGACTTCGAGGCCGGCGATGAGCAGACCGGCACGCGGAGCGTCGAAGGCCAGGCGCACCGCCCTCCCGATCCGCTGGGCGAGCGCGGTGGCCCGCGCGAGGAGGTCGGGATCGAGGTCCTGCCAGTGATCGACCTCCGCCCGCGGCACCACCAGCACGTGGCCCTGAGTGAGCGGAGCGATGGTGAGGAACGCGACGAACTCGTCGTCCTTCCACACGAAACGCCCGGGGAGATCGCCGTTGATGATCGCTGAGAAGACCGACGCCATGAGGCGAGGGTAACCCGGTTCGCGGGCCGAGCCGGCGCTCCCGGGTAACTGCCAGGTCGGTCCCGGGTTCGGATCAGGTGCACACGCGAGAGTCGTACTCATGACAGCAGTTCCCCTGAGCTCGAACTCCCTGGCAGGCCGGGCCGCCCCCCGCACCGCTGCGGCCACACTCGAGGTGGTCGTCCCCGTGTACAACGAGGAACGCGACCTCGAGCGATGTGTGCGTCGACTGCACGCGTTCCTGGCCGAGTCGGTCCCGTACACCGCAACGATCACCATCGCCGACAACGCCAGCACCGATTCCACCCCCGCGGTGGCGCAGCGGCTGGCGACCGAGCTCGAGGGCGTCGGCGTCCACCGGCTCGACGAGAAGGGGCGCGGACGAGCCCTCAAGGCCGTCTGGTCGGCGTCGACCGCGGATGTGGTGGCCTACATGGATGTGGACCTGTCCACCGACCTCAACGGCCTGATGCCGCTGGTGGCCCCGCTGATCTCCGGCCACTCCGATGTGGCGATCGGCTCGCGGCTGAGCAAGCAGGCACGCGTGGTGCGCGGGGCCAAGCGCGAGTTCATCTCGCGCAGCTACAACCTGATCGTGCGGACGTCGCTGCGCACACGCTTCTCCGACGCCCAGTGCGGCTTCAAGGCCGTGCGGACCGACGTCGCCCGCCGCCTGTTGCCGCTGGTGCAGGACACCGGCTGGTTCTTCGACACCGAGCTGCTGGTGCTCGCCGAGAAGGCGGGACTACGTATCCACGAGGTGCCCGTCGACTGGGTGGACGATCCGCACTCGAGTGTCAACATCATCGACACCGCCGTGCGTGACCTGCGCGGCTGCTGGCGCGTCGGGCGGGCCCTGGCGACCGGCGCGCTGCCGGTGGCCGACCTGCGCGCGAGCCTGGGCCGTGAGCCGCTGGTGACCGGTGTGCCGGTGGGCATGGTCGGGCAGCTGGTGCGGTTCGCGCTGGTGGGGATCGCGAGCACCGTGGCCTACGCCCTGCTGTACCTGCTGCTGCATCCGGCCGTCGGTGCGCAGACCGCGAACTTCCTGGCGCTGCTGATCACGGCGGTACTCAACACCGCCGTCAACCGCCGATTCACGTTCGGGGTCAGCGGATCCGGTGGTGCACTGGGGCATCAGGCACAGGGACTGCTGGTGTTCGCCTTCGGATGGCTGGTCACCAGCGGATCGCTCGCCGCACTGCACTCGCAGTACCCGGATGCGTCCAAACACATCGAGCTGGTCGTGCTCGTGGTGGCCAACCTCGTTGCCACCGTCACCCGATTCCTCGCCCTGCGGTGGGTGTTCCGTCACGCCCGACCCGCCCAGCCCGTCCAGACCGGAGCAACCCGATGACACTGACCTTTCCGGCCCCCGTCGCCGACACCCCGCCGGCGCCGCCACCGACACGCCGCAGCCGCGAGAAGCCGCTCGCTGCACTGCTTCTCGTGGGCACGGCGGTGGCGTACCTGATCAATCTCTCCGCCAACGGCTACGCCAACTCGTTCTACTCCGCTGCCGTGCAGGCCGGTTCGGTGTCGTGGAAGGCGATGTTCTTCGGGTCCTCCGACGCCGGGAACTCGATCACCGTCGACAAGCCGCCGATGTCGCTGTGGCTGATGGAGATCTCGGTGCGGATCTTCGGACTGAGCTCGTGGTCGATTCTCGTGCCGCAGGTGCTGCTCGGCGTGGCGTCGGTGGCGCTTCTGTGGCGCATCGGTCGTCGTCACCACGGCCCGGCGGCAGGTCTGCTCTCCGGACTGGTGCTCGCGCTGACTCCCGTTGCGGCACTGATGTTCCGCTTCAACAACCCCGACGCTCTGCTGGTGCTGCTGATGATCGCCTCGGTGTGGGCGATGCTGCGGGCCGTCGAATCCGGCCGCACCCGCTGGTTGGTGGTGGTCGGGGCGCTGGTGGGGTTCGGCTTCCTCACCAAGCAGCTGCAGGTGATGCTCGTCGTCCCGCCGCTGGCGCTGACCTACCTTCTCGCGGGGCCACCGAAGCTCGGGCGGCGCATCGTGCAGTTGTTCGCCTCCCTGGCCGCCATGGTGGTCGCGGCCGGGTGGTGGATCGCGATCGTCGAACTGTGGCCTGCGTCCTCGCGCCCCTGGATCGGCGGCTCGCAGAACAACTCGATCCTCGAACTCACGCTGGGCTACAACGGGTTCGGCCGGCTCAACGGTGAGGAGACCGGGTCCGTCACCGGCGGCGGAGCGGGTCGGTTCGGTGACGCCGCAGGCGCTGCCGGTGCCCGCCCGGGCGGCAGCATGTGGGGCACGCCCGGCATCACGCGCATGTTCGAGGCCGCGCAGGGCGGCCAGATCGCCTGGCTCATCCCCACCGCGCTGATCTTCCTCGTCGCCGCACTGGTGTTGCGGGGCAGGGCACCTCGCACCGACATCCGGCGCGCCACCATCGTGGTCTGGGGGGCCTGGCTGCTGGTGACCGGACTGACCTTCAGCTTCATGGCGGGGATCTTCCACTCGTACTACACCGTGGCTCTGGCCCCGGCCGTCGCCTCGCTCGTCGGTATCGGTGCGGTGGCGCTGTGGAATCACCGCGAGCAGTACTGGACCAGGGTGGCGCTCGCGTGCGGCGTCGTCGCCGCGGCGGTGACGGCATACGTGCTCCTCGCGCGGACGTCGGACTTCGTCCCGTGGCTGAAGTTCGCGATCGTCGTCGCCGGTGTCGTTGCCGCGGTTGGTGTTCTCATCCCGGCCGCCACGCGCGGCAGGTTGGCCGCGGCGACCGTTCTCGCCGCGATGTTCGCGGGACTGGCCGGGCCCACTGCCTACGCCGTCGACACCATCGCCACCGCGCATCAGGGCTCCATCGTCTCCGCCGGCCCCAATGCGGAGTTCGGGCCCGGTCGCGGATTCCCCGGCGGCGGTCGGATGCGGGACGGCGGGCCCGGCGGCTTCCCCGGTGGCCAGGGCGGCTTCCCCGGTGGCCAGGGCGGCTTCCCCGGTGCGCCGGGTGGAGTCCCCGGTGGTTTCCCGGGTGGCCAGGGCGGCTTCCCCGGCGGCTTCCCCGGTGGCCAGGGCGGCTTCCCCGGTGCAGCCGGGGGTGACGGCCGCGGTGGTGCGGGCAACCTCCTGATGGGCAGCACACCCAGCGCAGCGGTGACCGCCCTGCTCGAGCAGGACGCGGATCGCTACACGTGGGTCGCCGCGGCGGTCGGATCGAACAGTGCATCCGGGTTCCAGCTGGCCACCGGTGATCCGGTGATGCCGGTCGGCGGATTCAACGGCACCGACCCGTCCCCGACTCTCGCGCAGTTCCAGCAGTACGTGGCCGAGGGCAGGATCCACTACTTCGTCGGTGGCGGCGCCATGATGGGCGGCGGTCGCGGGGGCACGTCGTCGCAGATCGCGGCATGGGTGGAGGCCAACTTCACCGCCCGCACCGTCGACAACGTGACCCTCTACGACCTCACCACCTGACGACCAGCACCCGGAGGTGAGTGTGCAGTAATCCGTGTACAGCACGGATTACTGCACACTCGTCTGCGCTCGTCGGTCAGCGGCGAAGGTCCCCGGCGATGTCGGAGCTCGCGAGCAGCATCGTCAGGATGGGCACCACGCGGGTGGCGGCGATGCGGTAGTCGCCGCGTCCCTGCTGGTCGACCACGCGCGCCGCGGTGAGCGTCTTGAGGTGGTGGTAGAGCTGCCCCGCCGACGACAACCCCACCGCCGTCTGCAGGTCGGCGACGTTCATCGGCCCGTGCAGCAGTCGTCTGACCAGGGCCTGCCGGATCGGATGGCCCAGGGCGGCCAGGACGTCCACCGAGTTCTGCTGAGGCAGTGCGGTGATCGCGTCCGCGGTGTACCCGATCTCCCAGGAGACGGTGCCGTGCAGGTGCACCTCGCCGCGGTACTCCACCGTCCCCGAACTGCCGGAGGTCTCGGTCGGTCGTTCGGCGCCCTCGAGCGCGGCGACGCGCGCTTCGAGTTCGGCGAGTCGATCGGCCACGGCGGTGGGGTCCATCACTGCACGTTATCGGGCCGCACGGGCGAGGGTGTCGAGCGTGGCCGGATCGGTGAGTGCCTCGAGGATCAACTGCTGCTGCACCACGAACGTCTGCGGGATCCGGGTGAACGTCGCGGCGTCGATACCCTCGATCAGCCAGACGGCGACCGCGCGCGAGCCGTCGGGCCGCGTGACCTCGAACGCCTGGGTGAGGATGCCCGGCAGCAGGCCGCCCTTGAAGCCCATGGTGGTCAATCCTGGTGGTGGGCTCTGGTATTCGAGTTGCCGACGGGCGATGTCCCCGGCTGCACCGTAGCCGCCCGAGACCAGCGTGGAGTAGACCGAGGCCAGGTCCGACGCCGATCCGCGCGGGCCGGATCGGCCGAACCACGCGATCTGCTCGTCGAGCGACGGGAGCGAGCCGGTTCGCAGTGCCGTGGTCCGGAACGAATCGTCCTCGGCGTAGCGCCGGGCGAGGTCGAGCGGATCCGACGCCGATTCGCCGGGAACGATCAGGGCGAGCACCGATCCCACCACGCTCGACGGCCGGTACCCCGTCCATCCACCGGCTGCGGCGGCGGCGATCTCCGCGCGATCGCCCAGGCGCGCGCGCAGGTAGTCGGGCACCGCGTTGTCGCTCTCCTGGATCATCGCGCCGACCATGTCGTCGAGTCGCACGGTGGCCGACGCGTCGGATGCGTCGATCCCCAGTCGGGCGAGCGCGGCCGGGTGCGCTCCGCCGTCGGTACCGGGCAGGTACCAGCGCTCCCACTGCGCGAGGGGAACCTGCTCGTTCGGGTCGAGCGTGCCGTCGGCCACTGCGCGGGCGTAGGCGAGCAGCGGCACGATCTTGTACGCCGAGGCCAGCGGCCGATCGGTGTCGGGGTTCTTCTGTACTCGTGTGCCACAGCCGTCCTCGATCACCAGCGACGTGCGCTCGCCCCACGCGGAGAGGGTGCTCGTCCAGCCCGCCGTGGTGGTCAGGTCGAGTGTCGGTTCCGCGACTGCAGGTCGTCCGGCGAGATCGGATCCCGCCAGTAGCGCGCCCGTCAGGACCGTCGTGAGTCGGCGCATGAGATCTCCCTCATTCCATAAATCCGTAATTACGGAAAACCATAGAATCTGAACGCGGTCCTGTCCAGCGAGAGCGCCGACGTAGGCTGCTGGCGTGCGCGCACTCGTCGTCGGCTCCGGAGCCCGTGAACACGCCCTGCTGCTGGCTCTGTCGGCCGACCCCTCCGTCGAGGAGGTGATCTGCGCGCCGGGCAACGCCGGCATCGCGCGGATCGCTCGAACTGTGCCGGTCGACGTCGCATCCGGCACAGCTGTCGCCGATCTCGCCCGGCGGCTCGAGGTCGACCTCGTGGTGATCGGCCCCGAGGTGCCGCTGGTGCTCGGGGTGGCCGACGCGGTCCGCGCCGCCGGGATCGCGTGCTTCGGCCCGTCCGCCGCCGCGGCACGAATCGAGGGGTCCAAGGCGTTCGCCAAGGACGTCATGCGCGCCGCGGGTGTACGCACCGCGCACAGCGAGGTGGTCGACACCCCGGCTCGACTCGACGCAGCCCTCGACCGGTTCGGGCCCACCTGGGTGGTCAAGGACGACGGGCTCGCCGCCGGCAAGGGCGTCGTGGTCACCACCGACCGCGTGGCCGCGAGAGCCCACGCGGCGGATCTTCTCGAGTCCGGACACCCGGTGCTGCTCGAGAGCTACCTCGGCGGTCCGGAGGTTTCGCTCTTCTGTCTCGTCGACGGCACCGATGTGGTGCCGTTGCTGCCGGCGCAGGACCACAAGCGCGTCGGCGACGGCGACACCGGGCCCAACACCGGCGGTATGGGGGCATACACGCCGCTTCCCTGGTTGCCCGACGGCATGGTCGCGCGCATCGTCGACGAGGTCGCGCGTCCTGTCGCCGCCGAGATGGCCGCGCGCGGCTGTCCGTTCTCGGGCCTGCTGTACGCGGGCCTCGCCGTCGATGCCGACGGCCCCGCCGTCATCGAGTTCAACTGTCGCTTCGGCGATCCCGAGACCCAGGCGGTGCTCGCGCTGCTCGACTCGCCGCTCGGTGAGGTGCTCACCGCCGTCGCCACCGGGACGCTGGGGCAGCTGCCGCCGCTGCGGTGGAAGGCCGGTGCCGCCGTCACGGTGGTGGTCGCGGCCGAGAACTACCCCTCTCGTCCGCGCACGGGCGATGCCATCACCGGTGCCGACGCACCCGAGGTGCTGCACGCCGGTACCGCGCTCGATCAGTCGGGCACGCTGGTCTCGGCCGGCGGGCGGGTTCTCAGCGTCGTCGGCGTCGGTGCGGATCTCGCGGCCGCTCGCGCCGCCGCGTACGAGTCGATCGCCGCAGTTCGTCTGCCGGGCAGTCATTTCCGAACGGACATCGGGTTGGCGGCGGTGGAAGGCCGCATCGCGATCCCCTCCTGACGTGCCGGGCGAGAGCGAGCGGTCGAGAATCGAGCCGTTCCATGTGATGGACGTCGTGGCCGCGGCGGCCCGGCGCCAGGCCACGCACGGCGACGTGATCTCCCTCGCCGCCGGGCAACCGTCCACTCCCGCACCGAATCCCGTGCTCGAGGCGATGCGCGCGGCGCTCGACGGGCGGGTGCTGGGGTACTCGGAGACACTCGGGCTGCGGGCGCTGCGGGAGGAGATCGCGCGGTACTACACCGACGGCGGCCCGACGGGGTCGACGGCGGTGCCCACCGAGCCCGACGACGTCGTGATCACCACCGGATCGTCCGGGGCGTTCACCCTGCTCTTCCTTGGCGCCTTCGATGTCGGTGACACCGTCGTGATGGCCCGTCCGGGTTACCCGGCGTATCGGAACACCCTGTCGGCGTTGGGGTGTCGCGTCGTCGAGCTCGATTGCGGCCCCGAGGTGCGCTATCAGCCGACCGTCGCGATGCTCGACGATCTGCCCGCCCCGCCGGCCGGGCTGGTCATCGCCAGTCCCGCCAACCCCACCGGCACGGTCATCGACGCGAACGAGCTCGCCGCCATCGCCCGCTGGTGCGACCAGCACGGAACCCTGCTGATCTCCGACGAGATCTACCACGGGATCTCCTACGGTTCGGTGCGACCGTCGAGTGCGCGGGAGAGTTCGGCGAACGCCGTAGTGATCGGCTCGGCGTCGAAGTACTTCTCCATGACGGGCTGGCGTCTGGGCTGGATGGTGCTGCCGAGCAACCTTGTTCGACCCGTCGATCGGCTGGCGTCCAATCTGACGGTGTGCCCGCCGACCACCTCGCAGTTCGCTGCCCTGGCCGCCTTCTCCGAGACCTCACGCCGGGAGTTGGACGGGCACGTGCAGCGTTACGCGGTCAACCGTGCCCTCGTACTCGACGCCCTCGACGACATCGGCATCGTCGATCCGGCTCCCGCCGACGGCGCCTTCTACGTCTACGGGGACATCGGCCACCGCACCGACGACTCGCTGGCCTGGTGCGCCGACGTCCTCGCCCGCACGGGAGTGGCCCTGGCCCCCGGCGTCGACTTCGACACCTCGCGCGGCCACCGGACGGTCCGCATGTCCTTCGCGGGCGCCACCGCCGACATCACCGAGGCTCTGCACCGCCTCCGCTCCCTTTGACCCCCGCGCAACTCCCGTGTATCCGCGCATGTTGGAGCGTGCGCGAAGTGCTGAGGGGTGCGCGGGCAGGGGGCTAGTGCACCGCGGCGATCGCGCGTTCGATGTCGTCCGCGCCGAGGTCGCGGTGGGTGACCAGGCGCACGCGTCCGGCCACGGTGAGTGCACCCACGCCGGCCGCAGCGAACCGGGCGAGCAGGGCCCCGGGGTCGGGGGTGTCGACGAGAACGATGTTGGTGTCGGGTTCGGGCACGGTCAGTCCGGCCTCGCGCAGACCCTCCGCCAGACGGCGGGCGTGCAGGTGGTCGCGAACCAGCTCGTCGCGACGCGAGAGGGCGAGCAGGCCGGCGGCCGCCAGCACCCCGCCCTGGCGCACGCCGCCGCCGAGCATCTTGCGGATCCGCCGCGCCTCGGTGATGCGAGCGGAGTCCGACGCCAGCACCGAGCCGACGGGCGCCCCCAGGCCCTTGCTCAGACACACCTGCACGGTGTCGGCGCCGCGGGTCAGATCGGCGGGCGCGACGCCCAGGGCCGCGGCGGTGTTCCACAGGCGCGCGCCGTCGAGGTGCACCCGCAGCCCACCGGCGCGCGCTGCGTCGACCAGCGCCGTCCACTCGTCGACGCCCATCGCCGCGCCGCCGGAGAAGTTGTGCGAGTTCTCGAGACACAGCAGTGTGGTGCGCAGCGTGAAATACGGTCCGTCCGAACCGGATTCGGCAAGAACCGTGGCCGGCGACGGTCGTCCGGGGCCGAGCCCGTCGTGCGGCAGGGCGTGCGGCATCCCCAGCGCCAGCCAGGCTGCGGTGCCCAGCTCGGAGCCCAGCACGTGTGCGTGTTCGGGTGCGAGGAAACGGTCACCTCGTCGCAGGTGGAGCATCAGTGCGATCAGGTTTCCCATGCTCCCGCTGGGCACCCACAGCGCCGCGTCCATACCCAGAACCGCCGCAACCTCTCTCTCGAGGCGGGCCATCGTGGGGTCGTGGTCGAGGACGTCGTCGCCCACCTCCGCCGCGGCCATGGCCCGGCGCATCTGCTCGTCGGGAACGGTGACGGTGTCCGATCGCAGGTCCACCAACGGAACGCTCATGGCCTCCACCCTGTCAGATCCCGCCCGTACACTCACCCCACGTGAGTGCTATCCCGAACGTCCTCGCCTCCCGCTACGCGAGCGCCGAGTTGACCGACCTGTGGTCGCCGCAGCACAAGATCGTGCTCGAACGTCAACTGTGGATCGCCGTGCTTCGTGCGCAGGCGGCCCTGGGCGTCGAGGTCCCCGACACCGCGATAGCCGACTACGAGCGGGTGCTGCATACCGTCGACCTCGCCTCCATCGCCGCGCGCGAGCGCATCACCCGACACGACGTGAAGGCTCGCATCGAGGAGTTCAACGCCCTCGCCGGTCACGAGCAGGTGCACAAGGGTCTGACCAGCCGCGACCTCACCGAGAACGTCGAGCAGCTGCAAATCCTGCGCTCACTCGAGCACGTGCACGCCCGCGGTGTCGCCGTCGCCGCGCGGTTGGCCGAGCGGGCCGCGCTGTACCGTGAGACGGTGATGGCGGGGCGCAGTCACAACGTCGCGGCGCAGGCCACCACGCTGGGCAAGCGGTTCGCGTCGGCTGCCGACGAGGTGCTCGTGGCCCTCACCCGCCTGCGTGAGCTGATCGACCGCTACCCGCTGCGCGGGATCAAGGGTCCGATGGGGACGGCTCAGGACATGCTCGATCTCCTGGGCGGCGACGCGGGCAAGCTCTCCACACTCGAGCAGGCCGTCGCCGAGCACCTCGGGTTCTCGACCGTCCTCACCAGCGTGGGCCAGGTGTACCCGCGCTCACTCGACCACGACGTGATCTCGGCGCTGGTCCAGCTCGGTGCAGGACCGTCGTCCCTCGCGCACACGATTCGGCTGATGGCCGGGCACGAACTGGTCACCGAGGGTTTCCAGCCGGGTCAGGTGGGGTCGTCGGCGATGCCGCACAAGATGAACACGCGCTCGTGCGAACGCGTCAACGGCCTGCAGGTGATCCTGCGCGGGTACGGGTCGATGGCTGCGGAGCTGGCCGGGGCCCAATGGAACGAGGGCGACGTGTTCTGTTCGGTGGTGCGACGGGTCGCCCTCCCGGATGCCTTCTTCGCCGTCGACGGGATGATCGAGACCTTCCTGACGGTGCTCGCCGAGTTCGGTGCCTACCCGGCGGTCATCGAGAAGGAACTCGAGCGGTACCTGCCGTTCCTGGCGACGACGAAGGTGCTCATCGCGGCGGTGCGCGCCGGTGTCGGTCGCGAGGTGGCACACGAGGTGATCAAGGAGCACGCCGTCGCCGTCGCGCTGGCCATGCGCGAGCAGGGGCGTGAGCCCGACCTGCTCGACCGCCTCGCTGCCGACGAGCGGCTTCCCCTCGACCGTGCCACGCTCGACGCCGCGCTGGCCGACCGGTCGGCGTTCGTCGGTGCGGCCGGTGACCAGGTGGCCGCGGTGATCGCCGCCGTCGAGAACCTGGTGGCGCAGTACCCGGAGGCCGCTGCCTACACCCCCGCCCCGATCCTGTAGCGGCCCCGCGGAAGTCCGCCATGGAGCGGGTATCGGCGGGTAGCTTCGGACCCGGTGCGCATCCTCGCGCACCGGCATCGAGGAGGAAGCATGTCCGGGTTGTCCGACAAGTTCGACAAGGCGTACGACGGCAAGTCCATCGAGGAGCTCGCGGCAGCTCCCGTCGCCGCGCTCAAGGGAGTCAGCGACAGCGATGCCGAACACTTGAAGGCGGCGTTCAACATCACCACCGTCAAGGATCTCGGTACCAACAAGTTCTTCCTGTGGGCACAGGCCGCGGCGAAACTGGCCGAGTAGTCCCTCCGCGTCGGTCGCGCTGATCGTCTGTCGCGGGTGTCAGTGCGTCGTCGACCTCATGCGTCCCGCTCACGCCGGGGCAGCATGGTCGACAGCACGGCGATCAGCGCGGCCGCCACCGCAGCACCGACGAACACCAGGTGGACGGCTGCGGCGAGTCTGTCGGGTGGAGGGCTTCCTGCGGTGTCGACCCGCGAGTTCACCATTGCGCCGAAGATCGCCACGCCCACCGCGCTGCCGATGGACCGCGCGAACATGTTGGTCGACGTCACCACCCCGCGCTCGGACCAGTCGACGCTCGACTGCGCCGAGATCAGGGTCGGGCTGGCCACCAGACCCATACCGAGCCCGATCACGAAGCACACCCCGGCCACGTACCAGACCGTCGACGACGGGCTGATCAGCGTCGCACCGAGGGTGCCGATCACCGCGACCGCGGAGCCGGTCAGGGCAGTCGCGCGGAAGCCGTACCTGAGGTAGAGCCGACCGGATTGCGATGCCGCGACAGGCCATCCCAGGGTGAGGGTTGCCAGGGCGAACCCTGCGACGATGGCACCGGCGCCGAAGACGCCCTGCACGTAGGTCGGGATGTACGTGGTCAGCGCCAGCACCAGCGCGCCCACGAGCAGGGATATGGCGCTCGAGACCACCAGTACGCGGCGGGTGAACACCCAGAGCGGCATGATCGGATCGCTCGCGCGTCGTTCGATTGCGATGAAGGCCAGCAGGCTCGCGGTGCCGAGTGCGAAGATCGCAATCGAGGTCGGCGATCCCCACGCCCACGACCGCCCGCCCTCGAGGAGCCCGAGGATCAGTGCGGCGGCGCCCACGGTGAGGGTGGCGGCGCCTGCGCGGTCGATGGCCGGGCGCCTGCGCGCGGGTGCGGTGGACTCGTCGAACTTGTGCCAGAGCATCCACGCTGCGATCAGGCACAGCGGGATGTTGACGAAGAAGATCGCGCGCCACGTTGCGTACTCGGAGAACACGCCGCCGAGGGTGGGGCCGAGGACCGACGACATCGCCCACACGCTCGCCAGATAACCCTGCGCTTTCGCCCGCTCCTCGACGGTATAGATGTCACCCGCGATGGTGATCGACATCGGTTGCACCGCACCGGCTCCCAGGCCCTGCACCGCGCGCGCCGCGATGAGTGCCGGCATACTCCACGCGAATCCGCAGAGGATCGAGCCCAGCAGGAAGACCCCGATCCCGACCATCATCACCGGTTTGCGGCCCACGATGTCGGCGATCTTCCCGTACAGCGGCACCGACACCGCCTGTGCCAGCAGATAGATCGAGAACAGCCACGGGAACTGGGAGAAGCCGCCCAGATCGCCGACGATGCTGGGCACGGCGGTGGCGATGATCGTCGAGTCGAGGGCCACGAGCGACGTGGAGAGCATGAGGGAGATCAGCACGGGGCCTCGGTCGGAGCGGAACCCGATGTCCTTCGCGCGTACGCCGGTGTGAGTCGATGCCATTTCTTCGTTAACGTAACGGATAGCCCGTCGCATTCCCGGGGCACTAGGCTCGACTCATGGCTTCCCTGTCGCGCCCGGACCTGTCGGCGTACCCGCACGTCGCCGGCGGGAAGGTCCGTGATCTGTATCGAATCGACGACGACCATCTGCTGCTGGTTGCCAGTGACCGAATATCGGCCTACGACCACGTGCTCACCACGCCCATTCCCGACAAGGGGCGGGTCCTGACCGCCATGAGCGTGTACTTCTTCGATCTGCTCGGCGGCGCGAACCATCTGGCCGGCGACGCGCAGGACGGGCGCATCCCGCAGGAGGTCCTCGGCCGAGCCCTGGTGGTGCGCTCGCTGAACATGGTGCCCGTCGAGTGCGTCGCCCGCGGGTACCTCACCGGCTCCGGGCTCGCCGACTACCGCCGCACCGGATCGGTGTGCGGGGTGAGCCTGCCCGAGGGGCTGGTGGAGGCCTCACGGCTGCCCGAGCCCATCTTCACGCCGGCGTCGAAGGCCGACATCGGCGAGCACGACGAGAACATCGACTTCGACTCCGTGGTCGAGCGACTCGGCCCCGAACTGGCCGAGGCGTTGCGAGCGAACACCATCGACCTCTATCGGCGTGCGGCCGATGTCGCCGCCGAGCGTGGGATCATTCTGGCGGACACCAAGTTCGAGTTCGGTCTCGCCGAGAGCGGCGAACTGGTGCTCGCCGACGAGGTTCTCACTCCCGACTCCTCGCGGTACTGGCCGGCGCAGGGCTACGAACCCGGGCGAGTGCAGCCGAGCTTCGACAAGCAGTACGTCCGTGACTGGCTGACCGGAGAGTCCGGGTGGGACCGGGCCGCGGACGAGCCACCGCCGCCGCTGCCCGACGACGTGATTGCCGCTACCCGTTCCCGCTATATCGATGCCTACCAGCGCATCTCGGGTCTCTCCTTCGACGATTGGGTCACGCCGTGACATTCGCTTCCTCCACCGACTCTCCGTCCGGCCGGGCCGCCACGCAGCCGCCGATCGCCAAACGGGTTCCGCTCGAACGCACCCACCACGGCGACACCGTCGTCGATCACTACGAGTGGCTGCGGGCGAAGACCGACCCGGAGGTCATCGCCCACCTCGAGGCCGAGAACGCCCATACCGCCGCCCGCACCGAGCATCTCGAGCCGGTGCGCACCGCCATCTTCGACGAGATCAAGTCCCGCACACAGGAAACCGACCTCTCCGTGCCCACCCGTCGTGGGTCCTGGTGGTACTACGGACGCACGGTCGAGGGCAAGAGCTACGGCATCCAGTGCCGCACCGCCGTCGCCTCTCCCGACGACTGGACACCACCCGAGCTCACCGCCGGGCAGGACGTGCCGGGCGAGCAGATCCTCCTCGACGCCAACGCCGAAGCCGAGGGCCACGAATTCTTCTCGCTCGGGGCATTCTCGGTGAGCGAGGACGGGAACCTTCTCGCGTACTCCGTCGATCTGGCCGGTGACGAGCGATACACGTTGCGCATCAGGGACCTTCGCACGATGACCGAGTTGCCCGACCTGATCGAGAACACCGCGCCGGGGGCGACGTGGTCGCTCGATCAGCAGTACCTCTTCTATCAGACCGTGGACGATTCCTGGCGCCCGGACAAGGTGTGGCGCCACCGCATCGGCACCGATCGGTCCGAGGACGTGCTGGTGTTCGAGGAGCCGAACGAGGCCTACTGGGTGGGATTCGGCACCACGCGCAGCAATCGATTCCTGCTGATCTCGGTGGGATCGAAGATCACCTCCGAGTACCGTTACCTCGACGCGTCCGATCCCACGGGCGAGTTCACGGTGATCTGGCCCCGACGCGAGGGCGTGGACTACAGCGTCGAGCACGCGGTGATCGCCGGTGAGGATCGCTTCCTGATCCTGCACAACGACGTCGTCGACGGGGTCAAGGCGGAGAACTTCGTACTCGTCGAGGTGCCGGTGAGCGACCCGTCGGACGTGACGCTGCTCAGCCCGCACCGGGCCACCGTGCGCCTCGAGGACGTCGACGCGTTCGCCGGGCAGCTGGTGATCTCCTATCGCCGAGATGCCCTGCCGCAGATCGCGATCTGGCCGATCGGGCCGCAGGGGTACGGCGAGTTCACCGAACTGACCTTCGACGAGGAACTGTTCTCCGCCGGCCTCGGTAGCAACCCCGAGTGGGACGCGCCGCTGCTGCGTATCGGCTACACCTCGTTCGTCACTCCGTCGCAGGTGATCGACTACGACCTGGCGACGGGCGAGCGCATTCTGCGCAAGCAGCAGGTGGTGCTCGGCGACTACGACCCGGGGCGCTACGTCCAGCGCCGAGAGTGGGCGGTGGCGGACGATGGAACCGAGATCCCGCTCTCGGTGATCGCCGCGGCCACCGTGCCCGAGGGCGTGGTCGCGCCGACACTGCTGTACGGCTACGGCTCGTACGAGGTGAGCATGGATCCGTACTTCTCGGTGGCCCGGCTGTCACTGCTCGACCGTGGCGTGGTGTTCGTGGTCGCACACGTACGCGGCGGTGGCGAGATGGGTCGGGCGTGGTACGACAACGGCAAGACGCTGACGAAGAAGAACACCTTCACCGATTTCGTGGCGGCCGCACGGCATCTGATCTCCACCGGGCGTACCGACGCCGAGCACCTCGTCGCCCACGGCGGCAGCGCGGGGGGTCTGCTCATGGGCGCGGTGGCCAACCTTGCGCCCGAGCTCTTCTCGGGAATCCTGGCGAACGTGCCCTTCGTCGATCCGCTGACCTCGATCCTGGACCCGTCACTGCCGCTGACGGTCATCGAGTGGGACGAGTGGGGCAACCCGCTCGCCGATCCCGAGGTGTACTCGTACATGAAGTCCTACAGCCCGTACGAGAACGTCGCCGATCGCCACTACCCGGACATCCTTGCGGTGACCTCGATCAACGACACCAGGGTGCTGTACGTCGAACCGGCTAAGTGGATTGCCGCTCTGCGCCATACCGTCTCCGGTGACTCGCAGTTCCTGCTGCGCACGGAGATGAGCGCAGGTCACGGCGGGGTGAGCGGGCGCTACGAGAAGTGGCGCGAGGTGGCCTTCGACTACGCGTGGGTGCTCGAGAAGTCCGGCGCGCTGAGCTGAGCGGGGCGCGTGGCTCAGTTCCATCGGTAGCGGATCTGCGGCCGTCCGGCTCGGCCGTATTCCGTTGCGCGCCCGAGCACCCCGTCGTCGGCGAGGCGCTCGAGGTACCGCCATGCGGTTACTCGCGACACGCCCACCTCGGCTGCCACCTCCGCCGCGGAGATGCCGTCCGGATGTGCGCGCACCGCGGAGGAGATCTCAGAGAGAGTTTGTGGCGCAATTCCCTTCGGGGCCGCAGCACGTTCGTCCGCGGTGCGCAGAACTGCCATCGCCCGGTCTATCTCGCGCTGGCTGACCGCGGTGTCCCCGTCGCGGAGAGCGACTCGGAACTGCCGGTACCGCTCGAGCTTGTCGCGAAACGCGGCGAACGTGAAGGGCTTGAGCAGGTACAGCACAACCCCGTGCGCCAGTGCCGAACGGACCGCCGTCAGTGCGCGTTCGGAGGTGATGGCGATGACGTCGGGTTCCGGCCGCAGACCGCCCAGGGCACCAGCGAGATCGATCCCACTTGCATCGGGCAGACCGATGTCGAGCAGCACCAGGTCCACCGGGGATCCGTCGGCGATGGCTGCCCCGGCCGCTCGCATCGCCGCAGCCGCCGTGTGCACCACCCCGGCCACGGCGAAACCCGGCACACGCTCGACGTAGGTGGCGTGGGCCTGTGCGATCAGGGGCTCGTCCTCGACGATGAGAACGGATATCACGGCACGCTCACCGGCCGGGGAATGGTGGCCGTGACCACCGAGGCGTAGGTGTTCTCGGCCGTGAGGGCACCGCCGTGACGTGCCACGACCTGCGCCACCAACGCCAGCCCCAGGCCCCGGGAGGTGCCCTTGGTCGAATAGCCCCGACGGCGCGCCGCCTCCAGAGCGCCCGGATCCATCCCCGGCCCCGAGTCCGCAACCTGAACCAGCAGATTCCCTTCGTCCTCGCGAATGGTCACCTCCACCCACGGACGGTCGGAGTCGACGCTGGCCTCGATCGCGTTGTCGATGAGATTGCCGGCGAGCGTGAGTAGTTCGCGCGCGTCCTGTGCCGAACCGACGCTCTGGGTCAGGGCGGTGTCCTCGGTGACGGTGAGCTCCACACCGAGTTCGGCCGCCTGGTTGATCTTGCCCAGCAGCAGGGCGGCCACGGCCGGTTCCTGGACGGTGCTGGTCATCCGGTCGATCAGGTGCTGCGAGAGCGCGAGCTCGCGCGTGGCGAACTTCACCGCCTCCTCGGCCTGTCCGAGTTCGACGAGGGTGATCACCGTGTGCAGCCGGTTGGCGGACTCGTGTGCCTGTGATCTCAACGACTCTGCGAAGGTGGTCATCGAGTCCAGTTCCCCACCCACCCTGTGCAATTCGGTGCGGTCGCGCAGGGTCATCACCGTACCGAGGGGCCGCCCCTGCCAGGTCACGGCGTCCTCGTTCACCACCAGGACCCGATCGTCGGTCAGATGGATCTCGTCGCGAACACCGCCGGCGCGAACCTCCCGGAGGGACTCGGGTAGGTCCTCGCGGCGCATCGGGCCGGACGGATGGCCCAGCAGCCTGCGTGCCTCGTCGTTGATCACCTCGGCGCGCCCGTCGGGCGTCCACACCAGCAGGCCCTCTCCGATCGAATGCAGCACCGCGTCGTTGTGTTCGTACATTGCGCGTAGTTCCTCCGGCGCCATGCCTAGCGTCTGGCGTCGCAGTCGTCGGTTGAGCAGCCACGACGCACCTGTCGCCGCTGCCAGTGCGAGCGCAACGACGGTCACGAACACCGGCAGGCCCGCGATGAACCGGTCGGTGATCTTCTCCCGGGTGACCCCGGCCGAGACCAGCCCGACGATGCGGCCGTCGTCGTAGACGGGGGTGACCGAGCGGATCGACGGGCCGAGAGATCCCTCGTACACCTCGGTGAACGTCTCGCCGGCCAGTGCCCGGTCGATGTTGCCGGTGAAGGGTTTGCCGATCAGTTCGGGGTTGGTGTGGGTGAAGCGGGTGCGGTCCGGCGCCATCACCACGATGAAGTCGACGTCGTCGATGCGCCGAATGCGTTCGGTCTGCGGCTGCAGCAGGGCGGTGGGGTCCGGTGATGCGATGGCCGCCGCCGTGGACGGCGCCTCGGCCAGGCTCACGGCGACTGCGATCACCTCGCGGCGTGCGGCGTCGTCGCTGTCGCGCCGCTCGTCCACCGCGGCGATCACACTTCCGACGGCCACCAGCAGAACCACCACCGCCACCTGCCACACCAGAAGTTGGCGGGCGACGCTCCTCGGTTCTCGTGCCATCGTCACCACCTCGCCGCGAATGTTGCGTGAAACAAATGTACATATGCGTGACTGGGGTCACTGCCGCCCGCCACCATCGGAGCACACGCCACCCTCCGATTGCGAAGGATCGCCCCATGAGCACCACCATCGACGGCGGCACGCCGGTGCCGCCGCAGCCACCGGTTTCGCCGCAGCCGCCGAGCAAGGCCAAGCGCGACCGCACGCACTGGCTGTACATCGCTGTGATCGTCGCCGTCGTCGGCGGCGTGATCGTCGGCCTCGCCGCCCCGAAGGTCGGAGTCTCGCTCGGGGTCCTCGGCTCGATGTTCGTGGACCTGATCAAGATGATGATCAGCCCCGTCATCTTCTGCACGATCGTTCTCGGAATCGGATCGGTGAAGGCCGCGGCCAGCGTGGGCAAGGTCGGCGGACTGGCCCTGGCCTACTTCCTCACCATGTCCACGGCCGCACTCGGTATCGGCCTGGTGGTGGGCAACTTCATCAGTCCCGGAACGGGATTGAACATCTCGGGCAGTTCGTCGGCAGTTGACAACCTGGTCAAGCAGAGCGAACAGTCCGGGGGCACCCTGGACTTCATCCAGGGGATCATCCCCACCTCGCTGCTCTCCTCGCTCACCGAGGGCAGTGTGCTGCAGACCCTGTTCGTGGCACTGCTGGTGGGCTTCGGCCTCCAAGCCATGGGCAGCACCGGTGAGCCGATCCTGCGGGGAGTGGCCCTGATCCAGAAACTGGTGTTCCGCATCCTCGCCGGCATCCTCTGGTTGGCACCCATCGGTGCCTTCGGCGCCATCGCGAAGGTGGTGGGCGACACCGGTTTCGACGCTGTCGTCCAGCTGGCCACCCTCATGCTCGCCTTCTACCTCACCTGCGTGATCTTCGTGTTCGGCGTCCTCGGCGTCATCCTGCGAACCGTCTCGGGCGTGTCGATCTTCAAGCTGGTGCGGTACCTGGCCCGCGAGTACCTGCTCATCGTCGCCACCAGTTCCTCCGAGTCGGCGCTGCCGAGGTTGATCGCGAAGATGGAGCATGTCGGCGTCGAGCGCACGACGGTCGGCGTCGTGGTGCCCACCGGCTACTCCTTCAACCTCGACGGCACCGCCATCTACCTCACGATGGCCTCGATCTTCATCGCCGACGCCATGGGCAAGCCGCTCGCGCTCGGAGAACAGTTCTCGCTGTTGATCTTCATGATCATCGCCTCGAAGGGTGCGGCAGGCGTCACCGGCGCCGGACTGGCCACCCTCGCGGGCGGTCTGTCGAGCCACCGCCCGGACCTGGTCGACGGCATCGGGCTCATCATCGGCATCGACCGCTTCATGTCGGAGGCGCGAGCAGTGACCAACTTCTCCGGCAACGCCGTCGCCACCCTGCTGGTGGGCACCTGGACGCGAACGATAGACAACGAGCGCGTCAAGGACGTTCTCGCCGGCAAGATCCCGTTCGACGAGTCCACCATGGTCGACGACCACGGCGGCCTTGCCCCGGCCGTGGCGCCGAAGACCCTCGCCGCCACGTAGGTCGGCGCCGGGAGGGAGATCGTCGGCTCCATCACAGCCGCAGCGGCGCACGGAACCAGCCACGACCGGCTGTTCCGTGCGCCGTTTCGCGTCGGAGTTACCGGGCGGTACCGTGGCCGCATGACCGACCTTCAGAACCTCGCGATCAACACCCTCGGCGGCGCGCCCACCTCGCTGGGCGAGTACGGCGGCCGAGCGGTGCTGCTGGTGAACGTGGCGTCGAAATGCGGGTTGACCCCGCAATACACCGCTCTCGAACAACTCGCCCGCGACTACGCCGACCGCGGACTCACCGTCATCGGTGTCCCGTGCAATCAGTTCGGTGAGCAGGAGCCCGGCTCGGCCGAGGAGATCGAGACGTTCTGCTCGACCACCTACGGAGTCACCTTCCCGCTGCTCGAGAAGGTGGAGGTCAACGGCCCCGGTCGCCACCCCATCTACGACCGGCTGGTGCAGGTTCCGGACGCCACCGGCGAGGCCGGCGACATCACGTGGAACTTCGAGAAGTTCCTGATCGCACCCGACGGCACGGTGGCGGCGCGGTTCCGTCCGCGCACCGAGCCCGACGCCCCCGAGCTGATCGCGGCGCTGGAGAAGGTTCTGCCGGTTCCCACCCTCTGAGCAGTGCGTCAGGAGGGCGGTGTTCGGACTGGGGGTGTTCGGACGGGGGGTGTTCAACTGCCGTCAACGTCGAGAGCCATCGTCGTACACACCCGGATGCGATGGTGCTGGCCATGACCGCAAACCTCTTCGTGTCCGTGTCGGGGATTCGTGACACGACGCTCCACAGCGCCGTCGAGTTCACCGAGACGCTCGCCGCGCGGGGCGTGCCGGTATCGCTGCTGGTGGCGCCGCGGCTCAAGGACAAGTACCGCCTCGTCGACGACGCGCCGACCCAACAGTGGCTGCGCGAGCGGCGCACCCTCGGCGACGCCATCGTTCTGCACGGGTACGACCAGGCCGCCACGAAGCGGCGCCGCGCGGAATTCGCCGCCCTGCCCGCGCACGAGGCGCGTCTGCGTCTGATCGCCGCCGATCGGGTGATGGAGAGCATCGGCCTGCGAACCCGGGTGTTCGCGGCCCCTCGCTGGGTGGCGTCGTCGGGAGCGGTCGCCGCCCTGCCCGTCGCAGGGTTCCGCACCCTGGCCGGGCTGACCGAGATCCTCGACCTCGAGACCGGCGCGGCTCAGCGTGGCCGAGTGTTCGGCATCGGGGAGGGGTTCGGAACCGGTTCCACCGCGTTCGATTTCGATCCCGAGGCCACCGAGCCGTGGTGGTGCCGCGCGATGGTGCAGGGCGCCGGACGCGCAGCACGCCGAGGTGGCCTGGTGCGCATTGCGGTCAGTGCGAAGAAGTTGTGCCGCCCCGGCCCGCGCACCGCGGTGCTCGACGCCGTCGACCTCGCGCTCTACCACGGAGCCACGCCGTCCGTGTACGAGTGGGTTCAGGGACCTGCGCGGCGCGTGGCCTGAGCGATCGACTCCTGCTGCTCGGCGGCCGCGAGGTCGAACGGGTCGTGTACCTCGCGGTCGAGGGCTCCCGCCAGAGCGTCGAGCGAGTCCACCGACGCACCCGCGGTGCCCGCTGCCACCGGCGACCTATCGCCGGTCTCGGTGAGGTTCGACCGGAAGATTCCCGCTGCCGATCGGGGCAGGAAGTCCTCGTAGACCACGGGCTCGAGATCCACCCAGCCGCCGTCGACGAGGTCCGGCAAGGGCAGCTGCGGGCACTCGCCGGAGCGGGCGGCCACACGCACGTATGCCAACCCGGCCCGAGCCAACCCGTCGAGGGTCCCCGGCATCGACTCGGCGAACGCGACGGAGGGATCGGGCGCGCGCATGGCCTGCTCGTACACCTCGCGCCCGGCGGGGGTCAGCGCCACACCACGGGCCTCGACCTCACCGAACCGCACCCGCAGAGTGCCCGGGTGCACGGACCCGTCGGGCTCGCGGAACCGGCGCTGCTCGTCGAGGGCACGAAACGATGTCTGCCGCAGCAACACGTCGGTCGGTAGCGGCGGCGGGCCCTGTACCTGGTCGATCATCTCGACGCCACGATCGGACATCCGCCGGTAGAGCCGGTCGATGTCGAGCACTCGTGGGGTGAGGTGGTTGAGGTGGGTCGAGTCGATGCCACCGATGTCGGCCGCCACCGCGGACACCCGACCCAGTTCCTCGTACCAGCCCCGATCGACCGGTGCGGTGGACAGTTCGAAGCACGCGCGGGTTCGCTCGACCAGCGTGGCGGCTTCGTCCGCCGAACATCCGGCCTGCTCCGCCACCCGATCGGCCATGGTCAGCAACTCCGGCGGGAAGAGGGTGCGCGAGGCGATGAACGCGTCCACCCGCCGGGCGAGATCGGCATCGAAGAATCGGCGGTCGTCCGTGGTCAGCACCGAGGTGAACACCCGGAACGGGTTGTACGCCAGGGCGGTTCGCTCGACCGGGCGAAATGCCGTGGAGACCACGGGCACCGGTGTCGGCGTCGCGTCGCGCAGATCGTAGAAGCCCACCGGCTCCATACCGAACGCGGCGAACAGCCGCGCCACCGATCGCATCTCGCTCATCGACCCGACTCGGATGGCGCCGTGCCGCTCCGCCCCCACTCGCGCCGCCGACCCGAACATCTCCGCGGCCTCACCCCGTTCGGTGAGAACCTCGGCATTGACCTCCTCGGTGACCTCGACCAGCGTCCGATAGGCCGGAACCTCGGCGCCGTACATCCGGGACAGGGCCGCGGCGAGGTCGGCTCGGAGCTGGGAGAGCGTGACCGGCATGCACGCCACGATAGGGCTCGGGCGGTCCTAGCATGGTGGACATGAGCGATGCCGGAGGTAGTGACGCCGATGTGATCGTGGTGGGCGCAGGTCTGTCCGGGCTCGTGGCCACCGCCGAGCTGGTGGCCGCGCGTAAGCGGGTGATCCTGGTCGAGCAGGAGAACGCGAACAACCTCGGTGGCCAGGCGTTCTGGTCGTTCGGCGGGTTGTTCTTCGTCGACAGCCCCGAGCAGCGGCGGCTCGGGGTGCGCGACAGCCACGAGCTGGCCCTGCAGGACTGGATGGGTACCGCCGGATTCGACCGCGAGGAGGATCTGTGGCCGCGGCGCTGGGCGCAGGCGTACGTCGAGTTCGCCGCCGGGGAGAAGCGCAGTTGGCTGCGTGAGCGTGGTCTGAAGATCTTCCCGCTGGTGGGGTGGGCCGAGCGTGGTGGGTACGGCGCCACCGGCCCGGGCAATTCGGTACCGCGGTTCCACATCACCTGGGGCACCGGGCCGGGTTTGGTGGAGATCTTCTCGCGGATCGTCGCGCACGGTGTCGACGAGGGTCTGGTGACGGTGCGTCATCGCCACCAGGTCGATGATCTGGTGCTCACCGGCGGTGCCGTCACCGGTGTTCGCGGCAGCGTGCTCGAGCCCTCCACCGTGGCCAACGGGGTCCCGTCGTCGCGGGTGGCGGTAGGGGAGTTCGAGTTCTCCGCCGGCGCGGTGATCATCACCTCGGGCGGCATCGGGGCCAACTGGGACCTGGTGAGGAAGAACTGGCCGTCGCGGATGGGTCGGGTGCCCGAGCGCATGCTCACCGGGGTGCCCGCGCACGTGGACGGGCGCATGCTGGGCATCGCCGAGACCGCCGGTGCGAGCCTGATCAACCGCGACCGCATGTGGCACTACACCGAGGGCATCACCAACTACGACAGCGTGTGGCCGAACCACGGCATCCGCATCCTGCCGGGGCCGTCGTCGCTGTGGCTCGACGCCACCGGCACACCGATGCCCGCGCCGCTCTTCCCGGGGTTCGACACGCTCGGCACGCTCGAACACATTGTGCGCACCGGCTACGACTACTCGTGGTTCGTGCTGGATCAGAAGATCATCGAGAAGGAGTTCGGCCTGTCCGGGCAGGAGCAGAACCCGGATCTGACCGGACGTTCTGTTCGTCGACTGCTCGAGCGGGTCCGCCCCGGCGCGCCCGGGCCGGTGCAGGACTTCGCCGATCGCGGTGTGGACTTCGTGGTGGCCGACACCCTGGCCGACCTGGTCGCGGGCATGAACAAGATCGGCGACGTGGAGTTGGCGTACGAGGACATCGAGGCGCTGGTGGTGGCCCGGGATCGCGAGATGGCCAACCCGTTCAGCAAGGACCTCTCCGTCTCCGCCATCCACGCCGCGCGCAGGTACCGCGGTGACCGGTTGGCGCGCATCGCCACCCCGCACCGCCTGCTCGACCCGAAGGCCGGGCCCCTGATCGCCGTCAAGCTGCACCTGCTCACCCGAAAGACTCTCGGCGGCCTCGAGACCGACCTCCAGTCGCGGGTGCTCGGTTCCGACGGCACACCGCTGCCCGGCCTCTACGCCGCGGGCGAGGTTGCGGGTTTCGGCGGCGGTGGGATGCACGGCTACCGCGCCCTCGAGGGCACGTTCCTGGGCGGCTGCATCTTCTCCGGCCGAGCGGCTGGGCGGGCGCTGAGCTGATCTGCACGCGATCCGGTGCAGCAGGTGACCCCCGAGGGCGTCCGCTGCACCCGATACGTCGCCCGGGGGCGCCGGGTAGGCTCATCAGCGTCTCATCTCAGATACCCAGGAGCGCTCACGTGGCCCGTGTCGTAGTCGATGTCATGCCCAAGGCCGAGATCCTCGATCCGCAGGGCCAGGCCATCGTAGGGGCGCTGCCGCGGCTCGGGTTCGCTGGCGTCGCAGATGTGCGGCAGGGCAAGCGATTCGAGCTCGAGGTGGCCGACGACGTGGAGGACAGCGTGCTCGAGCAGATCGCCGAGACGTTCCTGGCCAACACGGTGATCGAGGACTGGAAGGTCACCCGCCTGTCATGAGTGCCCGAATCGGTGTGATCACCTTCCCCGGCACCCTCGACGACGTGGACGCTGCCCGCGCGGTGACACTCTCCGGCGCCGAGGCGGTGTCGCTCTGGCACGGTGATGCGGACCTCAAGAGCGTCGACGCCGTGGTGGTACCCGGTGGTTTCTCCTACGGCGACTATCTGCGCGCGGGAGCGATCGCCCGCTTCGCCCCGGTCATGGGTGAGGTGATCGCCGCGGCGGAGAAGGGGATGCCGGTCCTGGGTATCTGCAACGGCTTCCAGATCCTGTGCGAGGCCGGGCTGCTGCCGGGAGCGCTCACGCGCAACGAGAACCTGCACTTCATCTGCCGCGACCAGTGGCTTCGCGTGGAGACGGCGAACACGGCGTGGTCGTCGCGCTACGACCCGGGCGCCGAGATCCTGGTTCCGCTCAAGTCGGGCGAGGGACGTTTCCAGGCCTCCGAGGCCGTGCTCGACGAGCTCGAGGGTGAGGGCCGAGTGGTGTTCCGCTACGCGGGCGACAACCCGAACGGTTCGCAGCGCGCCATCGCCGGCATCGCGTCCGCGAACGGTCGGGTGGTGGGTCTGATGCCGCACCCCGAGCACGCCACCGAGGCCCTCACCGGTCCCAGCGACGACGGTCTCGGGCTGTTCTACTCGGCCATCGACGCCATCGTCGACGCCTGAGCGCATGACTCTCACCGCAGCCACCGCCGCCGGGCTCTGCTCGTTCGTCGATGCGTCGCCGTCACCGTTCCACGTCGTGGCCACGGTGCGGGCGCAGCTGTCGGCCGCCGGGTTCACCGAGTTGGCCGAGACCGATCCCTGGCCGAGCGCGCCGGGGCGCTACCTGGTGGTGCGTGCCGGGTCGGTGATCGCATGGTCCACCGAGAGCGCACCGACCGGGCCGTTCCGCATCGTCGGCGGGCACACCGACAGCCCCAACCTGCGGGTGAAGCAGAACCCGGATCTGGTGTCCGCGGGGTGGCAGCTGGTGGGTCTGGAACCGTACGGCGGCGCGTGGTTGAACTCGTGGCTGGACCGTGACCTGGGAATATCCGGTCGCCTGGGTGTGCGCGACGGGTCGGTGGTGCGCGATGTGCTGGTGCGGGTGGATCGGCCGATCCTGCGCGTGCCACAGCTGGCGATCCACCTGTCCGAGGATCGCAAGGGTGTGACCCTGAACCCGCAGAGCCACGTGAACGCGGTGTGGGGGACGGGTACCTCACCGACGCCGTTCCTCGAGTTCGTCGCGCGCGAGGCGGGGGTGGCTGCCGGTGACGTGCTCGGGTGGGAGTTGATGACGCACGACCTGGCGCCCTCGGCGGTGACGGGCATAGGCGACGACCTGGTCAGCGCACCGCGACTGGACAATCAAGGCACCTGCTACGCCGGGACACAGGCACTGCTGGCGGCGGCTGCGGCGGGTGGCGAGGCGATCCCGGTGTTGGCGCTCTTCGATCACGAGGAGGTGGGGTCGATGTCGGACCGCGGCGCCTTCTCGGATCTGCTCAACACCGTGCTCGAGCGCATCGTCCTCGCGCGCGGTGGTGGGCGTGAGGACTTCCTGCGCACCATGGCGGCCTCGATCCACGCCTCCGGCGACATGGCGCACGCCACCCACCCGAACTACGCCGAGCGGCACGAACCGGCTCATCGCATCGAGGTCGGTGGCGGCCCGGTGCTGAAGGTGAATCAGAACCTGCGTTACGCCACCGACGCGGCGGGCGCCGCGGCGTTCGCGCTGGCCTGTGAGCGGGCGGGAGTTCCGTTGCAGCGCTACGTCCATCGCGCGGACCTGCCGTGCGGTTCGACCATCGGGCCGATCACCGCGTCGCGGACAGGCCTGTCGACCGTCGATGTGGGGGCACCGCAGTTGGCGATGCACTCGGCCCGCGAGGTGATGGGCGCAGCGGACGTGCCGATGTACGCCGACGCGCTGTCGGCGTTCCTGACGGGCTGAGATCACTCGCTGCGCGAGGGCTGAGCCGAATCCACGCCGAATAGTTCGGCGCCATTGTTCCAGCACACGTCACGAACCCACTCGTCGCCGAGTTCGAGGCGTGCGAGCGCGTTCAGGGCGTGGGTGTACGAGTAGGGGATGTTGGGGAAGTCGCTGCCGAACAGGATGCGCCCCTGCAGATCTCGTAGACGGGGACGGAGATCGGGCGGGAAGGGCATGAGGTCCTCGGCGAAGTCGGTGAACGCCATGGTGGTGTCCAGCCGAACGGCGTGATACCGATCGGCCAGATCCAGGAACTCGCGGTACTCGGGCATGCCCATGTGCGCGATGATCAGCGGAAGCTGCGGAAACCGCGCCAGCACTGCGGCAATCGGATCCGGCCCGGTGAACGTACCCGGGGCCGGGCCGGATCCGCAGTGGATCACAACCGGTGTCGCAGAGTCCTCGAGCGCGCCCCACACGTCGTCCAGAAACGGGTCGACGGGCGAGAAGTTGCCGACTTGGATGTGGCACTTCATGATTCGCGCGCCGGTGCTGAGGGCGTCGGTGACGTGGCCACCGGCGCCCGGTTCCGGGTAGAAGGTTGCGGTGTGAATGCAGTCGGGTGTGCGCTCGGCGAAGTCGACCGACCACGAGTTGAGCCACGCCGCCATGCCCGGTTTGTGGGGGTAGATCATCGACGTGAACGCCCGCACCCCGAAGCTGCGCAGCGTGGCCAGGCGAGCGTCCTCGTCGGCGCGGTAGGTGATGGGCCACGGCCTGCCGGTCAGGGGACCGACCCCGTCGAAGTACGCCCACACCTTGTCCATGACGTTGACGGGCATGAAGTGGGTGTGCACGTCGACGATGCCCGGCAGGCCCGCGTCCTCACGCCATCGGGCGACGGTGAGAGCCTCGTCCCGCAGGCGTGGTGGGTGATCGCACATGATCGAAGTTCACCACGCGGGGTGCTACTGCTGCTGTACCGCCGAGAGAAAACCGTCGAGACGGGTGAGCGCGCCGGCGGTGCGCTCGTCGAGTGGACGCATCGCGTCGGGCTGACGGTCCACGCCGGGAACGCCGTGCCGTAGGTGATGCGAGCAGCGCAGATCGGCGCAGACGTAGGTGCCGACGGTGTTGCCCGCCCGCCCCGACTTGCCCGACTTCGCCGCCGAGAACAGCGCCACCCCGGTGCCGTTGTGCACGGTATGGCACAGGCTGCACATCGATTTGCGCGTGGCGGTGCTCGATGCGGCGCGCACCACCACGCCCACCGGACGTCCGTCCTGCACGGTCACCAGGTAGCCCCGCTGCGGGAACGCGCTGTCCCGCCAGCCCAGGTAGTCCAGTTCGTCCCAGGCGAGAGTGCGCAGGTCGGGGAGGGTGAGCTTGCTGCGCACAGAGGCGGAACAGTTGATGAGCGACGCACGCAGTCGAGCGTCCGTGAGCGGTTCCATGAACTCTAGTCCTTTCAGGTCTAGGATCTAGCCTATAAGTCCTAGGAAAGGATGGCAACCGTGCCGAGAGTCGGACTGACCGCGACGCGCGTGGTCGACGAGGCCTTGCAACTAGCCGACGCCGAGGGCCCGGCGGCCGTCACCCTCTCCGCGCTCGCCCGTCGGTTCGGGGTCCGCGACGCGAGCCTGCACTCCCATGTTCGCGGACTGGCAGATCTGCGCGAACGCATGACCGACGTGGCCACCGGCGAGTTCGCCGAGGTTCTCGGTGACGCCATCGCCGGTCGGTCCGGCGGGGAAGCGCTCGATGCCTTCGCGCGCTCCTTCGTTCAGTGGGGGCTCGCCCATCCCGGCCGCTACGACGCCGCATGCCGGGCCGTGGTGCCCGGCCCCGGACGTGAGAGGTTGGTGGCCGTGGTCGCGGCGGTGCTGCGGGCCTATCGCTTCGAACCGGACGTCGCGGTCGACGCCGCTCGGCTGCTGCGCAGCACGCTGCACGGATACGTCACCCTGACCTCGGCGGGACTGTTCGAGCACGTGCGCGGCCCCGAGCGCTCGCTCGATCGAATCGTGGGCGCCCTGGTCGCCGCGCTCGACTCCTGGAGTGTCGCCGCCGACCGATAGACTCCCCAGCGTCCGGGGTGAGACCCACCCGAGCACCACGGAAGGATCACAGCCCCGTGTCCGTCGATACCGTCTCGCGAGCGACCGCCGACCCGGATAGCCCACAGCCCTACCGCGAGCTGGGGTTGAAGGACGACGAGTACGAGCGGATCAGGGAGATCCTCGGACGCCGACCCACGGACGCCGAACTGGCCATGTACTCGGTCATGTGGAGCGAGCACTGCTCGTACAAGTCCTCGAAAGTGCACCTGCGCTACTTCGGCGAGACCACCACCGATGCGATGAAGGCGAACATGCTGGCGGGCATCGGGGAGAACGCCGGTGTGGTGGACGTCGGCGACGGCTGGGCGGTGACCTTCAAGGTCGAGAGCCACAACCATCCGTCGTACATCGAGCCGTATCAGGGCGCTGCCACCGGTGTCGGCGGGATCGTCCGGGACATCATGGCGATGGGCGCGCGGCCGATCGCGGTGATGGATCAGCTGCGCTTCGGCGCGGCCGATGCCCCGGACACCCGCCGTGTACTCGAGGGAATCGTGCGCGGGGTGGGCGGCTACGGAAACTCCCTCGGACTGCCCAATGTGGGCGGCGAGACCGTCTTCGATGCGTCGTACGCCGGTAATCCCCTGGTCAACGCCCTGTGCGCCGGTGTGATGCGAGTCGAGGACATGCACCTGGCGTTCGCGTCGGGTACCGGGAACAAGATCATCCTCTTCGGCGCCCGCACCGGTCTCGACGGTATCGGTGGGGTGTCGGTGCTGGCGTCGGAGAGCTTCGACGCCGCGGCCGGGGGCAAGAAGAAGCTGCCGGCCGTGCAGGTGGGCGATCCCTTCACCGAGAAGGTGCTCATCGAGTGCTGCCTGGATCTGTACGCCCGGAATCTGGTGGTGGGCATTCAGGACCTCGGCGGCGCCGGGCTGTCCTGCGCGACGTCGGAACTGGCCGCGGCAGGGGACGGCGGCATGCACATCGCGCTCGATCGAGTGCCGCTGCGCGCGGAGAACATGACCCCGGCAGAGGTGCTGTCGAGTGAATCCCAGGAGCGCATGTGCGCCGTCGTCACGCCGGAGAACGTCGAGGCGTTCATGGCGGTGTGCGCGAAGTGGGACGTGCTGGCCACCGACATCGGCGAGGTCACCGACGGCGATCGACTGGTTATCACCTGGCACGGTGACACGGTGGTCGACGTGCCCCCGCGCACCGTCGCCCATCAGGGCCCGGTGTACGAGCGCCCGCTCGCGCGCCCGCAATCGCAGGACGCGCTGGTTGCGAACACCACCGCGTCGCTACCGCGTCCGAGCACCCCCGACGAACTGCGCGAGACGCTCCTGACCATGATCAGCTCGCCCCAGCTGTGCAGTCGCCGGTTCATCACCGAGCAGTACGACCGCTACGTTCGCGGCAACACCGTGCTGGCCGAGCACGCCGACGCCGGGGTGATCCGCATCGACGAGAGCAGCGGCCGAGGGATCGCGCTGGCCACGGATGCCTCGGGCCGCTACACCGCGCTCGATCCGTACCGCGGCGCCCAACTCGCTCTGGCGGAGGCCTTCCGCAACGTCGCCACCACCGGCGCCACCCCGAAGGCGGTGACCAACTGCCTCAACTTCGGCTCGCCCGAGGATCCCGGCGTGATGTGGCAGTTCCAGCAGGCGGTTCGCGGACTCGCGGACGGCTGTGTGGCACTGGGCATTCCGGTCACCGGCGGCAACGTCAGCTTCTACAACCAGACCGGATCCACCGCGATCCTGCCCACCCCGGTGGTAGGAGTGCTCGGCGTGATCGACGACGTGCACCGCCGCATCCCCACCGGAATCGGCCTCGAGCCCGGCGAGACGCTCATCCTGTTGGGGGAGACCCGGGACGAGTTCGACGGGTCCATCTGGTCGCAGGTGGTTCACGATCACCTCGGTGGGGTACCGCCGGTAGTGGACTTCGACCGCGAGCAACTGCTCGCCGACATATTGCTGGCCGCCAGCCGAGACGGCCTGGTCTCGGCCGCGCACGATCTCTCCGAGGGCGGTCTCGCCCAGGCGGTCGTCGAGGCGGCGCTCGCCGGGGAGGCGGGATCACGAATCCTGCTGCCGGAGGGCTCCGATCCGTTCGTGATGCTGTTCTCCGAATCGGCCGGCCGCGTTCTGGTGGCCGTACCGCGCACCGAGGAGACGCGCTTCACCGCCATGTGCACCGCCCGCGGACTTCCCTGGACCCGCATCGGGGTGGCCGACGAGGGTTCGGATTCCATCGAGTTCCAGGGGCTGTTCACCCTCACCACCGCAGAACTTCGCGCCGCCTGGGAAGGGACCCTCCCCGCCCTTTTCGGGCAACCGTGACACCAGGGTCGGAGCAACCGTGACCACCGACGCCCCGCCCGATCCCGACCGGCGCAGCGCCTACGAGCAGACGCTCGAGGGTCTCGAGAGTCTGCCCGACTACGTGCTGCACACGGCCGTGGTGACCATGCGCCGGCACCCTGCAGCGCGCTGGCTCTGGTCGCTGCTGCACCTGAACTTCACCGGGATCGCGATGTCGGCACTGTTCGTGTGCTGGTCGCTGACGCCCTCGCTGCTCCCGCGCGACTGGTTCTACCAGGGCGTGGTCACCGGCATCACCGCCGCCATCGGGTACTGGGTGGGGGTGTTCGTCGCCTTCCTGGTCGACCGTCTCTACCTGCAGCAACAGTCGTGGTGGCCACTGCGGTGGCGTCCGCGGTTCTGGCTGCGGACCGCCGTGGTGGCCGCGGCGCTGATCTCGGTGTCGGTGATGCTCGTGGTCTCGGCGCGATGGCAGGACCAGTTGGCCGCGCTGATGGACGCCCAGGGGATGTCGTCGACCTCCATCCTGCGTACGGGCATCCTGGCCCTGCTGATCGCCGCGCTCCTCATCGCCGTCGCGCGGCTGCTCCGCGACGCCACGCGGTTCATCGCGCGTCAGATCCGGCGCTGGGTGCGCCTACCCACCGCGCTGGCCAATCTCCTCGGACTCGTTCTGGTGGTGGTTCTGGTCGGCGCGTTCGTACAGGGTGTGCTGCTCGACGGGGCACTGGCGGTGACCAGTTCGGTGTTCAGCACCCAGAACGGCACCACTCGTGACGGGGTGGAGCCGCCGACGGCCGCGGAGCGATCAGGCGGGCCCGGCTCCACCGTCGCCTGGAACACCCTCGGGTTCGAGGGGCGCAACTTCGTCACCGGCGGCCTGTCCCAGCAGCAGATGACGGAGGCGACCGGACGGCCGTCCAAGGAGGCGGTCCGCATCTACGTCGGCCTGAAATCAGCGCCCACCCCGGAGGAGCGCGCGGAGCTGCTGGTTCGCGAACTCGAACGCACCGGCGCCTTCACCCGCAAGGCGATCGTGGTCATCCCGACCACGGGCACCGGCTGGGTCAATCCCACCGCCGCGCGCGCAGTGGAGCTGATGTACGACGGCGACGTGGCCCTGGTTGCCAGCCAGTACTCCTACCTGCCGAGTTGGATCTCGTTCCTCTTCGACCGGGAGAAAGCAGGCGCGGCCGGGCGAACCCTGATCGACACGGTGCGCTCGCGATGGCAACTCGAGCCGCCCGCAACCCGACCCAAGCTCTACATCTACGGCGAGAGCCTGGGAACGCAGGCCGGTGAGGGTGCGTTCGCCGACATCGCCGACATTCGGAGCAAGGTCGACGGCGTGCTGTGGGTGGGACCGCCCAACTCCAACCGCCTGTGGGAAACGTATGTCAGCCGCCGCGATCCCGGCAGCACCCAGGTCGAGCCCGTGTACGCCAACGGTCTGCTGGTGCGGTTCGCCGCGAACGGCTCCGATGTCACCACCGATGCCGCCGCGTCGCCGCAGGAGTGGCAGTTCCCGCGCGTGCTCTACATCGCGCATCCCTCCGATCCGGTGGTGTGGTGGAATCCCAGCCTGATCACCCGTCGCCCCGACTGGCTCTCCGAGCCGCCCGGCGATGATCGCCTACCCAGCATGCGCTGGTTCCCGTTCGTCACGTTCTGGCAGGTCAGCGCCGACCTCGGTAACGCCGCCGGGGTGCCGGACGGCCACGGGCACAACTACGGCACCACCGTGCTCGACGGGTTCGCGGCCGTGGCCGCACCGCCCGGGTGGACGTCGGCGGACACCGAGCGGGTGCGACGGGTGATGATCGAGTTCGCCAACGCCGACGGTCCGGAGAAATAGGAGGGCGGCCGATGGGCAAGCGCATCGACCCGGCCGAGTTGCGTGCCGCGCTCACCGCGGTGGCCGGGTGGCTCGACGACGACTCGGCCCCGGCGCCCTCGCGTGCCGAGCTCGCCGCCGCGGTTCGCCTCAGCGCCCGCACCCTCGAGCAGACCGCGCCGGGAGCATCCGTGGAGATTCGGGTACCCCCCTTCGTGGCCGTGCAGGCCATTGCCGGGCCGCGACATACGCGCGGCACCCCGCCCAACGTGGTGGAGACCGATCCACGCACGTGGCTGCTGATGGTCACGGGGCGGATCCCGGTCGACACGGCCTCACCTGCCCTGACGGTGTCGGGGATGCGGGCGGGCGAGATTGCGCACTGGCTCCCGCTGGTTCGTCTCTGACCGGTCTCCACCGCCGAGCCCGCTCACCGCTGGGCCCACCCGCCCGTGAGGTCGGTGTGATGAAGAGATAACTCCGGGGCAACGAGAGCGAACGACGCCTCGGTCACGATGGGGCCATGGCCGACCCCACCCGCACGCGCACGGTGTGCTCGTACTGCGGTGTCGGCTGCGGCATCGTGGTCGAGAGCGCCGGGGACGTGATCACCAGGGTCTCCGGTGACAAGGAGCACCCCACCAACCGCGGGCGACTGTGCACCAAGGGGGCGACGCACGCGGAGATGATGCTCGGCGGCGGCCGCATGGAGACCGCCTTCCTCGGTCGCGGCTCCGCACGCACCCCCGTATCCGTCGACGACGCGGTGGCCACGGCAGCGGCGCGGTTGCGAGCGATCGTGGACGAGCACGGGCCCGACGCCGTCGCTCTCTACGTATCGGGCCAGATGTCGCTCGAGGCGCAGTATCTGGCGACCAAACTGGCCAAGGGCTACCTGCGAACGGTGCATATCGAATCGAACTCGCGTCTGTGCATGGCGAGTGCGGGTACCGGCTACAAGCTCTCTCTCGGCGCGGACGGTCCACCCGGTTCGTACGACGACTTCGATCATGCCGACGTGTTCTTCGTGATCGGCTCCAACATGGCCGACTGCCACCCGATCCTCTACCTGCGGATGGTCGATCGGCTCAATGCCGGGGCCAAGCTGATAGTGGTGGACCCACGTCGCACCACCACCGCCGATCGCGCCGACCTGTTCCTGCAGATAGCTCCCGGCACCGACCTCGCGCTGCTCAACGGAATCCTCGCGCTGCTGGTGGACGGCGGACATATCGACGAGCAGTTCATCGCCGAGCACACCGAGGGCTGGGAGGCGATGGGAGGGTTCCTGGCCGACTACACCCCGGACCGCGTGGCTGCGATCACCGGTCTTGCCGAGGCGGACATCCGCACTGCCGCGACGTGGATCGGTGAATCCGGCAACTGGATGTCGTGCTGGACGATGGGCCTGAACCAGAGCACCCACGGGGTGTGGAACACCAACGCGCTGTGCAATCTGCACCTGGCCACGGGCGCGATCTGCCGACCGGGCAGTGGTCCGATGTCACTGACAGGTCAGCCGAATGCCATGGGCGGCCGCGAGATGGGGTACATGGGGCCGGGCCTGCCCGGCCAGCGCGCGGTGCTCTCCGCGGAGGATCGCACGTTCGTGGAGACACGCTGGGGGCTGCCCGAGGGCACCATCCGCACCGAGGTCGGTCCCGGCACCATCGAGATGTTCGGTGGACTGGCCCGCGGCGACATACGTGCGGTGTGGATCATCTGTACCAATCCCGTTGCCTCCGTGGCCAATCGCTCGACCGTGATCACCGGCCTCGAGCGAGCCGAGCTGGTGATCTCGCAGGACACCTTCACCGACACCGCCACCAATGCCTATGCCGACGTTCTGCTCCCGGCCACACTGTGGGCGGAATCGGACTCGGTGATGATCAACTCCGAGCGCACCCTGACCCTCGCCCGCGGCTGTGTGGCCGGGCCCGGCGATGCACGCCCGGACTGGCGCTTGATCTGCGACGTCGCAACGGCCCTCGGTTTCGGTGACGCCTTCGACTATGCCTGCGCTGCAAATGTATTCGACGAGATCACGGGGTTCTCGAATCCCCGAACCGGATACGATCTGCGCGGTGTCGATCACGAGCGCCTGCGTCGCGGTCCCGTGCAGTGGCCCGCACCGCCCGGCGACGACGACCATCGACACCCCATCCGCTACCTCAACGACGGTGTGAGCCAGCACGATCATCGAGGCGCCGACGGGCACCGTCCCGCGCTCGCGTTCGCCACACCGAGCCGTCGCGCGGTGTTCTTCCCACGCCCGCATATCGATCCCGCCGAGATGCCGGACGACCGGTACCCGATGGTGCTCAACACCGGTCGGCTGCAGCATCACTGGCACACCCTGACCAAGACCGGGAAGGTGGCCAAGCTCAATCGGCTCCACCCCGGCCCGTTCGTGGAGATCCATCCCGACGATGCCATCGTTCTCGGCGCGCGCGAGGGTGCTCCGGTCGAGATCTCCTCGCGCCGTGGCACCGCGGTGCTGCCCGCGGTGATCACCGATCGGGTACGCGTCGGTGCCTGCTGGGTACCGTTCCACTGGAACGACGCCCAGGGTGAGGGTCTGACCATCAACGCCGTCACGCACGACGCCGTCGATCCGCTCTCGCTGCAACCGGAGTTCAAGGCTTGCGCGGTATCCCTGCGACCGGTCCCGATGCCCGAGATCGCCTCGCGCGAACCGGCATCGGGATCGCGGCAGAGCACTGCCCTGGCCGTCACCCTCGGGGTGGACGACGCCACCGCACCGATACTCACCGATGCCGAGAAGCTCTACGTCGGGGGGTTTCTCGGCGCGCTGGGTGCCGGTGTGGTGGGCGTGCCCGTGCTGCCGAGCAGTGCGCCGGTGCGACCGGACGTGCGGGCGTGGGTCGACGGCACCCTGGCGGGGTGGTTCTCGCGAGCGCCCGAGGACGTCGGGGAGAACACCGGCGCGCAGGACTCGGCGGCCTCGACGCGGCCGGGCGTGCTGCTGCTGTGGGCATCGCAGACCGGCACCGCCGAGGATTTCGCGCAGACTGCCGCAGCCACCCTGACCGGCTGCGGGCTGGCGGTGACGGCCATGGAGATGGACGACTGCGATCTCGCGGTGCTCGCGGCTGCCACGGAGGTGCTCGTCGTGTCGAGCACGTTCGGTGCGGGCGGCCCCCCCGACAACGGGGCGGACTTCTGGGACCGTCTGGCGGCCGACTCCGCGCCCGCCCTGGCCGGACTGTCGTACGCCGTTCTGGGACTGGGTGATTCGTCCTACGACGACTTCTGTGGGCACGCCCGTCGAATCGACGAGCGGTTCGCAGCACTCGGAGCCCATCGGCGTCTGGACCTGGTGCGCTGCGAGCCGGGGGACGACGCGTCCGCGCGAAGCTGGCTCGGCCGAGCGACCGCGGCGCTGGCCGGTGCCGATGCCCCCACCCGCACCGAGCCCCGCTCGCCGGAACCCCGCTCGCCGGAACCCCGCTCGCCGGAACCCCGTACAACCGGCACAGCGGAGTCGGCGGCCCCGCTCTTCACCCGAGCCAGACCGGGGATGGCAGTGCTGGCGCACAACGAGGTGCTCTCCGGACCCTCGTCGGCCAAGGAGGTGCGCCGCTTCGGATTCGACACCGGCGGAGCCGAATACGAGCCGGGTGACTCTCTGGGGGTGATCGCACGCAACGATCCGCGCACCGTCGAGCGCTGGCTCTCGGCCACCGGGTTGTCCGGCGAGCACACCGTGACGGCGGGGGATCGTGAGGTCTCGCTGCGGGAGGCGCTGACCGTGCACTACGACGTGTCCGCGGTGTCGCGCCGGCTGCTCGAGTTCGTCGGAGCCCGCAACCGCAGTGGCGAACTCGCGAAGCTGATGCGTCGGGAGAACCGCACCGACCTCGACCGGTGGCTGCACGGGCGCCAGGCCCCGGACCTGTTGACGACGTTCCCGATTCGCGCCGATGTGGTGGAGTGGACCTCGGTGCTCGCGCCCCTGGCGCCGCGCCAGTACTCGATCTCGTCCTCGCCGCTGGTGAGCCCCGAGGTGATCGACCTGACGGTGTCCGTGGTGCGCTACGCAGATGCCGGTGGCGTGTGCTCGACGTTCCTCGCCGATCGGGCAGCCGAGACCGAGGTGCCGCTGTTCCTGACCCGGTCACCGCACTTCCGGCCGCCGACGGAGTCGTCGACTCCCATGATCATGGTCGGTCCTGGTACCGGCATCGCGCCGTTCCGCGGATTCCTGCAGCACCGCCGCGCGCTGGGCCACACCGGCCGCAACTGGCTCTTCTTCGGCGACCAGCACGCCAGCGAGAACTTCTACTATCGCAGCGAGCTCGAGGACATGTTTCGCGACGGGTTCCTCGACCGACTCGACCTGGCCTTCAGCCGCGACCAGCGTGAGCGGATCTATGTGCAGGACAGGATGATCGAGCACGGCGCGCACCTGTGGCGGTGGCTCGAATCGGGCGCGCACCTGTACGTGTGCGGCGACGCCGCACGCATGGCGCGCGACGTCGACGAGGCGCTGCTGTCGATCATCGCGGTTCACGGACGGCTCGAGGAGGACGAGGCCCTCGCCTACCGGAAGGCCCTGATCGCGCAGAAGCGCTACGCGCGCGACGTGTACTGAACGCTCACCAGCCTGTCCCTCACCAGCCCCACGATCCGGGGCCGCCCTTGAAGGGACCCACGACGGCGTTGGTGATCCATCCTGCGTAGAAGCCGCCCTCCTGCGCCCGGGCCTGCTCACCGTCGAGTTCGCAGGTCAGTTGCGCGGGGGAGAACGAGAGCGCCCCGGCGATGTCGGCGAAGGCCGGCGTCGGGTTCTCGTAGCTCCACCCGCCCGCCACCAACACGGTCGGCTCACCGCCGGGGCCGTCGTCGCCGAGGATGTCCCAGTACGTGGCGCTGCCCTTCCACTCGCACATCGTCGACCGTGCCCGCGAGCGGCGGATTCGGGAGGGATCGACATCGGCCAGGGGTAGGTACCACGTGGGGGGATGTGAGGTCTCGAGTACGCGCCAGGGGTGTGCGCTGTCGGCGATCAGGGCCGATCCGAGGCGCACGACGGCGCGGGTGCGCACCCGTTCCAGACGCGGCGGACGGGGGTAGTCCCATACCGATTCCTGACCGGGACCAGGGACGACGGGAACGACTCCGGGGGGAAGGCGAGACGGCATGACTCCAGTGTGCACGCACGGGGAGGTGGGGATCACAGGCGAAACCCGTCCCGGGGTGCGCCGACGGCGTGCTGCGCGCCGGTCAGGCACTAGACTTCGGTTCGTCGAGTCACCACGCACGCCCAGCTACCCAGGGAGCGCAACACGTGTCAGTAGTCGAGCACGACACCCCGGAGGCCGAGCCACGGGAGGAATGCGGTGTCTTCGGAGTGTGGGCGCCCGGCGAGGACGTCGCCAAGATGTCCTACTACGGCCTCTACGCACTGCAGCATCGGGGCCAGGAGGCCGCGGGTATCGCTGTCGCCGACGGCTCCCAGGTGCTGGTGTTCAAGGATCTCGGGCTGGTCAGCCAGGTGTTCGACGAGCAGACCCTCGGCGCGATGCCCGGACACGTCGCCATCGGACACTGCCGCTACTCCACCACCGGTTCCACCACCTGGGAGAACGCTCAGCCGATCTTCCGCACCACCGCCGCCGGCAGCGGTGTGGCGCTCGGTCACAACGGCAACCTGGTCAACACGTCCGAACTCGCCTCCCGTGCGCGTGAAGCCGGTCTGATGACGGGGCGGCGCGGCAACGGCACATCGGACTCCGACGTCGTCGGGGCCCTCCTCGCACACGGCGCTGCGGACAGCACCCTCGAGCAGTCCGCCATGGAGTTGCTGCCCACCCTGCGCGGGGCGTTCTGCCTGACCTTCATGGACGAGAACACCCTCTACGCCGCACGGGATCCGCACGGTGTGCGTCCCCTCTCGCTCGGTCGCCTCGACCGCGGCTGGGTGGTGGCGTCCGAGACCGCAGCGCTCGACATCGTGGGCGCGTCGTTCGTCCGTGACATCGAGCCCGGTGAGCTGCTGGCGATCGACGCCGACGGTGTGCGGTCCTCGCGTTTCGCCACCCCGGAACCCAAGGGCTGCATCTTCGAATACGTCTACCTCGCCCGCCCCGACAGCGTCATCGGGGGACGCTCGGTGCACGCCACGCGCGTCGAGATCGGCCGTCGCCTGGCCGTCGAGCATCCCGCCGACGGCGACCTGGTGATCCCGGTGCCGGAATCGGGAACCCCGGCCGCCGTCGGATACGCGCAAGGTTCGGGCATCCCCTACGGACAGGGGCTGATGAAGAACGCGTACGTGGGCCGCACCTTCATCCAGCCGTCGCAGACCATCCGCCAGCTCGGCATCCGGCTCAAGCTCAACCCGCTGCGCGAGGTGATCCGCGGCAAGCGCCTGATCGTCGTCGACGACTCGATCGTGCGCGGCAACACTCAGCGGGCGTTGATCCGGATGCTCCGCGAGGCCGGGGCGCTCGAGATCCACGTTCGCATCGCCTCACCGCCGGTGCGTTGGCCCTGCTTCTACGGCATCGACTTCGCCTCACCCGCCGAGCTGATCGCCAACGGCATGGACTCCGAGGACGGCATTCTCGAGGGCGTTCGTCAGGCCATCGGTGCCGATTCCCTCGGCTACATCTCCATCGACGGGATGATCGCCGCGAGCGAGCAGCCGGCGTCGCGCCTGTGCTCGGCGTGCTTCGACGGTAACTATCCGATCGAGTTGCCTGCCGAGACCGCGATGGGCAAGACGGTGTTGGAAGGGTTGTCGGCGAAAGGAATCGGCTCACCCGGTGCGCCGTCGCTCGGTGCATCCGGTGCGGGTGGCAGTGGTGGGTCCGGCGCTGACAACGTCAGCGCCCTCTCGCGGCCCTGAGCGGATCCGCGGTTTGCCGCGCGCAACGCATCGGTAGTCGGTAACCTCCGCAGAAACCCGGCCCGCCGGGGTTCCTGCGATCCGACCACCACGAAGGACGTCCGCCATGAGCGCCCCCAAGCATCGATCCGTAGGTCGGGTGACCGTGTTCGTGGCCCTGGCCTCGGTCGCAGCCCTGACCGTGGCCGGCTGCGGCTCCGGTCGCACCGACAGCGGAACCGCTTCTGACGGTGACGCTCTGGTGATCGGCACCACCGATCAGGTGTCCTCGCTCGATCCGGCCGGGTCCTACGACAACGGCTCGTTCACGATCATGAACCAGGTCTATCCGTTCCTGATGAACTTCGCCCCCGGCAGCGACGCGTTGGTTCCCGACGCCGCCAAGAGCTGCGAGTTCACCGCACCCACCGTCTACAGCTGCACCCTGAAGGACGGGCTGACCTTCGCCAACGGCAACCCGCTCACCAGCGAGGCGGTCAAGTTCTCGTTCGATCGGATCGTGGCGATCGACGACCCGAACGGACCGGCATCACTGCTGGCCAACCTGGTGTCCACGGCCGCGCCGAACCCGACCACCGTCGAGTTCACCCTGAAGGCCCCCAACGACCAGACGTTCCCGCAGACGCTGGCCACCAACGCCGGGCCCATCGTCGATCCCAAGGTGTTCCCGGCCGACAAGATCATGGACGACAACGCCATCGCCGCGGCCAAACCCTTCGCCGGGCCGTACTCGATCGACAGCTACGAGAAGAACTCGCTGGTCTCATTCTCGAAGTTCGACGGGTACAAGGGCGCTTTGGGGACGCCGAAGACCGGCAAGGTCACCCTGCGCACCTACACCAGCGCGGACAACCTCAAGCTGGACATGCAGAACAAGTCCATCGACGTCGCGTGGCGCTCGCTGACCCCCACCGACATCGATTCTCTGAAGACCGTCGACGGGCTGACCGTGCACAACGGCCCCGGCGGCGAGCTGCGCTACATCGTGTTCAACTTCCGGACCATGCCCGGCGGCACACCCGAGCAGAAACTCGCCGTGCGCAAGGCCGTCGCTGCGTCGGTGGATCGACAGGCGTTGTCCGACAACGTCTACAAGGGCACCTACACCCCGGCGTACTCGGTGGTGCCCAGTGGGCTCGAGGGCTCGAACACCGCCTTCAAGGACGTCTACGGCGCCACCCCGAACAAGGACGAGGCCGCGAAGTTCCTCGCCGCCGCCGGGGTGCAGACCCCGGTCGCGGTGAACCTGCAGTACAACCCCGATCACTACGGGTCGAGCTCGTCCGAGGAGTACGCGGCCGTGAAGTCGCAGCTCGAGGCCACGGGCCTGTTCACGGTGAACCTGCAGTCCACCGAGTGGAGCACCTACACCAAGGAGCGGGTGAAGGACACCTACCCGGTGTACCAGCTGGGCTGGTTCCCGGACTTCCCCGATGCCGACAACTACCTCACCCCGTTCTTCGCGCCCGACAACTTCCTCAAGAACGGGTTCGAGAACCCGGACATCACCGCGATGATCGACCAGCAGCGCACCACCGCGGACAGGGCTGCCCGGGACAAGATCATCGGTGACATCCAGACGCGGATGGCCACCGACTTCATCTCCACCCTCCCCCTGCTGGAGGGCAAGCAGATAGCGGTCAGCACCAACTCCGTGCAGGGCGTGGACACCACGCTCGACGCGTCGTTCAAGTTCCGCTTCACCCCGCTCAGCAAGAGTTGATGAGCGGGGTCGAAGCGGCCGCGGACGAGTCGGAGCCGGGAACGCACACGGCGGAGCAGCAGGCAGGGGACACCACACGGGCGAGCGCGTCGCGGTTCGGCGCGCTCGCCCGGTACCTGCTGATCAGGTTCGCGCTGATCCTGCCGACGGCGTGGATCCTGGTGACGGTCGTCTTCTTCATCATGCGGGTGCTGGGGGACCCCATCAGTGCTGCCCTCGGTGGCCGCCTGCCCCCCGACCAGGTGGCCGAGCGCAGGGCCGCCGCAGGATACGACCGCCCGATCCTGACCCAGTACTGGGAATACCTCACCAGGTTGGTGCAGGGCGATTTCGGTCGCGCAGCGACCAACAACATCGCCATCAGCGAGGTATTGCTCGAGAACGGTGCTGCCACACTGGAACTGGCGTTCTGGGCACTGCTGGTGGCGTTCGCGGTAGGGATCCCGCTGGGCTTCTTCGCTGCGACGCATCGAGATTCGATCTCCGACGGCGTCCTGCGAATCCTGGCCATCCTGTTCTACGCAGCGCCGGTGTTCTTCGTGGGCATGCTCCTCAAGCTGATCTTCGCGGTGAAGCTCGGGTGGTTGCCGGTGGCCGGGCGGGCGAGCACCAAGGTCGAACTGGCTCTGCAGAACGTCTCACCGAAGACCAACATCCTGATCATCGACTCGATCCTCTACGGAGACACCGGCTACACGATCGATGTGCTGAAGCATGCGGTGCTGCCGGCGGTGGCGCTGGGGTTGCTCACCGCCGGGGTGTTCCTGCGGTTGGTGCGGGTGAACCTGCTGCAGACCCTGCAGTCCGGATACGTCGACGCAGCGCGGGCGCGTGGGTTGCCGCAGGGTGTGGTGACCCGTCGTCACGCCTTCCGCAACGCCCTGATCCCGGTGGTCACCGTGATCGGCCTGCAGATCGCGATCCTGCTCGGCGGTGCCGTGCTCACCGAGACCACCTTCGAATGGCAGGGGCTGGGATATCAACTGGCGCAATACCTCAAGGCCCGTGACTTCGTCGCCGTCCAGGGCATCGTGACGTTCCTGGCGATCGTGGTGGCGGTGGTCAGCTTCGTCACCGACGCCATCGTCGCCCTCATCGACCCGCGAGTGAGGTTCTGATGACGGCTCTGACCGGTGTCGACGGGGTCGCCCCGCCCCCACCTCGGCGAGGAGTGCCGGGCCTCAGGATCATCCGCAGCAGCGTCGGTCTGCAGCGGTTCACGCTGATCGCCGGCCTGGTGCTGGTGGCGATGTTCGTGATCGCCGCACTGGCCGCGCCGCTGATCGCACCCTACGGGTTCGCCCAGACTTCCTCCGACGGTGTCGATTTCGCGCGCCAGGCCGCCCCGAGCGCAGATCACATCTTCGGCACCTCGGTGCGCGGTGAGGACGTGTTCTCGCGGGTGATCTTCGGCGCCCGCACAGCGCTGCTGGTGATCGCGACGTCGCTGGTGCTCTCGGTTCTGATCGGTGTACCCCTGGGCCTGGTGTCGGGGTACGTGGGCCGCTGGGTGGACCGCGTGCTGGTGCTGTTCATGGACGCGATGTACGCCTTCCCGAGTCTCCTGCTGGCCATCGTGGTCTCGATCGTGGTGGCCGGCGGCCAGTCGAGCAGCTTCGGCGGTGTGCTCTCGGCAGCCGTGGCGATCACGGCGGTGTTCGTTCCGCAGTACTTCCGCGTGATCCGCAACGCCACCGTCTCGGTCAAGACCGAGCCATATGTGGACGCCGCGCGGGTCACCGGGGCGTCCACTCCGCGAATCCTGTTCCGGCACATCCTCGCCAACGTCACCGGCACCCTGCCGGTGATCGCGACCCTCAACGGCGCCGAGGCCATCCTCACCCTCGCCGGACTGGGTTTCCTCGGGTTCGGCATCGAACCCACCTCCGCCGCGGAATGGGGTTTCGATCTCAACAAGGCACTGCCCGACATCTCCAACGGCATCTGGTGGACCTCGATATTCCCCGGCGCCGCGATCGTGCTGGTGGTGCTCGGGATGACCATGGTCGGCGAGAGCGTCAGCGAGACCCTGAACCCGGTGCTGCGTACCCGTCGTCGTCTGGTCGGAGGTGGCGCGTGAGCGAGAAACCTGCCCTGTCCCCCGACCCGAGTGCGCTGTCGCTGAGCGAGGTGTCCGTCACGTTCGCCACCGACGGTGATCCCGTGCGCGCCGCCCGCTCGGTGTCCTTCGAGGTGCGACGCGGTGAGGTGCTGGCCGTCGTGGGGGAGTCGGGGTCGGGCAAATCGGTGAGCGTGCGCACCGCGATCGGTCTGCTGCCGAACACCGCGCTGGTCGAGGGCGAGGTGGTGCTCGACGGCCGCCCGGTCACGGGTCTGAGCGAGAAGGACTGGACGAGCATCCGCGGACGAGTCGTGTCGATGATCTTCCAGGAGCCCGGCAGCGCGCTGGATCCGCTGTTCACCGTCGGGTACCAGATCACCGAAGCCCTGCGCGCTCACCCTCGCGCCGACGGCTCGCGCATGAGCAGGACCGACGCGAGGGCACGTGCCGTCGAACTACTCACGATGGTCGGATTGCCCGACCCCGAGCGTCGGTTCGGTTACTACCCGCACGAGCTGTCCGGCGGCCAGAAGCAACGGGTGATGATCGCCATTGCCATCTCGTGCGAGGCGCAGGTGATCATCGCCGACGAGCCCACCACGGCGCTCGACGTCACCGTCCAGGCCGAGATCCTCGCGCTCCTGCGCGATCTCAAGGACCGCCTCGGCTGCTCGATCGTGCTGATCACACACAACATGGGTGTGGTCAAGCAGATTGCCGACCGCGTGGTGGTGATGAGGAACGGCGAGGTGATCGAGGAAGCGCCCGTCGCTGACCTCTTCGCCGCACCCAAGGCCGAGTACACGCGCTCGCTGCTGTCGGCGGTCCTCACCCTCGACCCCGCGGTGCCCGACGCGCCGAGTGGAGCCGGTCCTGCCGTCGCCGACTCGGTGCCTGAGCCCGTGGTGCGGGTGCGGGATCTGGTGGTGGAGTTCTCCGGTGGCGTCGGGCAGTCGGCGTTCCGGGCGGTCGACGCCGTCAGCTTCGACCTCGCCCCCGGGGAGACCCTGGGCCTGGTCGGGGAGTCGGGTTCGGGCAAGTCCACGGTGGGACGGGTGGTGGCAGCGCTGCAGAAGCCGTCGGCCGGCACGGTGGAGGTGCTGGGCACCGACCTCGCCGCCGTGCGAGGGGCGTCGCTGAAGGAACTGCGGCGCCGCTTCGGCTTCGTGTTCCAGGACCCGTCGACCGCCCTGAACCCGCGCCTGACGGTGGGGCAGTGCGTGGCCGAACCGCTGCTGGTGCACCGGCCGTCTCGATTCGCGCGAACCGACCGCACCCGCCGCACACGCGCCGAGATCGACGCCGCCGTGGTGGAGATTCTGGACTCGGTGCAGTTGCCCGCGGGCACAGCCCAGCGCTACCCGCACGAGTTGTCCGGCGGCCAACGTCAGCGCGCGTCGTTGGCCAGGGCGCTGATCCTGGGGCCGGACCTGCTGGTGGCCGACGAGCCCACCAGCGCCCTGGATGTCTCGGTTCAGGCCGCAGTACTCGAGCTGTTCGAACAGCTGCAGGCCGAACTGGGCTTCGCGTGTCTGTTCATCAGCCACGACCTGGCCGTGGTCGACCGGCTCGCACACCGCGTGGCCGTCATGCGGGCGGGGGCGATAGTCGAACTCGGCTCACCCGCGGCGATTCTGCGAAACCCGGAGCACGAGTACACGCGGGCGCTCATCGCCGCGATACCCGGGTGAGCCGTTCCGCCCGGTGACCGGGGCGGTGGGGTGTGTACACCGACTCCGGTAGCGTTGTCGCCGACATCCCGACGCCACCGCCGCGGGCGGCGAGCGAGCAGACAACGGAGCTGGAACAGACGATGACCGACGACACCCACAACTCGGGCGGACGACCATCGGCCGGCGCGTCGTACGCTGCGGCCGGAGTCGACATCGAGGCCGGTGATCGCGCCGTCGAGCTGTTCGGCCCGCTCGCGAAGAAGGCCACCCGACCCGAGGTGGTGGGCGGTCTCGGCGGGTTCGCCGGGCTGTTCGCCCTCAAGGGCGGCTACCGCGAACCGTTGCTCGCCGCATCCACCGACGGGGTGGGTACCAAGCTCGCGGTGGCGCAGGCGATGGACAAGCACGACACCGTGGGCCTGGACCTGGTGGCCATGGTGGTGGACGACCTGGTGGTGTGCGGCGCCGAGCCCCTGTTCCTGCAGGACTACATCGCCGTGGGCAAGGTGATCCCCGAGCGTGTCGCCGAGATCGTCCAAGGGATCGCCGAGGGCTGCATCGAGGCGGGCTGCGCACTGCTCGGCGGCGAGACCGCTGAGCACCCCGGCCTGATGGGCGACGGTGACTACGACCTCTCGGCAACCGGGGTCGGGGTGGTCGAGGCCGACTCCGTGCTCGGCCCCGATCGTGTGCGGCCCGGCGACGTGGTCATCGCCATGGGCTCGTCGGGCCTGCACTCCAACGGTTACTCCCTCGCCCGCAAGGTTCTCCTCGAGATCGACCGCATGTCGCTGAGCGCGCACGTCGAGGAGTTCGGGCGAACGCTCGGCGAGGAACTGCTCGAACCCACGCGCATCTACGCCAAGGACTGCCTCGCACTGGCTGCCGAAACCGATGTTCGAACGTTCTGCCACGTCACCGGCGGCGGGCTCGAGAACAACCTCGGCCGCGTGATCCCGGCCGGGCTGACAGCCGAACTCGACCGGGGGACATGGAGCCCGGCTCCGGTTTTCGCCATGATCGCTCAGCGGGGGCGAGTGGAGCGGGCGGAGATGGACCGAACCTTCAACATGGGTGTGGGCATGGTGGCGGTGGTCGGCGCTGAAGACGTCGACCGTGCACTCGCCGTTCTCACCGCGCGCCACATAGATTGCTGGGTGCTCGGCACGGTGCACACCGCGACGGACGCGTCCGCCGCGCGCGCGGTGCTCGTCGGAGACCACCCGCGGTTCTGACAGCGGTCACAGCTCACACGGCAACAACGCTCACACGGCAACAACGCTCACACAGCAATGCGGGACACCTTCCGGCGTCCCGCATTGCTGTGTGTTCAGCGGTGACCGCTCAGCGGCGGTAGTCGTCGTAGTCGTCGTCCTCGTAGCGCGACGGCTCACGCTCGGGAACTGAACTGCGGTGCGAGTCGGGGGACCCAGCGAGCTCCTTCTGGAGCCGGTCGAAATCCGTGGACGGCGAGCTGTACTTCAGCTCGCGCGCTACCTTGGTCTGCTTTGCCTTAGCCCGGCCGCGGCCCATGGCTAACCCCCTCGCGAGTAGCGGGGCGGCCCGGGAATTTTCGGCGGCCCCGTCAGATTGTCTTCTTCCTGAACGCCACTCTAGCGTGCGATCGCCCGCCCCGCTTGTGCGGCACGGCCCACGACGTCGCTCACCTGAACCTGCCCCACCCTGCGCCCGCCGCCGAACACTCCCGTCGTGGTCAGATCATCAACGCCCGGGGTGTCGACCACCGTCGCCAGCAAGGTCGCGGCCAGTGGGAGCCGGGCACGATCACCGCCGTCGGCGATACGGAACGCGACCGCCCATCCGTCCGGTAGCGCCCCCACGAACACCCCGTCGGCGCCGGATTTCGCCAGCAGACCGGGCGCAGCGGCCATCAGCACGGCATCGGCCATGCCCGTGCCGGAGATCAGCACCGGGTGCGCGCGCATCGCGTCGGCCACCGACCGCTCGTGGCTACCCGGCTCGGCCGTGACGAGCGTCGCGAAGGAGCGCGCCAGACCGGTCAACGACGCCGGAACGATCGGCAGCCCGCACCCGTCGACAGCGAGATCCGACTCCGGCGCCCCCGTGAGCTCACGAACGGTGTCGGTGACCGCGACCTGGAGCGGGTGCGACGGCTGCGTGTAGGTCTCGAGAGGAAAGTCGGCGGCCTGGCACGTGGCGAGCATGGCGGCGTGCTTTCCGGAGCAGTTCATGAACAGCGGCGACTGCTCGAAACCCGCTGCCATCACCTCCACCCGGGTGAGCTCGTGCCCGGGGTACGCGGGTGGGCACTGCAGGTGGTCGGCGGTCAGGCCATTGCGATCGAGCAGGCCCTGCACCACCCGCAGGTGCTCGCGCTCACCTTCGTGGGAGGCGGCGGAGATGGCGCACTCGTCGGTGGAGACCGGCTCGAACCCGCAGCGCAGCATGGCCGTCGCCTGAAGAGGCTTGCTGGACGAGCGGGGCAGGATCGGAGCGTCGACCTCGCCGAGCGAGACGACCACCGCACCCGATGGGTCCAGCACCACCACCGAGCCGTGATGAACGCACTCCACCACTCCGGAGCGGATCACCTCGACCACGGGCACGCTCATCGGGCCAGCTTCGCACGGGCGTATCGGTAGACCTTGTCGCCGAGATCGGGTTCGGCCAGCAGGGCCTCGAGCTTGCCGCGGTCGGTGCCGACGAACAGATCTCGGACCGTGCACCCGTGGGAGGGCACCCGGCTCACTCGAATCTCGTCGCCCGCTGCCACCGTGCCCTCCTGCAGCACCCGCAGGTACGCCCCGACATCACCGCGACGGGTGAAGCGGGTGACCCACCGCGGCTCGCCCGCCCATCTGGCGAAGGTGCCGCACGGCACCCGTGGACCGGCCACCTCGAGGACCGTGGTGCCGACCTCCCAGAGCGATCCGACCACCGCGTCGGTGACGGCTATCCCGGTGGTGCGCATGTTCTCCCCGAACCATCCCGGTGGCAGATCGCGTCCGAGCTCGTCGGCCCATCGTCGGGCCTCCTCGGCCGAGTAGGCGTACACGGCCTGATCGACGCCACCGTGATCGGCGGTATCGATGCATCGATCACCGTCCACACCGACTCGCCCGACGTACACCGAGCCGGCCACCGGACGCTTGTCGATGGCCGTGTCGCCGTACACCGTCGACAGTGGTTGCAGCTGTGCGACAACACATATCGCGTCCAGCCGCCCGGTCAGGACCCGGGTCATCGGCCGCGGAGCTTCTCGATCGCTGCGCGCCCGGCCTGAACCTCGGTGTCCGCGTGGTAGGAATCGGGATCGATCGACGCGGCGCAGGGGCCGGCCTCGAGTACGGTGTCGACAGGGACGGCCCGCTTGATCAGGGCCAGGGCGATCGGTCCGAGTTCGTAGTGGTCGACCACCGTACCCACCCGTCCCACGGCCCGTCCGGCGGCGGTGACCGCGTCACCCGGCTCGGGTCGCCCGTCGGCGGATCCGTCGAGGTGCAGCAGTACCAGCCGCCGTGGTGGTCGGCCCAGATTGTGCACGCGCGCAACCGTTTCCTGACCGCGGTAGCACCCCTTGTCCAGGTGCACCGAGCCGAAGGTCTCGACCCCGCCGATCCAGTCGACCTCGTGGGGGATGGTGCGCTCGTCGGTGTCGATGTCGACTCGTGCGCGCACGGCCGCCACCCGCAGCGCCTCGTAGGCCCAACTCCCTGCTGCCACCGCCCCGGCGGCGACGAGGCGATCGAACCACGCGCTCAGGTCGGCGCGGGGGATCAGCAGATCGATGGTGTCGTGATCGGGCCACGGCATCCGGCGGGCCAGACCGCCCTCGGCGAGGGCCACCGCGTCGTACGGCTCGGCGGGCACGCTCTGCCCGGTCTCGGCCAGAACGGCCCCGGCCTGCGGGCCCAGAAGTGTCAGCATGGCGTAGTCGGACGCGTCGGTGACGGTGACGTCGGCCCAGAACACCATGCGGGTGAGGAAGGTGCGCAACGGATCACCGTGCGCGGCGTCGGTGTCCATCCACGTGACCCCGGCGAGATCGGTGAGCGTGAAGTGATGCTCCACGCGGCCGTTGGCGTCGAGGCTGGTGTTCTCGGCGGAGTGACCGTCGGCGAGGTCGGCCACGTGCTGACTCGAGATCGTGTGCAGCCACGTCAGCCGCTCGGACCCCGCCAGCGAGATCAGTGCCCGGTTGGATCGGTCGACCACTGCCGCCGTCGTGGCTGCGGCCCGCTGTTCGCGCAACGGGTCACCGTAGTGCCACGCGGTGCCGACATCGGGTGACGAGTCGGGGGAGGCGACCGCGCCGGGACGGCTGAGCAGAGAATCGGTCACCCCCCGAGTGTGTCACGGGTGGTCGGCGCAGGTGGCGCCGACGGGGCGTATCGGTGCGGCCGGCGCCGACGGTGACGGCCGGTGCGGCTGGCCTACGATCCGTGCATGTCGATACGCGTGCTGGTCACCCTGGACGGCGCGGTGCACGACCCGGACGTGCCACTTCTGATGGCCGACGATCTGGCCGCGGTCCGAGGCGACGGCATTTTCGAGACCGTGCTGATCCGCGACGGGCGTCCCCGCTGGCTCGGGGCCCACCTCGATCGGCTCGCACGGTCGGCGCACATGCTCGACCTGCCCCGCCCCGACCTCCCCGCCTGGACGGCCGCGGTGGACGTGGCCTGCGGCGAGTGGGGAGTGTCGGAGGAGGGGTTGATGCGGCTGCTGCTCAGCCGCGGACGTGAGGGGGGTGGGCCCCCGACCGCCTTCGTCACTGTCGGCCCGGTCGCGGACCGTGTTGCCCGTGTCCGCTCGAGCGGGATCTCGGTGATCACGCTCGAGCGCGGCTTCACCCCGTCGGCGGCAGTGGAGATTCCGTGGGCTCTGCTGGGGGCCAAGACGCTCTCGTACGCCACCAACATGGCCGCGTTGCGGCACGCGCAGTCCCGAGGGGCCGACGACGTGATCTACCTGGCCGCCGACGGCACGGTGCTCGAGGGACCGCGCTCGTCCGTGGTGGTCGTTCGTGGTGACGAGATGATCAGTCCGCCGGCCGAACTCGGCATCCTCCCGGGTACCACCGTGGACGTGATGTTCCCGCATGCACGAGAAGCCGGCTTCGTCTGTCGCCGCGCACCGCTCACCACCGCGGATCTGCACGCAGCGCAGAGCGTCTGGCTGGTCTCCTCGATCACGCTCGCCGCCCGCGTCCGTGATCTCGATGGAACACCTCTGCCGCCCCACACCGGCGACGAGCGCGTGCGCGAGGTGATCGAGCGCGCAGTCGCAGCCGGGTAGGGCGGCAGGGTTTGTCGAACTGCAGGGTTTGTCGAACTTCAGGGGTTGTCGAGCGGATCAGGCGTAGAGGCTCTCGATCTCGGCCGAGTACTGCTGCTGAACCGGTGCCCGACGAACCTTGAGGGTCGGGGTCAGCTCGTTCCCGCCCGGTGCCCATGCATCCGGAACGATCTTGTACTTCTTGACCTGCTCGGTCCGGGACAGGCGAGCGTTCGCCGTTGCGACACCCGCGTCGATCGCTGCCACGACAGCCGGGTCCTTCGACAGGGCGGCCGCATCGTCGATGGTCCGGCCCTCCTTGGCCACCAGAGCCGAGGCCGCGACGACGTCGAGAGCCACCAGAGCGACCAGGTACGGCTTGGCGTCGCCGATCACCACCACCGACTGCGCGATGGGCAACTCGTTCTTGATGGTGTTCTCGATGAACGACGGCGACATGTTCTTGCCGCTCGCGTTGATGATGATGTCCTTCTTGCGGTCGACGATCCGCAGGTACCCGTCGGCGTCGATCTTGCCGATGTCACCGGTGGAGAACCAGCCGTCGGCGTCGAGGACCTCGGCCGTGCGCTCGGGGTCGTTGCGGTACCCGCGCATCACCACCGGACCGCGCACCTTGATCTCCCCGTCGTCCGCCAGGGCCAACTGGACCCCGGGCACAGGCTTGCCGACGGTGCCGATGCGGATCGCGTTCGGTGGGTTGACGGTGGTTCCGGCGCAGGTCTCGGTGAGCCCCCAGACCTCGACGATGGTGATGCCCAGCGCCGCGAAGAACTCCAGCGTCTCGGCGGCGATGGGCGCGGCTCCGGAGTACCCGAGACGCAGTTCGTCCAGGCCCAGCGCGGAACGGATCTTCGCCAGGACCACCTTGTCGAGCACGGACAGCACGGCCGTCTCGACGCGACCGAGCCGACCGCCGTTGCGAACCTTCTTCAGACCCAGCTTCAGCGCTGTGGAGCCGAGAGCGCCCACCACCGCGTTCGGCGGGTTGTCGAGCTTCTCCATAACGCCGAAACGGATCTTCTCCCAGATCCGCGGCACACCGAGCCACAGGTTGGGTCGCACGGCCGGGAGTGCGGTGGCGATGGTGGTGGGATCGGCGACGAACGTGACCTGGCAGCCGAGGACCATCGGCATGTAGTGACCGATGAGGCGGTCGGCGATGTGCGCCGAGGGCAGGTAGGAGATGACCCGCTCGCCGGGGACCGCCTTGGCGACGGCGTTGAAGGCGTGCACGACGGACAGGATGTTCGAGTGCGTGAGCTCGACGCCCTTGGGGGTGCCGGTGGTTCCGGAGGTGTAGATCAGGGTCACCAGGTCCTCCGGCGACACCTGTGCGGACGCCGCGGCGAGGTCGAAGCCCTCGGGTGTACGGGAGGCCAGGTCGGCGTAGGCGATCTCGTCGTCGCCGCTCGGTGTTGCCGTCTCGGTGGCGGAGTCGAGCACCACCAGGTAGGACCATGACGCACCGCTGGCCTTGATGATCGGCAGGAACGCCGCCTCGGTCACGAGAACCTTGGCGCCGGAGTGGCCCATCAGGTACGCGAACTGCTCCGGGCTCGAGGTGTTGTAGATCGAGAAGGGCGTGGCGCCCAGGTGCATCGCTGCAGTGTCGACCAGGCTGAACTCGGGGCGGTTCCGCAGCATCAGACCCACCACGTCACCGTGGCCCACACCCAGACCCGCCAGGCCGCCCGCGATCTCCTCCACGCGCAGCGCGTACTGCCGCCACGTCAGTGAGGTTCCGGTGTCGGCGCTCTTGAGCGCCACGGCGTTCGGGTGCGCGGCGACGGTTGCTCGGAACGCGTCGACGATCGTGCCGGCCTGTGGGCCGCCTGCCCCCGCGGAGCCGACATTGCCTGTGTGGGTGAGTGATTCGGTCATAGCCTCTTCCGTGTTCGGGCCGATATCGGCGCGTGGTCGATATTCCAGGACGGCGACATGTCAGAACGGCAACATGTCTGGACGCTGCGTGATCGCTGGCGTTACCGGAATGCCCGACGTGGCGCGGGTTGAAACCAACACCCACAGAAGAATCCCCCTGGCCGACGCGTACTCCCACCCAGCGTCCTCCCCGTCGAAGGTAACACGAGTCGTGGCAGTGCGGCCCCCGGCCCTCGGCTCTCGGTCGTCGCCGTGGCCCGGTTCGCGAGTGTTCACGGTCACTGGTAACGGTCGCCACATCGGCCCGAAAAGGCTCGTGTACTACTACCTGTAGTAGTAGCGTTCTTCGCAGGTGAGGACCCTCATCTGACCTATGCGAAGGACCGGCGGGACCATGGACGCTCTCGATGTCTCACGGTGGCAGTTCGGCATCACCACCGTCTATCACTTTCTCCTCGTGCCACTGACCATCGGCCTCGCGCCGATGGTGGCCGCCATGCAGACCATGTGGGTGGTCACCGGCAAGGACCACTGGTATCGGCTGACCAAGTTCTTCGGCAAGCTCTTCCTGATCAACTTCGCACTCGGCGTCGCCACCGGCATCGTCCAGGAGTTCCAGTTCGGCATGAACTGGAGCGAGTACTCCCGCTTCGTCGGTGACGTCTTCGGCGCCCCGCTCGCGCTCGAGGGCCTGGTGGCGTTCTTCCTCGAGTCGACGTTCCTCGGGCTCTGGATCTTCGGATGGAGCCGCCTGCCGAAACTGGTGCACCTGGCGACCATCTGGATGGTTGCGATCGGGGTCAACGCCTCCGCGTTCTTCATCATCGCGGCGAACTCGTGGATGCAGCACCCGGTGGGAGCGAGGTTCAATCCCGAGACCGGCCGCGCGGAACTGACCTCCATCGTCGCGCTCCTGACCAACAGCACTGCGCTGGCGGCGTTCCCGCATGCGGTCGCGGGCGCGTTCATCACCGCGGCCACCTTCGTCGCCGGGATCTCCGGGTGGTGGATGGTTCGCGCGGTCCGTCGTGGCGATGCCACCCTGGCACGCACCATGTTCCGCCCGGCCGCTCGAATGTCGTTCGTCATCATGATGATCTCGGGTGTCGCGCTGGGAGTCACCGGCGATATTCAGGGCAAGCTCATGTTCGAGCAGCAGCCGATGAAGATGGCATCGGCGGAGTCGTTGTGCGACACCGAGACCGGCGCATCGTTCTCGGTGCTGACCATCGGCACCCACAACAACTGCGAGAGCGTGGTGCACCTGATCTCCATCCCCGGTCTCACCTCGTTCCTGGCCAAGAACGATGTGGACGCAACCGTGCAGGGCGTCAACCAACTTCAGGCGCAGTACGAGCAGCAGTACGGCCCCGGCAACTATCGGCCGAACCTGTTCGTCACCTACTGGGCATTTCGAATGATGATCGGGTTGGCCGCCGGCTCGGCAGCGCTCGCGCTGATCGGCCTGTGGCTCACCCGCGGTGGGCGCGTGCCGGATCAGAAGTGGTTCGGGCGGCTCTCCATCGCAGTGATCCCGACGCCGTTCCTGGCCAACAGTGCGGGCTGGATCTTCACCGAGATGGGCCGCCAGCCGTGGATCGTCGCGCCCAATCCCACGGGCATCGACGCCATTCGGCTCATGGTCGATCAGGGTGTCTCCGATCATCCCGTCGCCCTGGTGCTCACATCGCTGATCACCTTCACCACGCTCTACGCCGCCCTAGGCGGGGTGTGGCTGTACCTGATGCGCCGCTACGTGATCGCCGGTCCGTCCGAGCACGACGCGCACCCGCACGAACCCGAATCCGACGACCACACGGACGAGACGCGACCGCTCTCGTTCGCCTACTGAGCACCGTCACGGAAGGCAAGGATTCATCATGGGACTCCCCGAATTCTGGTTCGTGGTCGTGGCGCTGCTGTTCATCGGTTACTTCGTGCTCGAGGGTTTCGACTTCGGCGTCGGGATGCTCATGCCGATACTCGGTCGCGGCGACACCCCCGCCCACGCCGAGAAGCGGCGCCGCACCGTGCTCAACACCATCGGCCCCGTGTGGGACGCCAACGAGGTGTGGCTGCTCACCGCCGGCGGTGCGCTGTTCGCGGCCTTCCCCGACTGGTACGCCACCATGTTCTCGGGCTTCTACCTGCCGCTCCTGCTGATCCTGGTGGCGTTGATCCTGCGCATCTGCGCCATCGAATGGCGCGGCAAGATCGACGACCCGGTGTGGCGCAAGCGTGCCGACCTCGGCATCGGCATCGGCTCGTGGGTGCCCGCCGTGCTGTGGGGCGTGGCGTTCGCGAACGTGGTGCGCGGGGTGGCGATCGACGTGGACAAGCAGGTCACCAGTGGGTTCTTCGACCTGCTCAACCCGTATGCACTGCTCGGGGGACTGACCACGCTCTCGCTGTTCGCACTGCACGGCGCGGTGTTCATCGCCCTCAAGACCGACGGCGAGGTGCGCCGCGACGCTGCCGCCATGGCCTCGGCGCTCTCGGCGCCGGTGGCGATGATCGTGGCCGGATTCGCCCTGTGGACTCAGATCGCGTACGGCAAGACCTGGACGTGGGCGTTGGTGATCGCGGCCGCCGCCGCGCTGGTCGCGGTGACGGTCCTGACCCGGCGGGGACGGGAAGGGTGGGCCTTCGCCGCCACCTGCATCGTCGTCGCCGGTGCGGTGACCCTGCTGTTCGCCTCCGTCTTCCCGAACGTCATGCCGTCCACCACCGACCCGGCGTTCTCGCTGACGGTGAGCAACGCGTCGTCGAGTTCCTACACCCTCGGCATCATGAGCTGGGCCGCCCTGGCCATCACCCCGGTGGTGTTGATCTACCAGGGCTGGACGTACTGGGTGTTCCGCCGCCGCATCTCGGTGCCGCAGATCCCCGATTCGATCGGTCTGCCGGCGTCGGGTAGGTGAGAGCGGTGAGCACCCCACGCCGCGGCCCGATCGACCCACGTCTGTGGCAGCGGTCGGGCCCGGCGCGGCGCTACTTCGTGGCGTCGCTGGTGTTGTCGTTGGTGCAGACGGCCACCATCATCGTGGCCGCGCTGATGCTCGGTCGCATCGTGGCCGGTGTGATCACCGATCCCGGCGCCCGCAGCGTCGGGGCGTGGGGCACCGAGATGGCCGTACTGGCAACAGCATTCGCCGTCCGTGTAGGAGCGACGTGGCTGTCCGCGCGCATGGCGTTCCGGTCGTCGGCGAGGGTGATCGAGACCTTCGAGCGCGAGGCCGTGGCCGCCGCTGCAGCGGCTCGGCCGCGCACCCTCGATTCCCGACGGGTGGAGTGGGCGTCGGTGATCACCCGCAGCCTCGGTGATCTGCGGCCCTACCTCACCGGGTACATCCCGGCTCTGATGGCCGCGGTCACCGTGACGCCGATCGTGGTGGTGGTGATCGCCCTGACCGACACCGTGTCCGGGCTCATCGTGGCGGTCACGCTGCCGCTGATCCCGCTGTTCATGGTGCTGATCGGCTTGCTCACCGCCGGTCGCTCACAGCGCAGCCTGGCCACCATGGCGCGGCTGTCCGAACAGCTGCTCGACCTCATCGACGGTCTGCCCACCCTGCGCGCCCTGGGGCGCGAGTCGGGACCGCAGGAGCGGGTGCGTGAACTCGGCGACGCGCACCGCCGCACCACGATGGCATCGCTGCGCGTGGCGTTCCTGTCGTCGATGGTGCTCGAACTCCTGGCGACACTGTGCGTGGCCCTGGTGGCAGTGTCGATCGGGCTGCGGCTGGTGTTCGGCGACATGGCTCTCGAGGCGGGCATCGTCGCGTTGATCCTCGCGCCCGAGGTGTACCTGCCGTTGCGCACCGTGGGCGCGCAGTTCCACAGTGCGCAGGACGGTCTCGCCGCGGCCGAGCGGGTGTTCGAGATCCTCGACGCCCCGGCCGCTCGGGCTCGGGACGGTGGAGCGGCCGCTCCTGCGCCCGGACCCATCGTTCTGGCAGGTGTCAGCGTGGCGTCGCGATCGGGGTGCGCTCCCGAGAACCTCGGTGCCACGTTCGAACCCGGACAGCTCACGGTGCTCACCGGCGACAACGGCAGCGGCAAGAGCACGGCGCTCGCGGTGGTCCTGGGACTCGCCGAGCCGAGTGCCGGCAGCGTCAGCGTGGCGGGAACACCGCTGTCGCAGCTCGATCGCGAGCAGTGGTGGTCGTGCGTGACGTGGCTTCCGCAGCGCCCGGCGGTGGTTCCGGGAACACTGCGCGACAACCTCGACCTGGGCCGACGAGGGACGGTGGCCGACCTTGATCGAGCATGTGCGGCAACAGGATTCGACCAGGTTCTGGCTACCTTCCCGCATGGGTGGGACACCGTGGTGGGCCGTGGGGGCGAAGGGCTCTCGCTCGGTGAGCGGCAGCGACTTGCCCTCACCCGCACCCTGGTGTCCGACCGACCGGTGCTGCTGTTGGACGAACCGACCGCGCACCTCGACGACGACTCCGCTGCGCGAGTGCTGGCCGAATTGGTCGCCCTCGCCCAGCGCGGGCGAACCGTGGTGGTGGTGGGCCACACACCGGCGACACTCGCCGCCGCCGACGCGGTGGTGGCCGTGCACGCAGAGCAGGTACCCGCATGAGGCTGATCGGATTGCTCGAAGTCGAGCGTCGGCGAGTGCTGTACGCGATCGCCGCTGGTGTCGGTGCGCTGGGCAGCGCCGTCGCGCTGGCGGCGCTGTCGGCCTGGCTGATCACCCGCGCCTGGCAGATGCCCCCGGTACTGGACCTGTCGGTGGCAGTGGTGGCCGTGCGCGCCCTGGGCATCTCCCGCGGACTCCTGAGATACCTCGAGCGCCTGGCCACCCACGACCTTGCACTGCGCGGCACCACGGTCGCCCGCACCCGCATCTACGAGCGGCTCGCCCGCGGCGACAGCGCAACCCTGCTCTCGATCCGTCGCGGTGATCTCCTGGCGCGGACCGGAGCCGACGTCGATGCTCTCGGCGACCTCGTGATCCGCGCCGTCGTGCCCACAGCCGTCGCCGCCGTCGTCTCCACCGCCGCGGTCGCGGTGGTGGCTGTTCGCTCGCCCGGCTCGGCCGCGGTGCTCGCACTGGCTCTCCTTCTCGCCGGTGTGCTCGCACCGCTCGCGGCGGCGAAGGCCACGGAAGCAGCCGAGTCAGCCGCCTCGGCAGCACGCACCGACTTCACCGCCGCGGTGACCACGGTGCTCGACCACGCATCCGAGCTGCGGGTGGCCGGGCGTCTCGACGATGCCCTGGCCCTCGCCCACCGAGCGCAGTCCGAGGGATCGCGACGCGCGGATCGGGCGGTGCGACGCGCCGCGTTCGCCACTGCCGCCACCCCGCTCGCCATGGCGGTCTCGGTGCTGGGCGCACTCGCCTTCTCCGTCACCGCGATGGGTACCGGCAGCGGCTTCTCCGGGGGCACCGACCCCATGTCGTTCGCCATCATCGTGCTGCTGCCGCTCGCCGCCTTCGAGGCCGTCGGCGCGCTGCCCGCGGCGGCCACCGCGCTCAACCGCGCCCGCGCAGCGGCGACCCGCATCGATGCCCTCGTCGACGGCCAGATCGCCGACGCCGGACCGACCGGTGAACCGGCCGATACGACGCTCGTCGCTCGCGGTCTACGGTGTCGGCGGCCGGGCTCGGCGGTCGTGACCGATCCCGTGGAGATCACCCTGGCCCCCGGTGCGCGAGTGGCCGTGGTCGGCCCCAGCGGGTCGGGCAAGACGACCCTGGCGGCGACCCTGGCCGGCCTGGTGGCCCCGCAGAGCGGCAGCGTGAGCCTGGGCGGGACCGACCTCGCCGCCGTCGATCCGCAGTACCTGCGGCGCACGGTCACCTTCTTCGCCGAGGATGCCCACCTGTTCGAGACCACCGTGCTCGAGAACCTGCGGGTGGCGCGGGGAGATCTGGAGGCCGAGCAGGCGCGGCGGGTGCTCGAGCAGGTCGGTCTCGGCCCCTGGGTCGCGGGGCTGCCCGACGGGATCGACACCGTTCTGGACGGCGGTGCCCGCGCGGTCTCCGGCGGACAGCGTCGGCGGCTTCTGCTCGCCCGTGCCCTGGTCTCGGCGGCACCTGTCCTGATCCTCGACGAGCCCACCGAGCATCTCGACGACCAGTCCTCGCGCGCGCTGCTCGGCGAGATCCTCGGGTCGGAATCGCCACTGCTGCACACCGATCGCGCGGTCCTGGTGATCACTCATCGGCCCGTTCCCGCGGGCGTGGACACCGTGACTCTCACATCCGCGACGCACCGGAAAAATCCCGTTGCCGCGCCCGTGACCTCCGCGTAGCGTGGTCGCTACACGAGGAAGGAGGTGGTCTGGAATTGAGTAGATCTTGGACACGTGAGGTGGCTGCCAGCTAGCCGCAACCGCTGACGGAACGCTTTCCGCGCGAGCGGCAGGCTATTTCCAGGCAGCTACCCGACCCCCGAGCCCCCGGTCCGTCCAGACCGGGACCCCCGACCACCCACCCCCGGTGGCGCGGCGGTACGGCTCGGGGGTCGTCGTGTTTCTCGGGGTGCCGTCAGCCGATCTGGCGGGTCAGGCGCGCGGAGAGTCGGGGGCGCAGGTCGCCGTCCGCACCCACTCGTTCCTCGACGTACGCGAGATCCCCACCGTCCACGATGCCGTAGAGCCGCTTGGCGCCACCCATCAGAGCGGCGGAGGTGGAGCGAATCACCACGTCGGTGGCCAGCTCCCAGGACGACTGGTTCAGCGCGTGCCCGTAGTACAGCTCCACCACACCCGATGCATGGGTGAGCAGTAGCTCGATGGTCTCCTCGTTGTCGGAGCCTGGCATGCCGTCACCGCTGACTCGCCAGAAACCCGATTCCCGCAGGTCCGGACCCTGGTACCCACCGTCCTCGCCGAGACGCCACGACCGCGACTCCCACGCCAGGTAGGGACCGCCGTCGTGCTTGACCACGATCTGCTGCCCGAACGGGTAGTCGACGCCCGTATCGGGGTCGTGGCCCTCCCCGTCACCGCGCCACACGCCCACCAGGGGCAGCAGTGCCAGCACGGCGGGGGACAGGTCCGGGCCCAGACGAAGGTTCGCCGTGTCCGCGGGCGCCGGTAACCCGTCGAACTCGGCGATGTTGAGCGCTGCACTCGCCCGGGCGCGATCAGCCGCGCGGGCGACCGCCTCGGACCCGCTGGGAACCGGGTTGCCCGAGTCGGTCACCTGTCCGTGTCGACGACCAGCCGGTACACGGCGTAACCCGCGAACCAGGTGATGAGGAGCGACGCCAGGACCAGGAGTGCTTCGAAGAAAATGACCACGCGCAGATTCTACCGTTCGCCAGTGGGTGGAGTGGGTGACGGCTTGCTCAGCCGACGGTGACGTCTACCTCGTACACGCCGGTTCCCTCCGGAGCGACGGCACTCTGGCCATTGCCGCCGGCGGAGAGGGCACGCACCGTCCACGAACCCGGTGCGGCGAAGAAGCGGAAGTCACCGGTGGCCGAGGCGACCACCTCGGCGGTGAACTCCCCGGAGCCGTCGAGCAGGCGAACGAACGCACCGCCCACCGGCTGACCGTCGGCCGCCAGGACGCGACCGGTGATCACCGTCTCCTTCTCCACATCCACGCCCGCGGGCAGGGTCTGGCTCTGAACGGGTGCTCCACACATTATTTTGCTTCCCCCAACTCGATCGGTGCGCCGACCAGCGAACCGTACTCGGTCCAGCTGCCGTCGTAGTTCTTGACGTTCTGATGGCCGAGCAGCTCGTGCAGCACGAACCAGGTGTGCGAGCTGCGCTCGCCGATACGGCAGTACGCGATGGTGTCCTTGCCGGTGTCGAGGCCGGCCTCGGCGTAGAGAGCGGCGAGCTCGTCGTCGCTCTTGAAGGTGCCGTTCTCGTTGGCGGCCTTCGACCACGGCACATTGATGGCGGTGGGGATGTGGCCGGGGCGCTGGCTCTGCTCCTGCGGCAGGTGCGCGGGTGCGAGGATCTTGCCGGTGAACTCGTCGGGGCTGCGCACATCCACCAGGTTCTTGGTGCCGATGGCGTCGATCGCCTCGTCGCGGAACGCGCGAATGCTCAGATCCGGTTCGGCCGCAACATAAGTGGTGCTCTCGCGTACCACGGTGTCGGTGCTCAGCTCGCGGCCCTCGAGCTCCCAGATCTTGCGGCCGCCGTCGAGGAGCTTGACGTCGGTGTGCCCGTAGAGCTTGAAGTACCAGTAGGCGTAGGCGGCGAACCAGTTGTTGTTGCCGCCGTAGAGCACCACGGTGTCGTCATTGGAAATTCCCTTGGCGGACAGCAGATCCGAGAACTGCTGACGGTCGACGAAGTCGCGTCGGACCTGGTCCTGCAGGTCGGTCTTCCAGTCGAGCTTGACCGCACCGGCGATGTGGCCGCCGTCGTAGGCGGAGGTGTCCTCGTCGACCTCGACGAGGACGACGGAGGGTGTGTCGAGGTTCTGCTCGACCCAGTCGGCAGAGACCAGCACGTCGGAGCGGGTCATGGTGTTCCTTTCAGGCGAAACGGTGATGGGGGAAATGGTGACGAGGTGAAGTTCGAGGGAATCAGTTGCTGCGACGCAGGCGAGCGACGAGCGGGTAGATCTTGCAGCCGAGGCAGAAGTCGAACGCCGCGTTGAGGAATGCGGCGAACAGCGCGAAGCCGGTCGCGACGTAGCCCACGGCCGTCAGGCCGGTCGCGAATCCTAGGGTGCCGACCACGGCGAACAGCAGGCCGACGAGCTGGGCGAAGCGCACCGGAGCCACCGGCTCTCGTTCGGTGGCAGGCGACAGGCGTGGCGCGACGAACCGCGCGAAGATGCGGCCATAGGGGCTGGCGGCGGGTCCGATGAACGCACCGAGAGTGAACGCGACGCCCTGCAGCGCGAGCAGGACGGCGGCCGCCGTCGGCGAGAACGTCGACAGGGCGAGGACGATCACCAGCACGGTGGTGGTGATCCAGGCGCTGAACCGAGGGCCGCGTACGTCGATCTGCGGTCCGGCGGTGGTGGTGGCGGAGTTCTGGGTGGTCGTCATGGCGGGACCTCGCATGAGTGTGGGGTGTCCGGTGGAGGAGATCTCAGGTGTTTGCAGCGCGCATCGTGCCTCGGCAGTCGGCTGCGGGGGTACGACGTCGATGGTGGGAGGACGACGGGACGATCGCCCGTTACGTCAGGAGCTCACCGATCGAGGATGGCCGCGCTTGGGCGACAGCGGCAGGAACAGCCCCCGAGGCGGCACAGGTCGACCGTGCGGCGGCGGGTGAGCAGAAGCTCGCGGGGGGCGGTCACGGGCAACAGGCTACCCTGCCCGGCCCCGGCGACAACTATCGCCTGATCCGGGCGGCTTCGACGGCCGGCGAGAGGTCCTGCGCGGACGGCACCCCGGAGACCCGGAACCGCTCGGCCAGCTCGGCGTCGAGCACGAAGGTGGTGGGCAGGCTCATCACCCCCATGATGCGAGCGAGGTCGGGGTTGGCGTCCATGTCGACCTCCACGTCGACCGTGGGATCGGCGGCGCCGGCCACCACCTCGGCGACGACCCGGCGGACGGCGACGCAGGGCCGACACCACGACGCCGAGAAGTGCAGCACCGTCACCGCGCCCTCGGGCACCCCTGCGGCCAGCAGTTCCCTCGTGCGCGGACTGTCGGCGGCGTGGTCGACGACGCGCGAGGAACGCACCCGTCCGTCGCGGTGGCGCAGCCAGAATCCGACGACGGTGGCCAGTACCAATACGACCACGACGATTGTGATTCCGGTCATAGCGCTGCCGCCCCTCCGATCAGCGGGCCGCTCACCGGGTGCGCACCGCAGCGGTGTCGACCGTGATGTTGCGCGCCGTCCCGCCCACCACGATCCGCCCGCCTTCGGCGTAGACGATCGTCGGCGTGATCCCGAACGGGAGGGACTGTCGATCGACTGTTCTGGTGAACAGCGCGAGAACAGCAGGCTTCAGAAGATCGGGAACCGTGAAATCGGCATTGCCGCGGGGCCCGAAATACAGATCGGTGGCCACGATCGAGACCTTGTCGCCGTCGAGGCGCAGTTCCGCCGTCACCGACACCGCCGCCGACACGGGCCCGACGGGGACCGTCCCACTCAGCACCACCGCCCCCTTCGATCCGGCCACCTCGTTGGCACCGGACGTCGAGTCCGTCGGTGGCGGTGGGGAAACCTGCAGGTCGGGAATGGACAGGAAGCGTCCGAGCTCCGTGGCGTCGATCCGCACCCGTGCGTCGAGCTGCTCGACGGGAATGGTTCGCACCGATCCGTTCAGCAGATCGGACGCCGGAACGCGAACCCCGCGCAGCGTCGCCTCCACGGTGGTCTTGTCGAGGTATTCCGTGGGCACGTCGTCCGCTCGAATTTCGATCCGGTCGTATTCACCCTTGGCAACCTGCGCAAGAAATGGAAAGCCATAAATGGTCACGGCCGGATCGGAGGTGAGTCCGCCGTCCGCTCGCAACTCGCGCGAGAGCCGGTATTCGCCGTAGGCGGCGGCTCCGAAGTCCACCCCGACTCCGATCGCGAGGACGACGACGATCCCGAGGATCAGTTTTCGCACGTGGCACCTCTGCTGGGTCGCTTGGTGGTCGCCCGAGGTTGATCGCAGGCGGTTCTCGCAGGGAGATGGGCGGTACTCGTCGACGGTACCGGCCGTCCTCACGCTAGTCTGTGACCCGAGAACGATACGAAATCGTCTCGCCTCGGCAACGTCGCCGTCGCGGGATACCGGCTGGTGAATCGATTCGGCAGGTGAGTCGATTCAGCGGTCAAGTGATTCGGCAACGGATTGGAGGCGACGTGGAACTGCTTCTGTTGACCTCCGATCCCGACCCCGATTCCGTTCTGCCGTCGCTGTCCCTGCTCGCCCACACCGTGCGGCCCGCGCCCACCGAGGTCTCGGCTCTACTCGAGGCCGGTGCCGCCGACGTGGCCCTGGTCGATGCGCGCACCGATCTCGCCGCTGCACGCGGCCTGTGCCGCCTCCTCGGGAGCGCCGGCTCGGCTGTTCCGGTGGTGGCCGTCCTCACCGAGGGTGGTCTGGTGGCCGTCAACGCCGAGTGGGGTGTCGACGACGTACTGCTGCCCACGACCGGCCCCGCCGAACTCGACGCTCGTCTGCGGCTGCTGGTCGGACGCCGCGGTGGGGTCGCCTCGCCCGAGGCGTCGGGCAAGATCACCCTGGGGGAACTGGTGATCGACGAGGGCACGTACACCGCACGGCTGCGCGGACGACCCCTGGATCTGACTTACAAGGAGTTCGAACTCCTGAAGTACCTCGCCCAGCACGCCGGCCGGGTGTTCACCCGCGCCCAACTGCTGCAGGAAGTGTGGGGATACGACTTCTTCGGCGGAACGCGCACCGTGGACGTGCACGTGCGTCGTCTGCGAGCCAAGCTGGGCAGCGAATACGAGTCGCTCATCGGCACCGTACGCAACGTGGGGTACAAGGCCGTGCGTCCCAGCCGAGGGTCGAGCAAGCTCGGCGGGCAGGACTTCTCCGGCGACGAGGACGAGCCGGGGGATTCGGGCGACGCAGCGTCGGTGGCCCTGTCGGAGTCCGGGGTCACCCCGTCCGACGCCCCGAACCACTGACCTGCCAGGCTGACCCCATGGAGTCACCCCGGTTCTCCGACGCCCCCCTGACCGCAGCCGACATCGTGGCCGTCGAGGCCCTGTTGGCGGCCGGCGCGGCCTCCGACGGCTCCGCACCGCTGTCCGAACAGGGCATCCGGGTGGTGACCGGGGACGCCGACTCCGCCCACATCCTCGCGGTCGACAACGACGTGGTGGTGGGCATCGCGGTGGTCCTTCCCGGTGACGGTGAGGGGATGGGCGAGGTGGCGGTCGCCCCCGCGCACCGGGGTCGAGGCATCGGGACCGCGCTCGTGAGCACAGTGCTCGGGTCGGTCACCCGCGTCTGGGCGCACGGTAATTTGCCTGCGGCACAAAAGGTCGCGTCCAAGCTGTCGCTGCACCCCGTGCGTGAGCTCTGGCAGATGCGTCGGCCGACCGTCGACGCCCTCCCCGGCGTTCCCGAGCGCCAGGATGTGCTCCTGCGCACGTTTCGACCCGGCGACGAGGACGAGATCCTGCGCGTGAACAACCTCGCGTTCGCCTGGCACCCCGAGCAGGGTGGGTGGACCCGCCGGGACCTCGACGTCCGCTTCGCCGAGCCCTGGTTCGATCCGGCGGGATTGTTCGTGGCCGAGAATCGCGTCGGCGGCGGGTTGGTGGGCTTTCACTGGACCAAGGTGCACGAGCCCGATCCCGAAGCGGGAGAGGTGAATTCGCTCGGTGAGGTCTACGTCGTGGCGGTCGATCCCGCCGCGCACGGGCGTGGGCTCGGCAACGCGCTCACCCTGATCGGTCTGCACCACCTGCGCGGCGTCGGCCCGGCGGTGTTGCTCTACGTCGAGGCCGACAACACCGCCGCCGTGCACACCTACCGCGGCCTGGGTTTCACTCGGTTCCACACCGACGTGGCGTACGCGAGGGTGTGACCGGTCGCGGGTGGGTCTGTTCACCTTCCGTTCACCTATCCACGGCATTCCGTCCATCGACACCCCCTAACTTCAGCACCGGGCCGCCCCTCGGGCGGCTCGGTGTGCTCGCCCAGCGATCACGTCCAGGTCGTTCGTGCTCGGCTCGCGGCCGACGCACTCTTTCCGGAGGAAACAGGTGAAATTCCATCGCAGCGCAGCCGTCATGGCAGCGGTGTCCCTCGGCGCCATGGCTCTCGCAGGCTGTGGCTCCGACAACAACGCACAGTCGACCGGCGTCGACACCTCGAAGTCGACCGCGACGTGCGAGGGCAAGGCCAATCTCTCGGCCGCCGGATCGTCCGCACAGAAGAACGCCATGGACTCTTTCGTCGCCACGTACATCAGCGTGTGCCAGGCCAAGAACAAGACCGTGAACGTCGCGTACAACCCGAGCGGTTCGGGTGACGGACGCACCCAGTTCATCGCCAACCAGATCGACTTCGCCGGCTCCGACTCGCCCATCAAGGGCGATCAGAAGACCCAGGCGGCTGCCCGGTGTGTCGGTGGCGAGGCCTGGAACCTCCCGCTGGTGTTCGGCCCCGTCGCCCTGGCGTACAACCTCGACGGGGTGGACAACCTCGTTCTCAACGCCGAGGTGACCGCCAAGATCTTCAACGGCGGCATCAAGACCTGGAACGACCCGGCCATCGCCGCGCTGAACCCCGGCGCCACGCTGCCCGACGCGCCCATCACCTCGATCCACCGTTCGGACTCCTCGGGCACCACCGACAACTTCCAGCAGTACCTGACCACCGCTTCGAAGGGCGCCTGGACCCAGGGTGCGGGCTCGGACTTCGTCGGTGGCGTCGGTGAGGGTGCGAAGGGCTCGGCCGGTGTCGCTCAGGCCGTCGCGTCCGCTCCCAACTCGATCACCTACGTCGAGAAGTCCTTCGCTGATCAGAACAAGCTGAAGAAGGCCAAGATCGACAACGGCAGCGGACCGGTCGAGCTCACCGTCGACACGGCCACCAAGGCCATCGAGGGTGCAACCTTCGCGGGTTCGGGAACCGGTGACCTCACCCTCGACCTGAAGTCCATCTACGGCACCTCGACCGCAGGTGCGTACCCGTTGGTGCTGGCCACCTACGAGATCGTGTGCTCGAAGGGCTACGACGCCGAGACCGCCGCCGCTGTGAAGTCGTTCCTGACGAGCGCAGCGAACGAGGGTCAGACCAACCTGGCCGAGCAGGGCTACGTTCCGCTGCCGACCGACTTCAAGGAGAAGCTGACGGCATCCATCGCCGCCATCAGCTGACGCCGAACGGGGTCGACGCGGCCGACGTGGCGCAGGGTCCACAGCCCACCCACACCCGACGGTCGCGTCGACACCCGACACGCACTACCGTTTCACCGAGAAGAGAAGCGAGCGCCCATGAGTGACGCGCCAACCCAGTCGGTCCACCGCTCGTCCGCGGCACGCGGGAACTCGAGTGCGCAACCGCCCGGAACCACGGAGGCATCCATCAGCACCATCGAGGCCCCCCCGACAGGCACCGAGCAGAAGGCGCCGAAGCCCGTCGTGCGACCGGCCGACCGCATCTTCTCGACGCTGGCGAGCGGCTCGGCGGGCCTGATCACGGTGCTGATCGCCGCGATCGGTGTGTTCCTCGTCTGGCGCGCGGTACCGGCGCTGAGCCGCAACGAGGCTAACTTCCTCACCTCGCGTCAGTGGTTGACCACCAACATCGACCAGATGGCCTTCGGTGTACTCGATCTGTTCCAGGTCACCGCGATGGTCGCCCTGTTCGCGCTCGTCCTGGCCATGCCGATCGCCCTCGGTATCGCGATCTTCCTCACCGAATACTCGCCCAAGCGCCTTCGCGGCCCACTCGCCTACATCATCGACCTGCTCGCCGCTGTGCCGTCCATCGTCTACGGCCTGTGGGGTCTGCTCGTGCTCGCACCGGCGATCAAGCCCGTCGCGGTCTGGCTCAACGACAACCTCGGATGGCTGTTCCTCTTCAGTGACGGCACGGGGTCGGTGACCGGTGGCGGCACCGTCTTCACCGCCGGCATCGTCCTGGCCGTGATGATCCTGCCGATCATCACCGCCGTCACGCGAGAGGTGTTCATCCAGACCCCCACCTCGCACATCGAGGCGGCGCTCGCGCTCGGTGCAACCCGCTGGGAAGTGGTCAAGATGACCGTGCTTCCCTTCGGCAAGTCCGGATACATCAGTGGGTCGATGCTCGGTCTGGGTCGCGCACTCGGCGAGACGATCGCCCTGTATCTGATCCTGCGCACCACGGCGGCGCCGTTCGGGTTCTCGCTCTTCGACAGCGGGTCGACCATCGCGTCGAAGATCGCCCTCGGCTACGCCGAGTTCAACAACGACATTCAGGCCGGTGCCTACATTGCGGCCGGTCTGGTGCTGTTCGTGCTGACCTTCGTGGTCAACGCCGGGGCGCGCGCCGCGGTGGCCGGCAAGAAGAAGGACTGATCCGATGACGCAGACCACGACGATCGAGCCGCTCGATCAGCCTGTCAAGGCCCCCACGTTCCAGGGTGTGAGCGGCCGCCGCCGCCTCAGCGACATCATCGCGACCGTGCTGGTGACCCTGTCCGTCCTGATAGCACTCGTGCCCCTGGTGTGGGTGCTCTTCACGGTGATCGCGCGCGGATTCGACGCCATCACCAGCCCCACCTGGTTCACCAACTCGCTCAGCGGCCTCACCTCCGCCAGCTCCGGTGGCGGCGTCTACCACGCCATCGTCGGCACGCTCATGCAGGGCGCGGTGTGCGCGCTGGTGTCCATCCCGCTCGGCCTGTTCGTCGCGATCTTCCTCGTCGAGTACGGCGCGGGAACGCGGCTGGGCAAGGTCACCACGTTCATGGTCGACATCCTCAGCGGTGTGCCGTCGATCGTGGCCGCGCTGTTCATCTACGCGCTGTGGATCGCCACCTTCGGCTTCCCCAAGTCCGCGTTCGCCGTCTCGCTCGCCCTGGTGCTGCTGATGGTTCCCGTCGTGGTGCGCAGCACCGAGGAGATGCTGCGGATCGTGCCGCAGGACCTGCGGGAGGCGTCGTACGCGCTCGGTGTTCCCAAGTGGAAGACCATCGTGCGCATCGTGCTCCCCACGGCCCTGCCCGGCATTCTGACCGGCATCATGCTCGCCCTGGCCCGCGTGCTCGGCGAGACCGCACCACTGCTGATCCTCGTGGGCTACGCGCCCTTCATCAACACCGACCTCTTCGGTGGGGAGATGGGCTCGCTGCCGGGCGTCATGGTCGCCGAGACCAACAACCCCACCGACGCCGGCGCCGACCGCATCTGGGGTGCGGCGCTCACGCTGATCCTGATCATCGCCCTGCTCAACGTCGTCGCCAAGCTCATCGGACGGTTCGCAGCCGTCAAGGGAAAGTAGAGGAAACCGATCATGGCGAAGCGCCTCGATCTCAAGGACGTCAACATCTACTACGGCAAGTTCCACGCCGTGGCCGATGTGGGCCTGTCGGTACCCCCGCGCAACGTCACCGCCTTCATCGGCCCGTCCGGTTGTGGCAAGTCCACGGTGCTGCGCTCGATGAACCGTATGCACGAGGTGACCCCCGGCGCCCGTGTGGAGGGCTCGATCCTGCTCGACGGCGAGGACATCTACGGTGCCAGCGTCGATCCCGTCGGCGTTCGTCGAACCATCGGGATGGTGTTCCAGCGTCCCAACCCGTTCCCCACGATGTCGATCAAGGAGAACGTCGTCGCCGGGCTCAAGCTCGCCGGTCGCCGCTCCCGCAGCGAACTCGACGAGATCGCCGAGCGTTCGCTCAGGGGCGCGAACCTGTGGAACGAGGTCAAGGATCGGCTCGACAAGCCCGGTGGCGGCCTCTCCGGTGGACAGCAGCAGCGTCTGTGCATCGCCCGCGCCATCTCCGTGCAGCCGGACGTGCTGCTCATGGACGAGCCCTGCTCGGCCCTCGACCCCATCTCCACGCTCGCGATCGAGGATCTGATCACGGAGCTGAAGAAGGACTTCACCATCGTCATCGTCACGCACAACATGCAGCAGGCCGCCCGTGTGAGCGACCAGACGGCCTTCTTCAACCTCGAGGCCACCGGTAAGCCGGGTCGCCTCGTCGAGATCGGTTCGACGGAGAAGATCTTCTCCAACCCCACCGAGAAGGCGACCGAGGACTACATTTCGGGGCGCTTCGGATAGGCACGATCGGCCGGTTCACGACCCGGCCGCTGCTCACGACTCGGGCCCCCGGCGATCTCGCCGGGGGCCCGAGTCGTGCGTGAGGTTCTCTCGCGTGGTGGCGCTCAGCTCGCGGCCGGGGTCTCCTGCTCGGCGACGGGAGTGCCGGTGACCAGGAAGACGATGCGACGACCGACCTCGACGGCGTGATCGGCAAATCGTTCGTAGAAACGGCCCAGCAGGGTGACGTCGACAGCGGAGGCGACACCGTGCTTCCACTCCCGATCCATCAGCACGGTGAACAGGTGACGGTGCAGATCGTCCATCGCCTCGTCCTCCTCGTGCAGGAGGGCAGCACGCTCGGGGTCGCGAGTCTCGAGCACCTCACTGGCCGCGTGGCCGAGCGAGACCGCAATTCGGCCCATCTCGGCGAAGTAGCCGTTGACCTCCTCGGGGAGGGCATGGGCGGGGTGGCGGCGCCGCGCGATCTTGGCAACGTGCAGGGCGAGGGCGCCCATCCGCTCGATGTCGGCGACGATCTGGATCCCCGAGACCACCGAGCGCAGGTCGCCGGCAACCGGCGCCTGGAGGGCCAGCAGAGCGAATGCGCGCTCCTCGGCGGCCGCGCTCAGCTCCGTGATGCGATCGTGGTCGGTGATCACCTGCTCGGCGATCTGGAGATCTGCCTGCAGCAGGGACTGGGTGGCGCGCTCCATGGCAACACCTGCCAGGTCGGCCATCTGGCTCAGCAGGTCGGCCAATTCGGTCATCTGTTCGGTCATCACCACGCGCATGTCGAAGATTTTACGTGCATGCGCACCTGGTCACCGCGCAACGGCGGTGAACGTGTGGTGAATGCGCGGCCACACGTGGTGGTCAGGAGCAGGTGGTGTCGCCGGCGTTGGTGACGGTGAGATCGCTCGGCAGCGGGATCGGCGTGGTACTCGTGGCCGGTGCGGTGCTGGTGATCGCCGGGAGAGCCTCACCGGCGGGGGTGGGAGCAATGACTCGGCCGGTGAAGTTGGTCCCCAGCTCCACCTCGACGACGCCGCCGAGATCGGCGGTCTCCTGCAGAACTGCCGAGGGCAGACTGCTCGCCACGGTGGCCGCGGCCGCATCCTGGCCGGGTCCGTACCGGACCACGGTGCGCGCGATGCTCTGCTGGGCGGTATCCGCGCCGACGATCTGGAACCCGTAGGTGGAGAGGTTGTTCGCGGTGGTGGTGGCGCTGCCGACGGTGCCGGTGCCGTTGAGAACCTGCACGGACACCTCCGACGGGTCCATGGCGATTCGCGCCGGGGGTGCGGTGGGGGTGGTCGGGGTCGCCGGGGAGGTCGCTGTGGTGCTGCTCGGCTCGGCCCGCTTCTCGCCCGGCAGCGGTTGATCGTTGATGATCGCCTCGAAGATGTCGGTGATGTCGGACTTACGAGGGATCTCGTTGCCGGCCTCGTTGGTTCCCGCGGTCGGCACCGTCAGGAAGGTCACCGCCCCGGCCGCGACCCCGCGCAGCGACTTACCCAGTGTCAGCAGATCCGAGGTCTTGACGTTCTCGACGAACGTGTCGGCGGTGAAGGCGTTGACGAAGCCGTTGAGCTTGCCCGGATCGAAGAGGACCTTGTTCGAGAGCACCGAACGTAGCAACGACGACAGGAACAGCTGCTGCCTCTTGATGCGCCCGTAGTCGCCGGTGCCCTCGGCCTCGACCTTGCGGGCACGCACGTAGCTCAGTGCGGTCGCGCCGTTGATCAGCTGGTTGCCCGGCGTGGGGAGAATCGTGCCGAGCTCGCCGTCGATCAGCGGCGCCGTCACGCACACGTTGACCCCGCCCACCTCGTTGACCATCGATTCGAAACCGGCGAAGTCCATCCCGACGAAGTGCCCGATTCTCAGACCGGACAACTTCTGGATCACCTTGACCAGGCACTTCGGCCCGCCCAGGGCATACGTGGCGTTCAGCTTGTCGCCGTCGGCCGCAGGGTAGGTGTCGGTGGTGTACTGGCCGGTGTTCGAATCCCATGCCTGACACTGCGGGCGTGAGACGTCGAGGTCACGCGGGAAACTCACCGCTACCACCCGGCTGCGATCGGCGGGGATGTTCACCAGCATGATCGTGTCGGAGCGCGAACCTTCGGCGTCGGCCGTGGTGCCGGCGCCCACCTGCCCACTGGCGCCGGCGCGGGTATCGGTACCGACGATCAGATATGTCTCGTCGCCGTACTGGCCCGGCGCGTCGACCACGTCGGTCGAGTCGGGATCGAGTGCCGCCACCTGGGCGAATGCGTTGTCCGTTGCGCGTAGGTACGACCACACCACACCCGTGAACACGAGTGTCGTCACCGAGACGAGTGAGACGAGCACCCGTCCGACCGTCCGATAGCGGCGACGCTTGCGGGCGCGACCAGCAGCCAGGCGTGTGGGTGCGGCAGCCGGCGAACCGGCCTCCGGAGATGCGGGCGCCGGCTCGTCGGCGACCGACGGGATGACCGCGGTGGGCTTGTCGTCCTCGGAGTCGTCGTGCTGGTGGTCGGGGGGGACGGCAGGCGCCGCAGGCTGAACGGGAAGGGCCTGCGACGGTGGGCGCACGGCCGGGAGGCTGACGGTGGAGAGCCCACGTTCCCAGGGTGCGCGGCGACCCGCGCCGGGCGTACCCATACCCGGCCCGTCATTCTCAACCACGCTGTGACCTGGCCTTTCGGTGTCCGTCGACCCACACCATCGATCCGACGGTCCTCGCCATACTAACCGTCATCCGCCGGAGTGCATCAGCTCGGCGCCGGTGGGAACGGCGAGGTCGTCGGGGTCGTCGAGCCAGCCGTCCGGCAGGGAGACCGTGCCGGGGGAGCCCTGCCGACCTCGCGGCCCTTCGGCGTCCTTCGGAAACGGGACGGTGGGGTCGAGTTGGGCAAGCAGGTGATCGAGCTCGTCGAGCGTAGAGACCGTCGCCATCGCGACACGCAGGTCCGATCCAGCCGGAAAGCCGCGCAGGTACCACGCGACGTGCTTGCGCATTTCCCGTAGACCGCGGTCCTGGCCGTGATGGTCGGCGAGAAGTTCCGCGTGTCGACGCATGATCGTCGCCACCTCTCCGAGGGTGGGCGCGGTGGGCTCGGGCTGCCCGCGCAGAGCGCGCGAGAGCTCGGCGAAGAGCCACGGTCGACCCAGGCAACCGCGGCCGACCACCACCCCGTCGCACCCGGTCTCGGCCATCATCCGCGCTGCATCCGCCGCGGAGAAGATGTCGCCGTTACCCAGCACGGGCACGTCGCGCACGTGGTCCTTGAGCGCTGTGATCTGTGACCAGTCGGCCGTACCCGAGTACCGCTGGGCGGCGGTGCGCGCGTGCAGCGCGACGGCGGCGGCACCCTCGGCGGCTGCGATGCGGCCCGCGTCGAGGTGGGTGTGGTGGTTCTCGTCGATCCCGATCCGGAACTTGACCGTGACCGGGATCGAGGTGCCCTCGGTTGCCCTGACCGCGGCCGCCACGATGCGCCCGAACAACGAACGCTTGTACGGAAGAGCCGCTCCTCCGCCCTTGCGGGTGACCTTGGGAACCGGGCAGCCGAAGTTCATGTCGATGTGATCGGCCATGTTCTCGTCGACGATCATCTTCGCGGCGGCGTACGTGGTGTCGGGGTCGACGGTGTAGAGCTGCAGTGATCGCGGCGTCTCGGTGGGCCCGAACGTGGTCATGTGCAAGGTGGCCGGTTGGCGCTCGACCAGCGCCCGCGCCGTGACCATCTCGCAGACGTACAGGCCGGACGTACTTCCGGCGCGTTCGAGTTCGAGTTCGCGGCACAGAGTGCGGAAGGCGACATTGGTGATTCCTGCCATGGGGGCCAGGATCACCGGGCTGGCGAGCTCGAGTGAGCCGATACGTAGGGGCACTGCTGTTCCCGGGGTCAGGACGCTCGCTCTTCGCGACGCTTGGCCTCACGTGCGAGGAGGCGATCGCGCTGCTCTTCGAACTTGATCGTCTGGCCTCGAAGATCCTCGAGGTACGCGGCGAGTTCCTCACGGCTCTTCTCGCCGCGCGGTCCGAAGTCCGTGCGCTCGAAGATCCGCCACCGGCGCAGCACCGGCATCACGACGTCCTCCACGTGCTGACGCAGGTCGTAGATGCCGTGCTTGGCCATCAGAACGCCGTTGCGCCGGAAGTTCGGCATCGATCGCCCGGGCATCTGGAAGTGCGTGAGGACGAGGGTGATCGCCTCCATGGTCGGGTCGGGCGCCACGTCCAGTGCCGCCGCGCACACGTTGCGGTAGAAGATCATGTGCAGGTTCTCGTCGGCGGCGACGCGCTGGAGCAGTGCGTCGGCGATGGGGTCCTTGCAGGCGTAGCCGGTGTTTCGGTGGCTCACCCGTGTTGCAAGTTCCTGGAACGTCACATACGCCAGTGAGCGCAGGAACTGACGGTGCTCGCCGTACGCGGACTCGTTCCCGAACCCGGCCGTCATGTGCTCCATGCGCGCGGCCTCGAGCGCCACCGGGTCGACGCCGCGGGTCACCACGAGATAGTCGCGGATCACGATGCCGTGGCGGTTCTCCTCGGCGGTCCAGCGACCGACCCACGTGCCCCACGCGCCGTCCTGCGAGAGGTTGCGCGCGATCAGCCGGTGGTACGACGGCAGGTTGTCCTCGGTGAGGAGGTTGGTGATCATCGCGGCCTTGGCCACCTCGTCGAGCGCGGACTCCTCCGGGCTCCAGTCCTTGCCGCCGAGGGCGGCGAAGTTCCGGCCCTGGTCCCACGGAACGTAGTCGTGCGGGTTCCAGTCCTTGGCGACGGCCAGATGCCGGTTGAGGTTCTCCTCGGCCACACCCGACAGCTCTCCGAGCAGTTCGAGGTCGGTGAGATCTCTGGCCATGGTGTACCTCCGTCGCTGATGGGCATCGACATCTTCGCCACCGGAAGATGTGTCATCCCGTGGAGCGCGCACAGCCCGCGTGCGGACCGTGACTGGTCCATACTATTCGCTTCTGTGGGCGCCGATGGACACCCAGCCTGAGGGATCGGTAAGTATCGGCGAACGGTGGCGCGAGTGCCCCCAGTAGGGCTCGAACCTACGACCTGCGGATTAAAAGTCCGTAGCTCTACCAACTGAGCTATAGGGGCCGGCAGCGACCGAGTCTAGATCACCAGCGCCCGCGTCTGGATCACCGTCGGCACGGGCCGCTCGGGCACCGCTGTTCATGTCATCCGTTCATCGGACACCACGAGCCGTGCGCACTCGTTTCGGGAAGTGTCCCAAACGTACGTAAATCGTTCGATGTAGTGGTGAACGTCCAGCTGAGAGCACACAGGACCGGGTTGCGGCCGTGCCGATCCGACCCGCCCGGGTCGGTGGACCGAGCCGAGCGAAACGTCGGCTAGTGTAGTGCCGGATTTAATGATCCCGCGGGGGACGATACGGGTTTGGGAAGGCTTGCAAGGGATGGCACAGCAGGAACGCGCCAGGAAGACTCGCGCTGCACTCGTCGAGGCTGCGGCGTTCGAGTTCAGTAAGCGCGGCTACGCCGCTGCGTCGGTGAACACCATCCTGGAGGGCTCGCGCGCAACCAAGGGCGCAATGTACTTCCACTTCTCGTCGAAGGAAGAGCTCGCGCGCGCCGTCCTCGAGTCGGCGACGGAAGCGTTCACCGCGATCACATCGAAGGAACGCAGTAGCGACCTCGATCCCTTCGAGCGCATGCACCAGGTCGTGCTCGAGCTGGCCAACGTCTTCCAGACGAGCGTGGTGGTCCAAGCCGAGTTCCGACTCATCGTGGAACCGGAGTTCTACTCCGCGATGCGCGAGAACGCAGGCCGCGTGTGGGGCTCGACTGCGAGTCGGTTGGCACGCGAAGCTGCCGAGCTCGGACTCATGCGCGAGGACGTCGATCCCGACAAGTTCACCCGTGTTCTCATCGCCTGTCTGGCGGGCCAGCGCTACATGGCCGACCTCCTCGGATGGGAAACGGATCTGCCGGCACTGTTCCAGGAGTCCCTCGAGGTTGTCCTGGCTGCGATGGCGTCGCCGAGTTGGCTCGAGAAGTGGCACCGCGACGGCTGGCCCCAGCCCTCCGGTGAGAACGCCGAATAGCCGTCTCACCTGCTGATTTGGGTTTACCTTGGCGGTGGCTTAAGCTACCAACGCTCCCAACGGAACGCCGTTGGGGTACAGCCGGAAGTCTTCGGCGGGCCCCCTTCGTTTAGCGGCCTAGGACGCCGCCCTTTCAAGGCGGTAGCGCGGGTTCGAATCCCGTAGGGGGTACTCACGGGATTCCGGTCCTGTGCGTCACAACTGAATGAGCTTCACAGTTCTGAATGAGCTTCACAGCACGACATGACAGCCGCGAGTTCGTAGGATTCACGGCATCAAGCAAGGCCCTGTGGCGCAGTTGGTTAGCGCGCCGCCCTGTCACGGCGGAGGTCGCGGGTTCGAGTCCCGTCAGGGTCGCACACGCCGGTTCATCCGGTCCCGAAAGGCATTGCAGTTCCGGTGCCGTCCGGCCAGGTAGCTCAGTTGGTACGAGCGTCCGCCTGAAAAGCGGAAGGTCGCCGGTTCGATCCCGGCCCTGGCCACCATTCGTCTCACAGCACTGTTCTCACAGCACTGTTCTCACACCACCCTCACGCGCGTGCGTCGCTCCGGGTCGTTCTTGACCTCGTAGAGCGCGGTGTCGGCCATTTCCACCAAGCCCGTCAGCGTGCCCACCGCGGTCGGGTTCTCCACCGCGGCGATCCCGATCGAGATCGACAGCCCGGCCGCCGGGTCGGTGGGTGTCGAGGCCCGAGCAAGGGTGCGCACGGCGTCGGTGACCGCGTTCGCCAACGCCACGATCTCGGCCACCGTCGCCCTGTTCGCGACGATCGCGAATTCGTCCCCGCCCCAGCGGCACACCGTGTCCGTGGCTGCTGCAGTTGCCACCAGTTGCTCGGCCACCGCCACCAGGACGCCGTCCCCGGCACCGTGACCGGCGACGTCGTTGACGGTCTTGAACCCGTCCAGGTCGCAGAACAGCACTCCCACGACGGGGCCGTCCGGGTGCGGCGGTGCATCGAGCGGTGGAACCACGCGCGCATCCAGTTCTGCCAGCCACACTGCCCGCACGCTCAGGCCCGTGAGGTCGTCGTGGTCGGCTCGATGACGCATGGCGTCGAGCTGCTCGCGTACCTCGGTGTGATCGGTGACGGTGCAGACGTATCGGGGCTCGTCGTCGATGCCGTCGACCCTGCGTGCGGTCACGTCGACCGATCGGTTCCAGGGCACGCCGCGTGGGTGTCGCAGTGCGCACTCGAACGACGACGTGAGGGCTCGATCGGGTCCGAGGTGGGCGAAGTGCGAGACGAGGTCGTCGTGGTCGACGTCGACGACATCGGAGAGCGGACGCCCGTCCAACTCGCCGGGTACGGCGTCGACCAGCTCGAGAAGGGCGCCGTTGACGTCGGTCAATCGGAGAGCGCAGTCCAGGAGCGCACTCGCGTGTGGTGACTCGGTGAACGCCGTGCGGTAGAGGCGGATCCGGTCGTCGTGTCGGTCGAGCGCGCACACACGGCCGATCGCGGCGGCGACCTCACTGCCGAGCAGTTCCAGCAGGATGTGTTGCTGGGGGTCGGGGGTACGACCACTGCGCGGGATGTCCACGCTGATCACGCTCTGCAGGCGATCGCCGACTCGCCCGTCGACCCAGCCCGGCACCAGCAGTGCGTACTGGTCCTGCCACGCCTCGGTGGCGGGGAATCCGGGGATGGGGTGCGCGGCGTCGGTTTCCAGCGGCGTACGTATGCGTTCGACCCACGGATTCGCGGCGGGGACGGGAACGGAGAAGTCCAACGTTCGGGTCAGGTACAGCCCGCCCCGTTGCTCGCACGCCGCGAGAACCTCCCGCCACTGCGGTTCGGGTAGTCGCCCACCCCTGACCGATTCCACCTCGGGCGGTCCGGTCACTGCGCGCACCTCCAAGGTGCCGTCCGCTCGCAACACATTGATCGCGACCGCGTCGAACTCGATCACGTCGATCACGGTGCGCACGGTGACGGTGAGAATCTCGTCGAGATCGCGGGCACGAGCGAGGTGTCCCACCGCGGCCACGAATGTGGTCAATGCGGTATCGCTGAGCGTGACACGGCGGACCATGCGGCCATTATCAGCCATTGTCGGCCGGTGGCGCCTCCTGCAGGGTGGGAAGTGTTCGCGCCGAGGTGAAACAACGGTCGCGCCCGCTGATCGGGTCGACGAAGGAAATGCTGCGAGAAATGAGGGCGAGCGGAGTGGAGTAGTCGTCGGGTGCGATGTCTCGAACCGCCGGATACAGCGGGTCGCCGAGTAGTGGTATTCCCAGTGAGTTGAAGTGAACTCGGATCTGGTGGGTCTTTCCGGTGCGTGGTTTCACCCGGTAGTCCGCGAGGCCGAGCGGGGCGTGCACCGCAGTGACGTCGATATCGGTTGTCGCGTTGACCTCGCCGGGCTCCTCCACTGCCTGCAGGCTGCCGCGGTTCTTGACGATGCGGCTTCGCACTGTGCGCGGGAAGGTGAGATCGGGCCGATGCGGCGCGCGGGCCAGATATTCCTTGGTGACGGAGCGATCGGCGAACAATTGCTGGTAGAGCGCGCGATCAGCGGGGCGCATCACCAACACCAGCACTCCGGCGGTGAGTCGATCGAGCCGGTGCGCCGGAACGAGGTCCGGCAGATCGAGTTCGCGGCGCAACCGCACCAGCGCGGTTTCGACGACGAACCGCCCGCGTGGCGTCGTGGCGAGGAAATGCGGTTTGTCCACCACCAGCAGGTGCTCGTCACGGTGGAGAATCTCGATGTCGAAAGGAACACGCGACTCCGGCGGTGGATCGCGGTAGAGGTAGATGTCCGAGCCGGCCACCAGTTCGGTGGTCGGCTCGATCGGGCGACCGTCGGCATCGACTATCTCGCCGGCCGCAACCTTCTCACGCAGGCGCGTCGCGTCCGCGGGAAATCGCGCGACGAGGTAGCCGAGGACGGTCGCTACCGAACCGTTCTCGAATACGCGCGCAACCCCACGCGGATCCGGCATGCGGATTCGCGTGGGGTTGAGTCCGTCCCTGATCGGCAGGGGCGCGCCGGGCACGTCGCTGGCTCGCGTCGACCGATCAGTCGTCGGCGACGGTGATGGTGACGTCGATGTTGCCGCGGGTGGCGTTGGAGTACGGGCACACCTGGTGGGCCTTGTCGGCGAGGTCCTGCGCGGTGGCGGCGTCGAGGTGCGGCAGTGTCACCTCGAGTTCGACGGCGAGCTGGAAACCGCCGTCGTCGTTGGGGCCGATGGCCACGCGCGAGCCGACGGATGCGTCGGTGGCGTCGGCGCCCGCGCCCTTGGCGACGAGCCGCAGAGCCGAGAGGTAGCACGCGGCGTAGCCGACGGCGAAGAGCTGTTCCGGGTTGGTGCCCTCACCCGAGCCGCCCATTTCCTTCGGCGGGGTCAGGACGACGTCGAGGATGCCGTCGCTGCTGCGCCCGTTGCCGCTGCGTCCCTCTCCGGTGGCGATGGCCTCTGCGGTGTAGATGGTCTTCATGACTGTCCCTTCTGTGCGGTCGGTGGTGCACTGTCGGTGGTGCTCGTGGTGCGGTGGTGTTACTGCGAGGTGCGCAGATGCGCGGTGAGCGACCGAAGCCGTTCGGTGAGCTCTGCGATCTCGTCCACGGTCAGACCCGATGCGTCGTACATACATTCGGGAATGTCGCGGGCCTCGCTCTGCAGCGCGGTCCCGGTGTCGGTGAGGTGGACCGTGACACGGCGCTCGTCGTCGGACTCGCGCCGACGGCTGACGAAACCGAGTGTTTCCAGCCTCTTGATCAGCGGTGACAGGGTCCCCGAGTCCAGATCCAGACGCCGGCCGAGCTCGCTGACCGTGAGGCCGTTGCGCTCCCAGAGTGTGAGCAGAACGAGGTACTGCGGATAGGTGATGCCGTGACGTGCCAGGAGCGGGCGGTACGCCGCCGTGGCTGCCCGCGACGCCGTGTACAGCGCGAAGCACAGGTGCTGTTCGAGAGTCGGCATCGTGGTCACAAGGACAACTGTAGCGAACAATTAGATAGTGCACAACTGAATTGTTCACATATCAAAAATCGAGCGGCGACAGTCCTGTGCGGGGGTCGATGTCAGCCGGTGGATGTCGGCTGGTGGCTCTCGGCTGGTGGGTGTCACGAGGGAAGCAGCGAGATCGCGGTCAGCCCCACGAACAGCTCCGTCGCACCCACCGGATCGCTGAAGTCCCGTCCGGTCAGTTCCTGAATGCGCCGCAGCCGGTACAGCACCGTGTTGCGGTGATAGTGCAGCCGTGCGGCCGCGTCGGCAGTCGACCCGCGGGCGGCGAACCAGGTCTCGAGAGTGTCGAGGAGGCTCTCGCGCTCGGGTGCGGGTAGCTCGAGCAGCGGCCCCAGGATCTGCTGCGCGGCCAGCCGTCCCGCGTCGGGCAGCCCCACCACCATCAACGCGACCGGCGAGGAGCCGTATCGCGAGAGTGCCGCGCGGCCCGCCGGCGCGCACTTGCGGGCCAGCCGGGCCTGGCGCACCGCCGCGGCCGTCTCGCGAGCATGGGTGTAGGTCTCACTGACGCCGACGACGGCTGCGTGCGTCTCGCCGATCCTGGTGAGGGCACGTTCGAGTGCCTCGGTCGACGATGCGGACAGCAGGCCGAGGTGACCGTCGACGTCGGTGTCCCACACGGTGTCGACACCGATGTCGGTGAGGTGCTGCGAGGCGACGTCCAGGGTTGCGCCGGTCTCCGGCGTCACCTCCGCAGCCACCACCACGAAGGAGCCGATGTCCGCAATCCTGAACGCCCGCAACGCATCCTCCATCGCAGCGGGGTTGGACGCGTCGTCGTCGAACAGAGCTCGGATGAGCATGCGCCGTGAATCGCTGTGTTCGCGGGCCGCACGGTCGGCCTCCTCCCGATAGGCGTCCGACGCGGCATCGGAGAAGTCGTCGACTATCGCCCACACGTCTGTCGCCATCGGGAGCAGCGACGCCGTCCGAGTCCCGTCGTCGAGTGCGGTGAGGTGTTCCCAGATCATTCGCCCACCGAGACGGAACGCGTGCAGCAACGCCACCAGCGGCACCCCCTGCCGCGCCTTGAGTCGACCCGCGGCTCGCGCGCTGTCGAGCTGCACAGGCCCGTCGCCGCGCAGTGCCGCGAGCATGGCCACCATGTTGGCCTCGCAGGCGGTGCGCAGCTGGTCCTCGGTGAGGCGGGTGGCATCGCGATAGGACTGTTCGGCGTCCAGAATTCGGCCCATCAGCTCCGTCACCATGACCGGGGTCGAGTCGGTGAGCATGTCGACCAGCTCGATGCGAAGGCGTGCTCGCTGGTGGAGCGCCGTGTCGGGGCGGGCGGCGAGCGCGGGCACAACCGAGTCGACGGTGGTCATGGTCCGAGCCTAGACGCCCGGTGTTGTGTGCACCACACTGCGGTTTGTGCAGCTGCACAATGACCCCGCTCACATTGAGAGCATCGGCCTATGGCCGCATCGGCAGGGAAGAGACGACAATCACACTCATGACGACCAACACCGCAGACACCAGTCTCTCCAGCGCGTCCACTCCTGCCTTCCCCGATGTCGACAGCGCGATCGCCGATCTGAGGGCCGGGGAGAAGAAGTGGGCCACGTTGACCCTGGCGGATCGTCGCGGTCTGCTGCAGCGCACAGCCGAACTGACCGGCAAGCACGCCGAGCAGTGGGTGACGGCGGCGCTGTCGATCAAGGGTCTGTCCACCGACTCGCCGCTGGCCGGCGAGGAGTGGATGGCCGGACCGTACCCGGTGATCAGCTCCGCCCGGGCGCTCATGGGGTCCCTGGCACAGTTGGAGAAGGGCTCGAGCCCGTTGGCCGACGCCACCTTCGGCACCGCACCCGGTGGCCGCACCACGGTGAAGGTGCTGCCGCTCAACGTCTTCGACACGCTTCTGATGAGCGGGTTCAGCGGGGAGGTGTGGCTGCGGCCCGGCGTGAGCGCGGACAGCGCCCGCCGTGACGCGGGCCTGGCGCAGCTCGACCCGACGGCCACCGGCGGCATCGGCGTGGTTCTCGGCGCGGGCAACATCAGCTCGATCGCTCCGCTGGACACGCTGTACGAGCTCTACGCGAACAACCGTGTGGTCGCACTCAAGCTCAACCCGGTCACCGATCCGCTCCATGACGTGTTCGCCGCTGTGCTGGCCCCGTTCATCGAGGTCGGAGCCGTGCGGATCCTCACCGGCGGCGCCGATGTGGGCACCTACCTCGTTCATCACGAGGACGTGGCGCACGTCCACATGACCGGCAGCGCCATCACGCACGACGTCATCGTCTACGGCCCCGGCGACGAGGGCGCGGCTCGCAAGAGCGCCGACACACCTCTGCTGGACAAGCCGATCACCAGCGAACTCGGCGGTGTCTCGCCCACCATCGTGCTCCCCGGCGTGTGGAGCAAGGCCGACATCGACTTCCAGGCCCAGCACGTGGCAACCCAGCGGCTGCACAACAGCGGCTACAACTGCGTCGCCTCGCAGGTGATCGTGGTCTCGGCCGAGTGGCCGCAGAAGGCGGAGTTCCTCGACGCCGTGCGCAAGTACCTCGACGAGGCACCGGCGCGCCCGGCGTACTACCCCGGCAGCGACACCCGGGTGAAGTCGGCCCTCGCCAGCTACCCCGATGCCGAGCGGCGCGGGCCGGGCGGCGGCCGGGTGTTCGTCACCGATCTGCAGCCCGATCAGTACGGCCCGCTGCTGCAGACGGAGTACTTCTCACCCGTTCTGGGTGTGATCGAGCTGCCCGGTTCCGGTCGGGAGTACGTCGCCAAGGCCGTGCAAACGGTCAACGACGACTTCGTCGGCACACTCGGGGTCAACATCATCGCGCACCCGAAGACCCTCTCCGACATGGGCAGCGAACTCGACAACGTCATCGAGTCCCTCCGCTACGGCACCGTCGCCGTCAACGCCTGGACCGCCCTGGCCTACCTCTCCGCGCACGCAACCTGGGGCGCCTTCCCCGGCCACACCCGCGACGACGTGCAGAGCGGGATCGGCGTGGTGCACAACGGCTTCCTGATGGCCGACACCGAACGCAGCGTCGTGCGAGGACCGTTCCGGCCCGCGCCCCGGTCGTTCGCGGCGGGTGAGATGTCGATGAGCCCGAAGCCGCCGTGGTTCGTCACCAACAAGACCGGTGCCAAGACCGGACGGCTGCTCGCCGAGTTCGCCGATTCACCCTCCTGGGCCAAGATGCCAGCCCTGTTCGCCTCCGCCCTGCGCGGCTGACAACCCCTGCAGTAGAGATCCTCCAGTAGACCCACCGCAGTAGAACGGAGCCACCATGAGCAATCCAGCCTCGGCCGACTACATCGTCATCGGAACGGGTTCTGCGGGTGGCGTTCTCGCTGCGCGATTGGCGGAGAAGACCTCCGACTCGGTGGTGGTTCTCGAAGCGGGGCCGCGCGACAAGAACAAGTTCATCCACATCCCCGCTGGGTTCTCGAAGCTCTTCAAGAGCGACGTGGACTGGGACTACACGACGGTGCCGCAGGCAGGGTTGGCGGACCGTCGCATCTACTGGCCGCGCGGGAAGATGCTCGGCGGATCCTCGTCGATGAACGCGATGATGTGGGTGCGCGGCTTCGCGGCCGACTACGACGAGTGGGCCGAGCACGCCGGCGCCGGGTGGGGCTTCACCGAGGTGTCCCGGTACTTCGCGCGAATCGAGAACACCGAGGGCGCGGCCGATCCGGACCAGGGGACCGGCGGCCCCATCCAGGTGTCCCGCCAGCGCAGTCCGCGGCCGATCACCTCCGCCTTCCTGGAGGCGGCAGGGCAGGTGGGATTTCCCACCGAGCGAGCGAATCGCGCTGAGCCGCAGGGTGTCTCGCAGACCATGGTCACCCAGAAGCGGGGCGCACGATGGAGCGTCGCCGACGCGTACGTCCGGCCCGCCCTTGCCCGCCGAAACCTCTCGCTCATCACCGAGGCGCTGGTGACGCGGGTGGTGTTCGAGGGCACCCGCGCCGTCGCGGTGGAGTACATCTCGGGTGGTCGCACCCAGACCGTGCGGGCGAACAAGGAGATCATCCTCTCCGCGGGCGCGGTGAACTCGCCGCACCTGTTGATGCTCTCGGGTATCGGCCGAGCTGCGGACCTTCGGGCCAAGGGCATCGAGGTGGTCGCCGACGCGCCGGAGCTGGGCAGCAACCTCATGGATCACCTCGTCTCCATGCTCGGCTGGGAGGCCTCGGGGGACACGCTGTACGCGGCGGAGAAGATTCCCGAACTGGTCAACTACCTGACTCGACGGCGTGGGATGCTCACCTCGAACGTTGGCGAGGCCTACGGATTTGCCCGCAGCCGTGAGGATCTGGCGCTTCCCGACCTCGAGTTGATCTTCGGTCCGGCCCCGTTCTTCGACGAGGGCCTTCGAACACATCCCGGTCACGCCGCCGTGGTCGGAACCATCCTGCTCAAGCCCGAGAGCCGCGGGGTCATCGAGCTCGCGAGCGCCGATCCGCGAGACAAGCCCATCATCGATCCCCGGTACCTCAGCGACAGCGGGGGCGTGGACCGCGCCGCGATGCTCGAGGGTCTGCGGTACTGCGAGGCCATCGCGTCGTCCCCGCCGTTGAAGGGCCTCCTCGGCGACCTGGTGCGCCCCGCCCTCCCGTCGACCACTCCGTCGGAGGAAGTGATCGTCGCTGCGCTGGAACAGCTCTCGCACACGCTGTACCACCCGGTGGGTACGTGTCGGATGGGCCGGGACGCGGGCAGCGTCGTCGACCCCGAACTGCGGGTTCGGGGCGTTCAGGGTCTGCGGGTGGCGGACGCGTCGATCATGCCGTCGATCATTCGCGGCCACACCCACGCACCGAGCGTGGTGATCGGGGAGAAGGCGGCAGACCTGATCGTCGCTTGACGGCGGTGTCGATTCCCGTGCGGTCCGTTCCCTCGCGGTCTGTTACGCCACGGGCCTGACGAGCTCGACGCTCGGCCTCCCGCCGTCCCGGGTTGGTCTGCTCCTGCCGCGGGGCGGTCCGATTCGCTCGCGCGCCGGCGAGCAGGTCCTCGGGGTGGTGGTAGAGGTTGACTCGGCCTTCGCGCCTCGGGTCGATGCACGCCGGCGGGTGCCAGAGCGTTCGCCCCCGATGCTCGTGTCCGACAGGCGCAGCGGTGGTACGCCACTGCGTCGGGCCGTCACCGACGAGTGCGTGGTGGTGGTCGCAGGCATATGTCAGCTGGTCTATGTCGGTACATCCACCGTCGGCCCATTCGGTGCGGTGGTGAACCTGGCTGAGGGCAGCGGGGCGGGTGCATCCGGGGAATGTGCAGCCACGGTCGAACGCGGTCAGTGCCAGGCGCTGATCGTGACTGGCGATGCGTCTGGTGCGGCCCAGGAACAGTGGCCGCTCGTCCTCGCCGAGCAGGAGCAGGTACGGGCTGGTGTGCGAGGCGAGCCTGATGGCATCACGGATCGGCAGCACCGTGCCGGTACCGGTCAGTGCCAGCCCGGTGCGGGACTCGAGATCGGTGAGTGTGGCGGTGATGACGGCCGTCACCGGGCTGCCTCGATGCTGCTTCAGCTGACCCGAGGCCAGCATCGCCCGCAGCACGGCCACCAGCGCGTCGTGCTGTCGCTCGCCGACGGTGCGAGTATCGGGCACGGTGTCGGGCGGTTGCCCCTCGGTGTCGGGTGGCTCCGTGGCCGGCCCCTCGGTGTCGGGTGGCCCGGTGGCCGGCCCCTCGGTGTCGGGTGAATCGGTGACCGGTGTGCTGTCTGCGGGATTGTTGACACCGGGGCGAGCCCATTTGGCGAAGATCGCCTCGAGGAACAGGCGGGCCTCGGCGCTGACGTACAGGCGACCCTTGCTGAAGCCATGCGAATCCTGCGCGTCGAGGTGCAGGTACGGCGTGGGTGTGGGCTCGGGTCCGGTGATGGGTTCGTCGCCGTCCTGATCGATCCACATCAGCAGCCGTGTGGCCACCGCTCGCAGGCCTGCCGGTGAGACGGTGCGCGCAACATCGGCCAGCGTCCGTTCGCAGTCCGTGCGGGTGAATGGGTCCACGGAGGTGGGGAGTTTGGCGAAGAAGTCGATGATCACCGTCAGATGGCCGTCGGTGATCGCGCCGGCTCGTACCGCCGCGGCCACGTGCTCCCACTCGGGCGGCAGCACCTGCCCGAGTTCGCGCCGCGGTCCGAGCTTGCTCGCCAGCACCACCTGCCGGGCGGCGTCGCGGTCGGAGAGGCCGTAGAGCGACACCAGCGCACTTTTCGGTGTGCGTCCGTGCGGTGCGAGGCCGCCGTCGGCGATGACGCGGGCCAACAGGCTCGGCGCCATGCCCGCCAGGAGGGCGCCCGCGTGTTGGAGTGCGCCGTACAGCTCGAGGGCCATGGTCGCCGACAGCCGAGAGGTATCGGCAGAGGTGAACACGCGCACGGTGTCGAGGAAATCCTCGATGCGGTCCGCCACAGTGGCGTCCGTCAGGACCGTGGCATCCGTCAGGACCGTGCCATCCGGCAGGAGCGCGGGATCGGCGAAATCACCTGCGCCTGTTGCGCTGTCGCTCTCCGAACCCCCCGTGGTCATGGTCCAACCGTACGCGACATCTTCGCAGCTTAGAACATATGTTCGATAACATCTAGATAACGAACTGCCCGGCCGGGCCGTCCTTACCTATACGCCCCCGGCGTAGACCCGGTCCAGCGCTTGAACGCGCGGCGGAAGGCGCTGGGCTCGGAGAAGCCGAGCCGAGCGGAGAGGTCGTCCACGGATTCTCCGCGCCCCAGACCGGCAATTGCCATGTCGCGCAGCACCTCCTCGCGGATACCGCCGAGCGAGGTGCCCTCCTGGCGAAGCAGTCGTCGCAGGTGCGGCACGCTCACCGAGAGCATCGCGGCGATGTCCGTAGCGGTCGCGGCACGCCCTCGAATACCCGTCTCGAGCGCACGGCGTACCAGAGCTGACGCGCTGGTGTCGTAATCACGTTCGGAGAACAGCAGATTCGGGGACTGGCGGAGGTAGTCGGCCAGTGTCTGCTCGGTCTGCACGACGGGCGAGCGGAGGATCGAGTTCTCGAAGCGCAGAGATGCGTCCGGAGCATCGAAGGTGACGTGGACACCGAAGATGTCGTCGTACACCCGCGCCCGCATCGCCGTCGGCGGAGGGAAGGGGATGTGCACCGCGGCCAGACGCACCCGACGACCGACCAACCACGCCGAGAAGCGGTGCCAGAGGATCAGCAGGAAATCCACCTGGAGGCGCAATGCCAGCTCGGCCGACGACGGTGAGAGCGCCGCCGCCAGGATCGACCGTGTGCGGTGGATCTCGAGCGTCGTGGTGTTCTCATCGGTGATCAGCGACGACTGCGGAACCCCGGGGAACACCTGCACCACCTCGTTCATGCGCGCGAGCGCGCTTCCGAGGTCGGGGCAGTGGATCAGGGTCAGGCACACCACGCGAAACGTGCCGCGTCGCACCGGCGCCGATCCGAGTCCCACCAGTTCGTCGCCCGTGATGTCCCAGAGCGCGCGGGTGAACACGGTGACCTGCTCCGAGGTCATGCGCGCGTCCTTGGTCAGCAGGGCCCGGTCGTCGATCTCGGCCGCGCGCAGGGCGGGGGTCACGTCGACCCCGGCCTCGGACCCCAGTGTCACTGCAGCGCGGACGAAGTCGAGGGGGATCGTGCCCCCGTGGACGTAGGAGACGGTCACCTCGTCGAACCCCACGCGATCAGCCGCTGCACGCCCAGGGCGAGGACGTCGTCGCGCTTGCAGAACGCGAAACGCACCAGCGTGTCCCACGGGGCGGAACCCGGCGGCTCGGAGTCGTCGACGAACGCGGACACCGGCACCGCGGCGACTCCGGCGGCGGCCGGGAGGGCGCGGCAGAACTGGTCGCCGTTGCCCACCCCCAGCGCCGCAACATCGGCGCACACGAAGTACGTTCCCTCGGTGGTCCGCACGTCGAGCCCCGCCTCGCGCAGGCCTGCGCTGAGAACATCGCGTTTGTGCTGCAACGACTCTCGCAGCCCCAGCACCCACTGCTGCTCGTGATCGAGAGCGTAGGCGACGGCAGGTTGGAACGGTGCGGCGCCGACGAAACTCATGAACTGCTTGGCTGCCCGCACGGCGTCGATCAGCGGTGCGGGTCCGCACGCCCACCCGGTCTTCCAGCCGGTGACGTTGAAGGTCTTCGCCGCACTGGAGACGGTGACCGTGCGCTCGAACATCCCGGGCAGAGTTGCGATCGCCACATGCCCGTCACCCTGCCCGGCGTCACCCTGCCCGCCGAACACCAGGTGCTCGTACACCTCGTCGGTGATCACCAGCAGATCGCGCTCGCACGCCACCTCCGCGATGGCCGTCAGCTCGGCGCGGGTGAGGACGGTGCCGGTCGGGTTGTGGGGCGAGTTGACCACGATCATCGACGTGTTCTCTCCGACCGCGGCGCGCAGGGCATCGAGGTCGAGGGCGAATCCGTCGCCGTCGGCGACCAGGGGAACCGTCCGGCGAACCCCTCCGGCCAGGGCGATCGCCGCCGCGTAGGAGTCGTAGAACGGCTCGATCAGCAGCACCTCGCGGCCCGGTTCGAGCAGCCCCAACATTGCTGCGCTGATGGCCTCGGTGGCCCCGACCGTCACCAGGATCTGCGTAGCCGGGTCGTAGCTCGTGCCGTAGCGGCGTTGTCGATCGCGGGCGATGGCCTCCCGGAGCGCGGGCATGCCCGGTCCCGGCGGGTACTGGTTGACTCCCGACGCGATCGCCTCGCGCGCCATCTCCAGCATCGCCGCCGGTCCGTCGGTGTCGGGGAAACCCTGCCCGAGGTTCACCGCGTCGTGTGCCACCGCCAGAGCCGTCATCTCGGCGAAGATCGTGGCCGCGAACGGGCGGAGCCGACCCACGGTGCGACTCGTCGTCGGTGCGGACATGGGTCCGAGCGTAGTCGTGTGCCTCGAATCGGTGTTACCAACTCGTTGCCGTCGCTACGATTGTGGCCATGCGATTCGGATTGTTCGTACCTCAAGGTTGGCGGCTGGATCTGGTGGGCATCGCCCCGCAGGAGCAGTGGGCGGTGATGAAGTCCCTCGCCCAGCGCGCGGACACCGGCCCGTGGGAGTCGCTGTGGGTGTACGACCACTTCCACACCGTCCCCGAGCCCACCGAGGAGGCCACGCACGAGGCGTGGTCGCTGATCTCCGCGTTCGCGGCGGTGACCGACCGGGTGCGGCTCGGGCAGATGTGCACGTCGATGGGCTATCGCAACCCCGCCTACCTGGCCAAGGTGGCGGCCACGGCCGACATCATCTCCGGTGGGCGCGTCGAGATGGGCATCGGCGGCGGCTGGTACGAGCACGAGTGGCGCGCCTATGGTTACGGGTTCCCCACCGCCGGTGAACGATTGGGCCGCCTCGACGAGGGCGTGCAGATCATGCGCCAGGCGTGGACCACGGGCAGCGCGACCCTCGACGGCAAGTACTACCAGGTGGACGGTGCCCGGGTACGTCCGCTTCCCTTGCAGGAGGGCGGGATTCCGATGTGGATCGCCGGCGGCGGCGAGAAGGTGACGCTGAAGATCGCGGCGAAGTACGCCCAGTACACCAACTTCGACGGCACCGTCGAGGGGTTCACCCGCAAGTCCGAGTTGCTGCGCGGGCACTGCGAGAGCGTCGGCACCGACTTCGACGCCATCGTGCGCTCCTCGAACTACAACGTGGCGATCGGATCCACGCAAGCTCAGGTGCAGGAACGGCTTCGAGCAGCCAAGGAGAGGCTGATCCCATACGTGGGGGAGGAGAAGGCCGAGGCGTCGATGGCCGCCTATCGTGGGCTCCCCGCCGTCGGCACGCCGGAGCAGATCGTCGACAAGCTCACCGAGCTGAAGAGACTCGGCATGACCTATGGCATCTTCTACTTCCCGGAGGCCGCCTACGACACCTCGGGCATCGAGCTGTTCGAGCGCGAGGTGATTCCCGCTCTCGCGTGAGCGGGAATCAGATGGCCGGGCCGAGCAGGTCGTCGGCGTCGGTGATTCGGTAGGCGTAGCCCTGCTCGGCGAGGAAGCGCTGCCGGTGAGCGGCGTATTCGGCGTCGAGGGTGTCGCGAGCGACCACGGAGTAGAAGTGCGCCTGCCCGCCGTCGGCCTTGGGCCGCAGGAGTCGACCCAGCCGCTGCGCCTCCTCCTGGCGTGAGCCGAAGGTGCCCGAAACCTGCACCGCCACCGACGCTTCCGGCAGATCGATGGAGAAGTTGGCGACCTTGCTCACCACGAGCGTGCCGATCTCACCGCGTCGGAACGCGTCGAACAGCGCCTCGCGTTCCTTGTTCTTGGTCGAGCCCTGGATCACCGGCGCGTTCAGTGCCGCGCCGAGTTCGTCCAACTGGTCCAGGTACGCCCCGATCACCAGTGTCGGCGCGTCCTGATGTTGCGCCAGAATGGATTTCACCACCGCGATCTTGGTGTGCGCGGTCGAGCACAGCTTGTAGCGCTCCTCGGGTTCGGCCACGGCGTAGGCCATGCGCTCGGCGTCGGTGAGGGTGACGCGAACCTCGATGCAGTCGGCGGGAGCGATCCACCCCTGGGCCTCGATGTCCTTCCACGGCGCGTCGTAACGCTTGGGGCCGATCAGGGAGAACACGTCGCCCTCGCGCCCGTCCTCGCGCACGAGGGTGGCGGTCAGGCCCAGACGACGACGCGACTGCAGGTCCGCCGTCATGCGGAACACCGGCGCCGGCAGCAGATGCACCTCGTCGTAGATCACCAGGCCCCAGTCGCGGGAGTCGAAGAGTTCGAGGTGCTTGTACTCGCCCTTGGTCCGACGAGTGATCACCTGGTACGTGGCGATGGTGACCGGCCGGATCTCCTTGCGCTCCCCGGAGTACTCGCCGATCTCGTCCTCGGTCAACGTGGTGCGCGCCAACAACTCTCGCTTCCACTGACGCCCGGCCACGGTGTTGGTCACCAGGATCAGCGTGGTGGCGGCGGCCTTCGCCATCGCGGCCGCACCGACCATCGTCTTGCCGGCACCGCACGGCAGCACCACCACTCCCGAGCCGCCGGCCCAGAACGAGTCCGCCGCCATCTGCTGGTAGTCGCGCAGCTCCCATTGCCCGTCGGAGAAGTCCAGGTCGATCGGGTGGGCCTCACCGTCGACGTACCCCGCGAGGTCCTCGGCGGGCCAGCCCACCTTGAGCAGCATCTGCTTCAGGCGCCCGCGCTCGCTGGGATGCACCAGCACGGTGTCGTCGTCGATGGTGGCTCCGAGCATCGGGGCGATCTTCTTGTTGCGCATCACCTCGGTGAGCACCGCCCGGTCCAGGCTCACCAGGCACAGCCCGTGCACGGGGTTCTTCACCAGTTGCAGGCGCCCGTAGCGAGCCATGGTGTCCACCACGTCCACCAGCAGCGGCTGCGGTACCGAGTAGCGGGAGAAGCGCACCAGGGCGTCGACCACCTGCTCGGCGTCGTGCCCGGCAGCGCGCGCGTTCCACAGCGCGAGCGGGGTCACCCGGTAGGTGTGAACATGCTCGGGCGCCCGTTCGAGCTCGGCGAACGGTGCGATCGCGGCCCGAGCCTGCGCGGCCAACGGGTGGTCGACCTCGAGCAGCAGGGTCTTGTCGGACTGGACGATCAGGGGCCCGTCGGTCACATTCACTCCTCACGTACCCACCGAGGCGTGTCGTCGACGGGGTAACCACACCATTGTGCCGAAGGCTGCCCTCAGCTCACCAGGTCCACCGATGTGATCCGGTGCAGAGTGAACTGCCGCATCGTCTGGGTGGTGGCATCCCATGCGTCGAGTCGACCGCCTCCGATGGTCACCGGCTCGACCACCCGATGGGTGGCCACCCCGTGTACGTCGACGTACCCGATACTCACCGACGAGCGCTTCATCGCGGCCTGCTGGAGCAGCGAGATCGTGGCCGCACCGGACGCCCGTGTCCCGTCGGCGCGCACGCCCCGGTGTCGACGCATCGTCGCTGCCCGCGAGCCGGCACGCATCTCGGTGATCAGCCGGGTGAGCTGCTCGTCCGTCGGCGCGGTCGGGCCACGGTAGCCGAGTCGGACACGACGGGCGGGCACACGTGATCCCTTCGGTCGCAGGTCGACGATGGTGCCGTTGGAATCCTCACCGGCCGGGGCGAATCCGGCATCGCGCAGACGTGCGAGCACGTCGGCCAGGGGTGCCTGCGAGATGGCGACCGTCGGCGCGAGTGAGCGCAGGGCGAGGGCCGACGCAGCCGGAGAGGCGAGGACCTCGGCCAGTAGAGCGGGGTCCTCGCAGCGCACGAACGACGACGCCACCCCGGCTCGCAGCCGTCCGTGACGGCGGGCGACGTCCTCGACGAGGTAGGTCAGCGCCTGCGGAACCGGGGTGCGCGAGTGAGTGCTGAACAACGACGCGATCTCGGCGGCGGTGGTGCCGGCGTCGAGCGCGCGGCGCAGGGATGCCTCGGTGATCCGGTAGACCGTCGCCGCTCCGGTCGATTCGATGTCGGCCAGCGCTTTCATGCGCATCTCGAGGTCGGCGGTGAGCGGGCCCGGGGCGACCACCGTCAGGTCCGCCTGGATCAGGACGTGATCGACGGGCTCGGGCATCGTGCGGTCCATCGCGTCCGCGAGGTCGCCCGAATCCTCGAGCAGCGCCCGTCCCGCGCTGCCGAGGGCGCCGCGCGCGGTGATCCCCAGCGCCTGCGTCTCGGCGAGGAACCGGGCCACCGGAGCGAGGGCGAAGCGAGCGCTCAGCCTCGGTCGGAACCAGCCCGCCAGCCGCGCGAGGTCGGCGTCGGTGAGTGCATGACCCGGCTTCTGGCGGGCCAGGATGTCGAGCAGAACTCGTCGATCGCGCGGTGCGGCGCCCGAGCGCACCTCGTCCGAGAGAGCGGCGATGGGCTTGTCGTTGGGGTCGCGAAGCCCGATCAGCCCCGGCGACCGCGCCAGGTCCAGCCAGGCCCGGGCCAGGGTGGCCCAGCGGGCGGCGGGGGTGGCGCTCACCCAGGTGTCGACGGCCGCGGTGGGCGCCCACATGTCGTCGAGCGAACCGGTGTCGCCGGCCGGCGGGGGGTCGGGTAGGCCCGAGGCGATGAGCCCGGCCCCGGCGAGCAACTCGAGGATCAGACCCACCCGCGTCTCGTCGACGTCGGTGCTCTTGGCCAGTCTGCGGACCTCCCGCACACCCAGGCCCCCGGCCCGAAGTGCCGGCGCGGGAAAGAGCCCGAGGACCTCGATGACCGCCGCGCACTGCCGCAACAGCTCGAGGGCTTCGCCGGCGGCTGCGGCGTCGACATCGGGGGGAGCATGGGCGATCGCGGTGACCTTCGGTGGCGTCAGAATGGACGGGTCGGTGACCGGTTCCCCACGCAGCACCTGCGCGACCTGCGCCGGCAGCTCCACGGTGCTCTCGTCCAACCACGTCAGCAGCCCGGCCGACAGCAGTTTCTGCACCGGACGGTCGGCGGGCGTGCCGGGCGCGGCGTCGCGAGTGCGTCCGATGGTCGAGGACGCGGCCAGGGTGTAGAGCAACTCGTACTCGCGGGTGCCCGCATCCTCGAGGGCGGCCCGTACCGCGTCCTCGGTCAGGTCCGATTTCACCGACCGAATTCGGCCGACCCGCCACGGCACCGCGTCCCGCGCGGACGGGGCCGCAGAGATCTCGGTGGTGCCGCGGACGAGAGCTCGCGCTCGCAGGTGTGCCAGCGCGGCGTCCACCGCCTTCTTCGGCGCGCGGCCGGACAGGTGCCCGTCGAGCGTGCGGCGAGCGACCGGCTCGACGTCGGCGCCGTCGAGCAGCAGATGTTCGAGGATTGTCAGGGCCAGGGTGTCGAGGTCCTCGGACGCCCGAATCACCGACGCGCGCTGGAGCAGGCGACCTGCCAGCACCTCGAAGCTCGAGGCCGGTGGAACGGTCAGATCCGGCCGCAACCTCAGCAGCTCGGCTATGTCGTCGTCGGTGCGTGCGGACAGCCATTCGGCGGTCTCGCGTTCGATATCGCTCATGTCGCCTCCCACAGTAGAGGCGTCGGGGCCGGACGCCCCGGCGGGAATACACGCCCACTGGCGCCCGTGCCTGGGCGGATGTCAAAATGGGCCATGGCTAACTCACCGAAGACCCGTTACGTCGATCCAGGCTGGCCTCAGGGCGTGGACGAGCATGATCACCCCGTGACCGAGCTGTCGTCCTCGCGAGCGGGCAACCTCTCCCCGTACGGTGAGGAGACGGAGTTCCCCGTGCCGGTGGAGACCCTCCCGTACGCGCACCCGGTGACCCGCATCAACAAGTAGCCCGGTACGGAGTTCGCAGCCCGAACCCCGACATACGCAGAACACCCCCCGACCGTTGGCGGTCGGGGGGTGTTCTGCGTGCGGGGCGTACGCGTCAGCGCGGGAGCAGGTTCTGGTTGGCCGCGAAGAAGCTCACCAGCTGCGGGTTCTGACGGAGGTTGGCCGTGGCGTTCTCCACGAAGGCGACCACGGTGGGGTCGTTGGTGAAGTTCTTGACCGCGGTGGTGATCTGGTCGGTGATGTTCTGGGAGATCGCGGCGACGTCGGGGGCAGCGGGCAGCGCCGGGGCGGCAGGAGCCGGGGCCGGCGCGGCCGGTGCGCTGCGTTCCGTCGGCCCGCTGCTCAGGCCCAGGCGCGCCGAGCAGGACGGCCAAGCACCCCATCCCTGGCTGGCGAGAACTCGCTCGGCGACGACGATCTGCTCCTCGCGAGTGGCCTGGTTGGCCGACGGGGCGAAGGCGCCACCGCCGTGCGAGGTCCAGGTGCTCGGCGAGAACTGCAGTCCGCCGTCGAAGCCGTTGCCGGTCTTGATGGCCCAGTTGCCGCCGGATTCGCACTGCGCGAGGCGGTCCCAGTCGTTGTCGGGGGCGGCGTTCGCGGTGCCGGCCGTGAAGGCCATGCTCGCGGTGCCGACGATGGCGCCGGTGACGGCGACCTTGGCGACTGTCCGGCCGGTGGTACTGGGTTTGCGATGGCGTCCGGTCATGTGTCGTTCGGATCCTCTCCACACGCGCCTGCGAGGTCAGCTGTCGGATTCGGGCCGGAAGAGGTTGGCCCGGCCGCTCCGACCTGGATGGTCGGTTCGGCTTCACCCCGAGACCGTGAGCGTGAGGCTCGCGGTCGATATCTGTGAGGACGTGTGGGTCCCCCGCCCTCGTCCCTGACAAGGCTCAGTAGGTGGTCCGGACCCGTGGGACGAGGCTTGGCGCGGCGGGCCGGACGTGGCCGGTTCAGTGGCCGAGGTCAACATATCGGGGACGACGCGCCAATGTCACTGTTCGATAACTACCGGTGTCTCGGTGCTGGTCCGGGGCTCTGGACGCGCATCGGATCGTCGTCGCAGCTAGCGCGCCGAAACGTGGCCGTTATCGCAGTGGACGCCCACCCGTTATCGCGTCGTGATGTGATCTATTTCACATAAATCACGACGTGCGCTCACGGTCTCCGACTACGACGACCCGATCGCAGCGCGAGGATCAACGCCAGCAGGAAGCCCACCGGGAGGAAGAACATCGCCGCGAGATAGAGCCACAGACCGGGCGAGCCGCCCGCGAACTTGATCGTGAACATCACCACGATCGACAGCAACCCCAGCGCGAAGCACACGAAGGACGCCGTCAACAGAGGTGGGGTGGAGGTGGATCGCTTCTCGGACACCCCGGAAAGGTTACCGCCGCCCGAAAACCCCGGTGCTGACCGCGTGCTGCTGGGGGTAGCATTCCGTGACACGCGCGCCGTGTTGCGGCGCGCTATTTCTATGGTCACGGGTCGACCTGAGCAGGCTCGTGATCGAACATCGGGAACAACGCGAATCGGGTGAGATCGGTGCCGACCGGCAAGGTGAAGTGGTACGACGTCGACAAGGGCTTCGGATTCCTCTCGCAGGACGAGGGTGAGGACGTGTACGTGCGGGCTTCCGCGCTGCCGTCCGGGGTCGAGGGCCTGCGGGCAGGCCAGCGCGTGGAGTTCGGCATGGCTGCCGGTCGGCGCGGGCCGCAGGCTCTGTCGGTGACCGTCCTCGAGCCTGCGCCCTCGGTGCGCCAGAACGTTGCGGCCGCCCGCAAGGAGACGGCCAAGAAGCACACCCCCGACGAACTGCACGGCATGGTCGAGGACATGATCACCCTGCTCGAGGCCACCGTTCAGCCCGAACTGCGCAAGGGCAAGTATCCCGATCGCAAGACCGCCCAAAAGATCTCCGAGGTGGTCCGCGCCGTCGCGCGCGAGCTGGACAGCTAGAGCGGCTTCCGTCCGGGCCGGGGGGCAGTGCGTACCGGTCAGTCCCTCGGCGGCGTCGCGATCGACCAGATCGCGTGGCTGACGATCTCCTCCTTGGCGGTGTCGGAGTCGATGACGCCCGACGGCAGTCGCACCTCCACGCCGATGAGCGAACCGCCGTCGGCGTCGGTGCCGGGCACGGTGATGGCGACCGTGGAATCGGGCTCGTAGAACACGTCGTTCTCCACGACCGAGCCGTCCGCGCGCTGGTACACCGTCGCCAGGCCCCACGGCGCCCCGGAGATCTCCTTCGGCAGCGAGATCTGCAGTGGGCGGCCCGCGCGCAACGGGATCTCGCTGGTCTGCCCGTCGTACGAGCAGAGCGGCTCGCGCACCGGGCAGTATCGGAACGGCGCCACGTCCTCGTACTTGCCGTCGCCGAAGACCGCGACCGTGGGCGGGCGGTCCGGAGCGTTGCGGATCAACACCACCATCAGCGCGGCGAAGGCGATTGCCAGCACCGCCGCCGAAGCGACGACGGCGGCAGCGATCTTCGCCCCACGGGTGCGCAGGCTCATCGAGTCTGTCCTCCTGATCGGTAGTGCGATGTACCCGGCCGGCCGGCCCGGGTGTCGGGGGGCGGTTCGGCCACCACGACGTTGCCGCGCGTGACCTCCTGCCCGGCCCGGACCGGGCGGTTACCGCCGACCCCGGGAATCAGCGATGTCCCTCGGTAGGTGAGGTAGGTCTGGAGCAGACCCAGGACCAGGACCACCGATACGACGGTGAAACCGATCCAGAATCTGGTGGGCAGCAGAACACCCAGGGCGCCGCCGATGACCCAGCTCAGCTGCAGCACGGTCTCGCTGCGCCCGAACCCCGATGCGATCGATTCCGGCGGCAGATCGTTCTGCAGCGACGCGTCGAGGGAGACCTTGGCCAGCGCACTCGCCGCCGCCGCAACCAGGGCGGCCACCGCAGCGGCGATCAGATGGTCGGTGATCGCCGCGATGATCGCCACCGCGGTCACCGCCGCCGTGCAGCGCACCACCAGTTGACTCGGTCGGCCCAGTTTGAGCCGGGCCCCGACCCCGTTGCCGGCGAAGTTGCCCAGGGCCGCGGCGGCCCCGACCAGCCCGAGCATCGCGGCCTGCTGCAGCGGCTCGTGCTCGGTGCGGGATTTGGCCACGAACGCGATGTAGAGGGTCAGGAAGCCGGTGAGTACGCGGATGGTGCCGTTGCCCCACAGTCCGGTCAGCACCTCGCGGCCCAGCGGCTGACGACGCTTACTGGGAGCCACCGTCGCTGGAATGACCTCGGTGACGGCCTCGGCGTGGTAGCTGATGGTGGCGGGGACCTCGCCCTCGGTGCGTTCCACCCATGCTGGGATCCGCATGCTCAGGTAGGCCCCGAGGACCGAGATCAGGAAGGCGAACCACAGCGCTCCGGCCGAGCCGAACAGGAACGCGACGCCCGCGGCCACGGCGCCGGCACCGAGGGTGCCGCCGAGGAGGCCGAACACGGTCAGCCGTGAGTTCACACGCACCAGATCTATGTCCGGCGGCAGAACACGCGGGGTGACCGCGGACTTGAGCACCGAGAACGATTTGCTCAGCACCATCATCGCCAGCGCTTCCGGATACAGACCCCAGGTGCCGAACGTGAAGACCAGCATCACGGCCAGAACCGCGCGCAGCACGAACGACGTGGCGAGCGCGACGCGCCGACCGTGTTGCAGGCGGTCGAGCATCGGACCGATGAGGGGGGCGATGATCGCGAACGGAGCGATGGTTATCAGCAGGTACAGGCCCACCTTGGTCTTGTCCTCACCCGTCGCCGCGGAGAAGAACAGGGTGTTGGCCAGCGCGACGGCCATGGCGGCGTCGGAGGCGAAGTTCGCCATCGTCGCGTAGGTGAGCGCGGTCAGCCCCGACTTGTCGGCACCGTCGGCCGTCGCCGCGCGGACGAACGAGTCCACGCCACGGCCCACGAATTCGCGTCCGCGCAGCGCGGCGACGCGGGTGACGGTGAGTTTGCGAGGCATCCGCTCCGGCGCTCGGCGAGAGTCCGCGGGCTGCGGAGGAACCGGGGGGAGCGGCGGAGGAGCGGCTGGCTGCTGCGGCGGGGAGGCGGGTGGATGCAGCGGCGGGAGCGGGGTGCGACGCCCCGAGCGTGCGCGATCGTGCCCGCTCGGCGGGGCCCCGCGTGCGCGCTCACCAGGGTGGTAGTTGTTCCAGCCGGGGTGCCGCGACGGGTGCGAGGGATCGCCGTCGGTGTTCACGAACCCATTGTCCCCCACAGGACCATCTTCCCCCACGAGCCCGCGCCCGACGAGTCAGCGGTTCACGAGTGAGGGCCCCGCGAATGAGGGACAGACCGGTCAGGGCCCCTTCACGAGGGTGACCTCGAACATCGAGGGCCACAGCTTGCCGGTCAGCAGGAACCGATCGGTGCCGGGCACGGCGGCGATGCCGTTGAGTACGTCCACCTTCTCGCCCGCAGACCCCAGTGCCACGCGGAGCGGCGACGCATCGATCGAGGCGCGGACGGTCCCGCTGTCCGGGTCGATCAGCACGATCGTATCGGTCTGCCAAATGTTGGCGTAGACGCCGTCGGGTGTGCACTCGAGTTCGTTGAGTTGCCGGCGGGGAACCCCGCCCGAGGTGACCGTGACGGTGGAGCGTGCCGCGAAGGTCGTCGGGTCTCGCCGGGTGAGGGTGGCCGACCCGTCGCTGGTGATCACCGAGCCGTCGCCGAGCGTGCAGATTCCCCATCCCTCCACGTCGAGCGGAACTCGCCGACGCTCGCCGAGCGTGGACGGGTCGCGGGCGATGGCGACGCCGTCACGCCAGGTCAGCTGCCACAGGGTGGGGGGCGTGGCGCTGCGGGCGAGGGTGATCCCCTCGCCGAACAGGGAACCGTCCAGGTCGACGCGAGCGAGCGTGACGCCGGTGGTGAGGTCGGTCGCGGTCACCCGCGATCGGCCCGTGAGGCCCGTGCCCTCGAGCAGACGTCCGCCGTCGATCTCGAATCCCTGGGTGAACGCGGTGGGGTCGTGTGGGAGGGTGCGTTCGATCCGCACACCCCACTGCGCGGGCGCCGCGCTCGCGGTGGACGACGGTGCTGTGGAGGTGCCCGATCCGGATTGTGCGCACCCGGCCACTGCCGCCACCAGGGTCATCACCACAACCGCCCGCCAGAAACGCACGCGCTCGATCATGCCCCGCCGACACCGATGTGCGCTCTCATGCGGCAAACTGAGACCGTGAGTGCGCAGACCCAGACCGAACCAGTCCGCGACGTGTTCGCCGGAGCCGTCGACATCGCCCGTGCCGCGGTGGTCGACCTCGGTGAGGGCCCGGTGGGAGCGCATCTCGGCGTCGACGGCGTCGGCGACAGCGCCGCAGTCCACCGGTTCGAGGCGCAGCTGCCCGGCTACCGCGGGTGGCAGTGGGCCGTCGTGTTGGCCGCGCCCCCGTCCGCGCAGGCCCCCACCGTCAGCGAGGTCGTGCTGCTGCCCGGTCCGGACGCCGTCGTCGCGCCCGCATGGGTGCCGTGGGACGAGCGGATTCGACCGGGCGATCTCGCCCCCGGCGATCTGCTGCCGCCGCGGCCGGACGATCCCCGCCTCGTCCCCGGGTACGTGGCCACCGGTGATCCGGAGGTGGACGACGTCGCACTCGAGATCGGCCTCGGTCGTCGCCGCGTGATGAGCCTCGAGGGTCGTCTCGATGCCGCCGAGCGGTGGGCCGACGGCGAGTTCGGGCCCGACTCCGCGATGGCGAAGGCTGCCCCCTCGACCTGCGTGAACTGTGGCTTCTACCTGCCCATCGCGGGTTCGCTCAAGGCGGCGTTCGGCGTGTGCGGCAACGAGCTCGCTGCCGACGGTCGCGTGGTGCACGCGGGCTACGGTTGCGGCGCGCATTCGGACACCACGGGTCCGACGGGTGCCGGGTCGCCCAGCTTCGACCCGTACGACGACGGCGCGCTCGAGACCGTCGTACACACTGCTGAGTGACCGACCCGTTCGACACCGCGGGCCTGCGCGCTGCCGTCATCGCAGCGTGGGCGGCGTCGCCGACTCGGCTCCGTGAGGATGCGGCGGCCGAGCGCGATCTGGTCGACGGCGGGTACCGCGATCGGGTGCTCACCGAACTCGCCCAGAACGCGGCCGACGCCGCAGCGCGGGCGGGAGTACCCGGGGCGATGTCGATACGGCTGGCGGACGGCCGACTGCACGTGGCCAACGTCGGGGCCCCACTCGACGCCGCGGGGTTGCATTCGCTGGCGTCGTTGCGGGCGTCGAGCAAGACGGGTGCGTCCGACACCGGCCGCTACGGTGTGGGATTCACGTCCACCGTGTCGGTGGGCGATCGTGTCGAGTTCCGATCGACCACGGGATCGGTGGTCTTCGATGCCGGTGCGACGGCCGACGCCCTCGAGTCCGCGGGCATCGCGGTGGCCGGGGTGGAGCGACCGCCGATTCTGCGGCTGCCGTTCGCGATCGACGTGCCACCCGCCGACGGGTGGGACTCCGAAGTGGTGATCACCGTGCGCGGCGACGAGCGAACCCTGCTCGCCGGCACCGAAGCAGAGGTCGTCGACCTGCTCCTCGAACTTCCGGCTCTCGAGTCGATCACCCTGCAGGGCAGAGTAATTCGGCGTGTCATCGACGGATCGTCGATCACAGTCGGTGACCGGCGGTGGTACTGCTGGAGCACCGATCGTGCGCGCTGGTTGGTGCCCGAGGTCGACGGTCGACTGGTACCGGTCATCGGTGATGTCCTGCGGGCACCCACCCGCTCGGACGAGGCGTTGTCTCTACCCGCGTTGGTGATCACGACCGGGATCGAACTCGCTCCCGACCGGCGACGGGTGATGCCCGGCGCCGACGTCGCCGGTCTTGCTCGCGGGTACAGCGCCGGGGTGGCGGGCCGTGCGCCCGCCGAGCGAGTGGCCCTCGTGCCGACCCCGTCCCTGGCGGTCGGCGAGGTCGATTCGGTTCTGCGCAGCGCGATTGTCGACGATCTGATGGCGTCGACGTGGGTCCCCACGGTGGCGGGGCCCGACGTGCGGCCCTCGCGCGCCGTGGTGATCGGCGGGGCGGACACTGCGCTGTGCGGGGTTCTCGCCGAGGCGATCGACGGGCTCGTCGACCCGGAGTTCGCTGCCGGGATGCCGGAATCACAATGCCGCAGTCTGGGAATGGAGTATCTCGGCTGGGCCGACGTGACGGCGCGGGTGGCAGGGATCGCGCGCGAGCCCGGCTGGTGGCACGGCCTCTACACTGCTCTCGACCCGGTGCTGACCGGGCCGGTGGAGCTCGGCGAGTGTGCAGCGCTGCCGGTTCCGCTCTCCGATGGCCGTACCGTCACCGGCCCGCGCACGGTGGTGTACGTCGATCCGGGACCGGACGGCACCGCCGATGTCGCTGCGGTGTCCTGGGCGCGACTGGTCCATCCCGAGGCGATGCACCCGCTGCTGACTCGACTCGGGGCGCGGGAAGCGCGCCCGGCGGACCTGCTCGCGGACCCCGCGCTGACAGCGATGCTCGACCCGTCCGATCCCGATCTCCCCGACCCGGATCCCGACACCGTGGCCGCCGTGCTCACCCTCGCGGGTCTCGCCGCGCCGCCGGACGGCTCCGCGATCGACGGGTTGGGTGCCCTGCCGCTGCCCGACGTCGACGGCGAGGTGCGGGCGGCCGACGAACTGCTGCTGCCCGATGCGCCCCTCGCGAGGGTGCTCGTGGCCGATCATCCGTTCACGACCGTGGCACCCGCGGTGGTCACCGCCCATGGCACGTCGGCCTTGCGGGCAGTGGGCGTCGGGTGGTCGTTCTCGGTGCTGGTCGACGAGCATCCGGTCGGTCCCGATCACCACCTGGCCGACGAGGAACTGTGGTGGGAGAGCCTGGATTCGACCTCGGGGGCACGGGCCCCCGGCGCCGATTCCGGACCGCTGGTGGCGGTGCGCGATCTCGACCTCGTCGACGACGACGCGTGGCCGCGGGCGTTGTCGATGCTCGTGGCCGATCCGGCCGTCGCGCGGGCGCTGTCCGACCGCGACGGGTACACCGCGTGGTGGCTGCGTACGCACGCGCGCGTCGGTGGCGAGTTGCTCGGTCACCTGCGTGGTCCCGGCTCTGCAGTGTTCGACGAACTGCTGCCCGAACTCGATCATCCCGACGCGGCGCGGCTGGCGACGGTGCTGGCGCCGGATCGCGTGGACTCCGCGGAGTTGGCGCGCGTGCTGCTCACCCGCTTGGCGGACGCGGACATCGTGATCGGCCCCGAGGCGGCGGTGCGGGCGCACAGGCTGCTGGCCGATGCGGTGCTGACAGGTGCGGTGGACGTTGCGCGTCTCGATCCACCGGAGGCTGTTCGTGCCGTCGACGGCTCGGTGTGCGCGGCCGCGGAGGCGATGGTGCTCGACCGTGCGTGGTTGGCGATGGTTCTCGACCCGGCGACCCTGGTGGCCGGGCCGCTGGAGCAGGCGGGGTCCGAGCAGGCGGGGTCCGAGCAGGCGGGGTCCGAGGCGCTCGCGGACCTGCTCGATCTGCCCGTCGCGTCGGAACGGGTGCGAACGGAGGTGACGACGCGGGGTCGCGTGAGCACTGTGGGGTCCTGCGTCCCGCTGGTGATCGCACTCGCGGCCCTGGCCGGACCCTCGGGCTCCACGCTGCTGCGTGCATCGCCCGATCAACCGATCGAGGTGCACGACGAGTTGCTCGTGCGCGTGAGGATCGAGGGCTCGGAAAATTCGCCGCGTGTGTTTCGAGTGCCGTTCTGGGTGGAAGACGAGTCCGTACACGTGCAGGCGAGGTGGGCTCAGGAGGTGACGCGATGATCGACGAGCGGGTTCTCGACTGGGTGGTCGGGGTTCGCGTCCCATGGCTGACCTCGGTGTTCACGGCGATCAGCGTGGTGGGTGGCACGGTCGCGATCGCGGTGATCACGGTGGCCGTCGCCGTCGTCCTCGCCCGTCGTGGCCGGCGCAGCGACGCCGCTGGGCTCGTGGTGATCGGGTTCACCGGGTGGCTGGCGATGAATGGCATCAAGTACGCGGTGCGGCGAGAGAGACCGCCCATGCCGCCGCGCCTGTCGGAGATCTCCACGTATGCGTTCCCGTCCGGACACGCGATGGTGGCTGCGGTGTTCGCCGCGTCGATCACTGCGATCGCGGTGCGCCGTCGCCGCGTTCTCGTCGGAATCCTGCTGGGTCTGTGGGCCGCGCTGATCGGAATCTCGCGCATCTACCTCGCGGCGCACTGGCTCTCGGATGTGCTGGCGGGGTGGCTGTTCGGCGTGATCTGGGTGTGGGTGGGGTATGCGCTGCTGCGTCGATACTCCAGGCCTGAAAGAGGTGGCGTCGGCTCAGGTGAGCCCGCGCTGGGCGGTCTTCGCTCCGCGGCGCGCAGCCGCCCGCTGAGCGGTGAACAGGACGAATCCGGCAACTCCGACTCCGATCCCGGCCCAGCACGTGTTGCGGGCGGACTCCCACTCGGCGCCACCGAAATACACCGCGACCGTAGCGATCACCCATAAAACAATTCCCCCGGCGATAACCGGCGTGGGCTCGGACCATCGGCGCGGAATATCCGGAATTGTCGATTGGTCGGATGATTCGCTCACCACGCGAACAATACTCGGCGCGGTGTTCCGAGGGGCAATTACGTTGCGCACGTAGTAGCTAAGGGTGTTGTGAGGTATTGTCCGCCCATGCCTCTGGAACTCCGTCTGCTCGCGGGTGATCTGTCACTTTCGGTCGTGCGCTTGACGCGCCACCTGCGAGGGCGTCGCGCGGACAGCAAGGTTTCGCTGACCCAATTGTCCGCACTGTCGACCCTGGCCCGTGAGGGCGCGATGACCCCGGGCACGCTCGCAGCGCGTGAGCGCGTCCAGCCACCGTCCATGACCAGGGTGGTGGCCTCGCTGGGCGACCTCGGGCTCGTCACCCGCATGCCGCATCCCACCGACGGGCGCCAGATCATCGTCGCGCTCTCGGAGGAGGGTCGGCAGGTGGTCGCCGACGAGATCAACGCCCGCGAGGCGTGGCTCACCGAGCAACTCCGCAACCTCTCGCCCGAGCAGTTGGCGTCCATTCGCGTGGCGGTCGACATCATGACGGCGCTGGTCAACGAGTCCGAGTAGCACGGCCGCTGATCGTGAGCGTAACTTAATAGTTTGTGACATCGACGCAGCGACCGACAGCGGGCTCCGGCCTGTTCTCCGCGCTGCGCACCCGCAACTACCGCCTCTGGGCCTCCGGGCAGATCGTCTCGCTCGTCGGAACCTGGATGCAGCGCGTCGCCCAGGACTGGCTGGTGCTGACTCTCTCCGGCGGCAACGGGTTCGCCGTCGGCGTGGTGATGGCATTGCAGTTCGGGCCGACGCTGGTGCTCTCGGTGTGGGGCGGCGTACTGGCCGACCGCTACGACAAGCGTCGGATCCTCATGCTCACGCAGGCCGCCGCGGCGGTGTTCGGGCTCGTTCTGGGCCTTCTCGACGTGGGCAACATGGTCTCTCTGTGGCAGGTGTACCTGCTCGCGCTCGCCCTGGGGTGCTCGTCGGCGATCGACGCGCCGGTACGGCAGTCGTTCACCATCGAGATGGTCGGACCCGAGCGGCTGTCCAACGCCATCGGGCTGAACTCGATGACCTTCAACACCGCCCGGGTGGTCGGGCCGGCCATCGCGGGCGTGATGATCACCGCCGTCGGGACCGGGTGGGTGTTCCTGGTCAACGCGGCGTCGTTCGCCGCGGTGTTCGCAGCGCTGGCGATGATGCGGCCGGGCGATCTCTACCGCGGTCCGCGGGCCCCCCGCGCCAAAGGGCAGATACGCGAAGGCTTCCGGTACGTCGCCGGCCGCCGTGACCTGATCGTGCTGCTGGCAACGGTTTTCGCGGTCTCCACCTTCGGCATCAACTTTCCTCTCAGTCTGTCGGTGCTCGCGCGCAACGCGTTCGGCAAGGGCGCCGACGCCTACGGGTTGCTCTCGACGGTCCTGGCGGTGGGAACGCTCATCGGCGCCACACTCGCCGCGCGACGCGGATCCGCCGCGGTCGACGCCTCCGCAGCTCTCGACGGTCAGCGGCAGGCGATCCGGCTGTTCGTCGGGTCCGCCCTGGTGTTCGGTGTGCTGTCCATGCTCACCGGCGTGATGCCGACGTTCGTGCTCGCGGCAGTGCTCCTGATCCCTACCGGCGCAGCGCAATTGACCTTCACCACCTCGGCCATGACCATCCTGCAGGCGTCGGTGCCGCCCGAGATGCGTGGTCGGGTGATGGGGATCTACATGCTGTGCTTCCTGGGTGGAACACCGATCGGGAGTCCGCTGCTGGGCAAGCTCGCCGACCTCATCGATCCCCGCGCCCCCCTGGTGATCGGTGGCCTGGTGGCGCTCCTGGCCGGCGTCTGCGCCGCCCGCGCGCTGCGGATGGGGCGCGAGAGCATCAGAAGAACCAGCCCATCTGCGGCGGCTGATCGGTCGCGAACGCCAGATCCAGAGCCCTGATCGCCGTCGGGGACGAGGCCGTGACCATTCCGGCCGCGACGTACGGTGTCAGACGGTGTCCGCCGAGGTAGATGCTGCTCAGAACCGGCAGTGGCAGCGTGAGATCGGCCGACCTCGCCGAATCCTCGACCCGGGTGGCCCGACCCTGCCCGTCGCGTACCTGCAGATGGAACAGTCCACCGGCGCTCAGGAACGGATCGTCGACGCGCAGAACCAGATCGAGGTCCGTCGAGTAGGTGCGTGCGTTCAGCGCCGCCGCGACGTCCATCAGCCGCACCCACATCCCGTCCGAACTGCCCGTCACCCTGGCGGCGCGTCGATCTGCCAGCAGAGCCGTCAGCGGATCCTCGGGCACCAGGGTGGCCTCGATGTCGTCGACCAGGTCCAGGCTGCACAGCACCCGCCACAGTGCAGCTCGGGCCGAGTCGGTGACCGCGACGAAGTGCTCGACGCGCGCGATGCGTCGCCCGTCGCGCGACCCCCGGCGAAAGAGCGCGTACCCGTCCTCGTGCACGGCGTAGAACAGCGGTCCCAACCCGTTGCGTCGGTTCTCGCGGTCGGCGAACGTGCGCTCCCACCGCGGCTCCGGCATGGCCTGGGCGCCGGCTGTGATCCGGTGCCACCGTTGATAGATGCCCGGCAGCACCGCGCGTGCAGTGGTGCCGTCGACGAGGGCCACACCGCCCTCGTCGGGGATGTGCGAGCGCAGCGCGCTTCGGCGTCGATCGAGAACCGCCGACATCTCGGTCGTCGCCGGGCCGTAGCCGAACCGCTCGTAGATGGTCGCCTCGCTCGCGGTCAGCACCGACAGGGGCGCACCTGCAGCCTCGAACTGCTGATGCTGCCGAGTGAACATCGACCGCAGCACCCCACGACGGCGGTGGGTGGGCGCAACCGACACCCACGACACGCCCGTCGCCGCGAGGCCCGCGCCGCCGGGCACGGTCACGGTCATGGGGAAGTGCATCGTGACACCGATGGGTCGGTCGTCGTCGCACGCCAGCACGACGTTCTCGTTCGAGGTCAACCGCCGCGTCTCGGCGATCTCCTCCTCGATGTGGGAGATACCGAACGCCTGGGCGTCGAGGAGCGCGATCGCGTCCCAGTCGTCGTCGGTGGCCGGTCGGAGGCCGATCGGAGCGGTGTGACCCGTCGCGGCGCGATGAGTGTGTTCGGTCGCGGCGCGATGAGTGTGTTCGGTCGCGGCGCGATGAGTGTGTTCGGTCGCGGCGCGATGAGTGTGTTCGGTCGCGGCGCGATGAGTGTGTTCGGTGTCGGTCATCCTCACGAGCCTGACACAGTGGGCAGTTCCCGTCACACACGGCCGGGTTCCGCGGGGGCGGAGCAGGGCTGCGAGGATGGTGCGGTGGTGCACGTCGTCGATATCTCCGATCCGCAGGATCGCGCGCTCGACGACTTCCGTCACCTGAACTCCTCGGACCGTCGCCCCGACCTTCCCGGCGGCAAGGGGCTGGTGATCGCCGAGGGTGTCCTGGTGGTTCAGCGCCTGGTGACATCGCGGTTTCGCACCCTGTCCCTGCTGGGTGTCGATCGTCGACTACGTGAACTCGACGCCGATCTCGCCCACGTCGACGTTCCCTTCTACCGCACCACGGCGGACGTCATGGCCGAGGTGGTGGGTTTCCACCTCAACCGTGGTGTGCTGGCCGCCGCGGCGCGACCCGATCCGATCGAGTTGTCCGAGGCCCTCGACGGCGCCCGCACCGTGGCGGTCCTCGAGGGGGTCAACGACCACGAGAATCTCGGATCGATGTTCCGCAACGCGGCGGGCCTCGGCGTGGACGCCGTGCTCTTCGGTGCCGGATGCGCCGACCCGCTCTACCGGCGCGCGGTGCGAGTGTCGATGGGGCACGTACTGCGGGTGCCGTTCGCCACCGTTCCGGACTGGCCCCGCGGGCTCGCTGCGCTGCGAGAGAGCAACTTCCAGCTGATCTCGCTCACCCCCGACCCCGCGGCCGTGCCACTGGCGACGGCCATGACCGGCGAGCGGGTGGCGGTGCTCCTCGGTGCCGAGGGTCCGGGTCTGACCGAACATGCCATGCGCGCCACCGACGTTCGAGCCCGCATCCCCATGGCGCCGGGTACCGATTCGCTCAACGTCGCCACGGCCGCGGCGATGGCCTTCTACGAACGGGTGCGCGGTGCGGGCTGAGCAGACCCCGTGGGGCATCGGAATCGTCGCACTCGCGCTCCTCGCGGTACTGACCGCGGCAGCGGTGGGTTCTCTCGGCGTGGAACTGGTCCGCATCAACCCGGTGTTCGCCGTGGCCCTGCTGATCGTGATGATCGGTGGCGCCGCACCCACCCTGCTTCGACGACGACGTCGGCCGGTGTGGCGCTGGCTGATTCGCGGGGTTGCGGTGGGCGCGTTGGTCGGCCTCGCGATGACCGTGATCGCCGCACTGTGAGTGCTTGCGCTCAGGACGCTGCGCGCTTGAACTTGCCGAAGAAGGACTTGCGCGGCGCGCTCGCAGCGGGCTGCTCGGCGACGGGCACGGACGCCGGGTCCCGGAGGACGAAGTCCGAGACCATCACGGTGTTCGGGTCGATCAGCTCGCCCATCGGGCCGCCGATGACGGTGGTGCCCAACCACTGTGCGCTCGCGGCGTCGGCGAACTGCTGGGGGTGGAACGGCAGGGCCTGAGGATCGGGCAGTGCCCCGTCGGGGAAGGCGATCGGGTGCTCACCGGCCCAGTAGGGCCGCTCCCACGTGCGGGGCAGCCCCTCGTTCTCGTGGATGTAGGCCAGGCTCGCGCTGAACGAGCGCCGCAGGATCCCGCGCTCCCATTCCGCGAACGCGCCCCACGCGTGGGCGTTCTCGGCCGCGATCAGGTAGGTGTGCTCGGACGCGAGAGGGCGGATCCACTTCTCGTCGATGGTCGACGGGGTCAGCACCGCTGCGTCGCTGGTGCACACCACGGTCACTCCGGGGTAGCAGCCCACGAGCACCCGCGCGGGATCGGTGGAGAGGGTGAACGACGTGACGGGCGCCGTGCCCATCGGGACGGGTTCGAGGCCGGGGAACAGCCGACGGGTCAGGGCCTCGGCAGCGGCGGGGTCGGACGGCTCACCGCTGCGCAGGACCGCCGACGCGTCGGGCACGTCGACGTACCAGATCGATGCTGACCCGATCCCCACGGCGATGCTCCTCTCGTCCGGACCGTCCGCGAAAGACCCCGACGGCTACTGCGTTCTCCCTCTGGAGAATCTAGCGCCCGTTGCCACGAACGCCGAGCAGCACGTCCTCCCATGATGGCATCGCGGGCTTACCGCGCTTGCCCTTGGTGCCCGGATTCGGCTGTGCCGGTCGCGCGTCGTGCGTCGGAGCAGGTTCTTCGGCTGAGGAGGAGTCGACGCCGTAGTAGTCGTCGAGGGTCTGTTGGGACGGAGCCGGATCGTGGGCTCCCACGGGCCGAAGTTGGCGGCCGAAATCGGGGTCGATGAGTTCACGCGCCGCTTCGTCGAGCGCCTCGATGCTGCCGCCGTGCGCATCCGGGGTGAAGCGCCAGTGGGCGGCGTTCGCGGTTCTGCCGGCCTGCCAGTGCAACTGCACCACCCAGTGACCGTCGTCGTCCTTCCACGCGTCCCAGTCCACGCCGTCCATCGAGTGTCCCCGGCCGCGGAAGGCCAGCGCGACGATCTCGGCGAGGGTGAGCACGGCGGGCCCGTCGGCGCGGACGGGGTGTCCGAGTTGGGCGAGTTCGGCGGCCCTGGTGCGTTCGAGCAGAACCGGGTAGGCGTACCGCTCGATCTTCTCGTACGGCATCGACGATTCCTTGGCCACCTGCGCCACGGACGCTCCCGCGCGAATGCGCGACTGGATCTCGCGGGGGCGGATCGACATGTCCATTTCGATCTCGATCTGTCCGAGCCGCGTGGTGTCACCGCGCGCAGCGGCGCGCAGTGTCTCGTCGGCTGCAATCCTGAACCGCTGCCCGGACGAATCGGTGCAGATCACATGCGAGGCATCCGGTGTCAGGCCGACCACGTGGATGTCGCGCACGATCCCTCCTCCCGGATCCGGTGCCCCGTCGACGCGTGAGCGCGATTCCACAGGGCCGAGACCGACTCTAGAGCACCGACCTGCCGGAACGGGGTGAGACACGCTGCCGCGTGCTGCGCTCAGGCGAGCGCGGTCACCACGTGGTCGATGCAGGCGGTGAGCGCTGAGACGTCGTCGGGCTCGATGGCCGGGAACATCCCGATGCGGAGCTGGTTGCGGCCGAGCTTGCGGTACGGCTCGGTGTCGACGATGCCGTTGGCGCGCAATGTCTTCGCCACCGCCGCGGCGTCGACCTCGTCGCTGAAGTCGATGGTCCCGACCACCTGTGAGCGGTTCTTCGGATCGGCGACGAACGGTGTGGCGTACTCCGAGCGCTCCGCCCACTCGTACAGACGCGACGACGAGTCCGCGGTGCGCGCGGTGGCCCAGTCCAGCCCACCCTGGCCGTTGATCCACTCGATCTGGTCGGCGAAGAGCAGCAGTGTCGCCAGCGCCGGGGTGTTGTACGTCTGGTCCTTGGTGCTGTTGTCGATGGCGATGGGCAGCGACAGGAAGTCCGGCACCCACCGACCCGACGACGCGATCTCGTCCACTCGCGCCAGCGCCGCGGGGCTCATCAGAGCCACCCACAACCCGCCGTCGGCAGCGAAGCACTTCTGCGGCGCGAAGTAGTAGACGTCGGCGTCGGCGACGTTCACCGGCAGACCACCCGCGCCCGAGGTGGCGTCGATGGCGATGAGAGCGTGCTCGGAACCGGTCGGCCGCTGCACCGCGATGGCCACGCCCGTCGAGGTCTCGTTGTGCGCCCACCCGATCAGGTCGGCGGAGGGGTCGGAGGTCGGCTCGGGTGCGCTGCCCGGGTCGGCGGAGATCACGATCGGCTCGCCGACGAACGGGTTGGCCTTGGCCACCGAGGCGAACTTGGAGCTGAACTCGCCGTTGGTCAGGTGCAGCGACTTCTCGCGGATCAACCCGAACGCGGCGGCGTCCCAGAAGGCAGTGGACCCGCCGTTGCCGAGCACCACCTCGTAGCCGTCGGGAACGGAGAACAGCTCGCGCAGACCGGAGCGCACTCGACCCACCACGTCCTTGACCGGCTTCTGGCGGTGGCTGGTGCCGAACACGCTCGCACCCACGTCCACCAGGTGCGCCAGCTGCTCGGGCCGCACCTTCGACGGCCCGCACCCGAATCGGCCGTCGCTCGGCTTGAGGTCGGCGGGAATGGTGACGGTGTCGGCCATGAGCGTCCTTCGCTGTGGGGAGGGGGCGAAACCCAAGGGTAGTCGGGGGCCTGCCCCCGATCCCCGCGCACCCCGAGTTGCCGAGCGCGCGCACTATTGGGCGCGCACCCGGCAGGTGCGCGTGCCAGAACAGTCCTGTGGATGCCCGATCCGGCCCCTTACAGTGGGGGTTCTCGGGGTGCTCGGCGTCGGGGCGGGCACTGCCCGCCGGCACGAACTCGAGCGGCTGCGGCGGGCCTTCACCATCGCCGGCACGATGCCCGCCCCCACCACCGTTCGTGGGCGCACCCCGGCTCGTCGCACGCACCCCTGATTGCGCGCGCGCCCAGCAATTGGGCGCGCGGGGGCCGGGTACGAGGACGGAGGGCGCGCCTCAGGCGATGGTGGCCCAGCCCTCCACCGATTCGGGGCTGCGGGGAGCGGGCCCGGTGTAGATCGCCGCCGGGCGTACCAGCTTGCCCAGGCGCTTCTGCTCCATGATGTGCGCGCACCACCCGGCGGTGCGCCCGCAGGTGAACATGGCGGGCATCATGTGCGCGGGGACCTCCGCGAAGTCCAGGATCACCGCCGCCCAGAACTCCACGTTGGTCTCGATGGCGCGGTCGGGGCGACGCTCACGCAACTCCGCGAGCGCGGCCTGCTCGAGTGCGGCGGCGACCTCGTAGCGGGGGGCGTTCAGGCGTGCGGCGGTGGCACGGAGCACGCGGGCGCGCGGGTCCTCGGCGCGGTACACCCGGTGCCCGAAGCCCATCAGCTTCTCCTTGCGGTCGAGGATGCCGCGCACCAGGGCCCGCGCGTCTCCGGTGCGCTCGACCTCCTCGATCATCGGCAGTACACGCGCCGGTGCTCCTCCGTGCAGCGGCCCGGACATCGCGCCGATGGCGCCGGAGAGCGCGGCCGCCACATCCGCGCCGGTCGATGCGATCACTCGCGCGGTGAAGGTGGAGGCGTTGAGACCGTGCTCGGCGGCGGAGACCCAGTAGGCGTCGATGGCCTCGATGTGCGCCGGGTCCGGGTCGCCCTTCCATCGAGTCATGAAACGTGCTGTGACGGTGGAGCATTCGTCGATCTTCTTCTGCGGGATAGCCGGCTGGTAGATGCCGCGAGCAGACTGCGCGACGTAGGACAGGGCCATCACCGAGGCACGCGCGAGTTGTTCGCGCGCGGTGTCGTCGTCGATGTCGAGCAGCGGCTCGTATCCCCAGATCGGAGCGAGCATCGCCAGGCCGGCCTGCACGTCCACGCGTACGTCGCCGGTGTGGATGGGTAGCGGGAACGGCTCGGCGGGCGGCAGCCCGGGGCCGAAACGGCCGTCGACGAGTAGAGCCCACACGCTGCCGAAGGTCACGCCCTTGGCGACGAGGTCCTCGATGTCGACGCCGCGGTAGCGCAGAGCGCCGCCGTCCTTGTCCGGCTCGGCGATGTCGGTGGTGAACGCCACGACGCCCTCGAGACCACCGACGAACCCGTCGGGCACCTTCTGATCGGACATGACACTCCTCGCTGATCGGACCCCAGTCCTGCGGCCCACACGTTAGTCCCGTCCCCGGTGCGAACCGTCGGCGGATACTCGAGAGTAGCGTCGAGGGTCGTGACGCCCACGAACAGTCCCGATGTGCCCGGTTCCGGCGAGCGGGACGCCGCCGAGCTCCCGAGCCTGGCGCACATGCGCGAGAGCTACGGTGGCGACCGCGTCGCCGACATCCCGAGCCTCGATCTCGACGACCTCTCCGACGGCTGGCTGCCGGTGATGCGTTCCTGGCTGGCGCACGCGGTGGCGGCGAGGATCCCGGAACCGAACGCGATGGTGCTCGCCACCGTCGACGGCGCCGGGGTCCCTGCCACCCGCACGGTGCTGTGCAAGGGCCTCGACACCGGCGGGGTGACGTTCTACACCAACTACGGCTCGGCCAAGGGGCAGGACCTGGCGGCGCGACCTGTCGCGTCGGCGACGTTCCCGTGGATCGGGATCGAACGTCAGGTGACCTTTCGAGGCCGGGTGGTGCGCGTCGATCCGGCGGTGACGCAGCAGTATTGGGACACGCGCCCGCGTGGATCGCAGCTCGGCGCGTGGGCGTCGGCTCAGTCGCAGGTCCTTGCCGACCGCGCGCAGCTGGAACGGCAGCTGGCCGAGGTCACGGCGCGGTTCGACGGTCAGCCGATCCCGGTGCCACCACACTGGGGTGGCCTGCGGATCGAGCCGATGTCGGTGGAGTTCTGGCAGGGTTGGCAGAACCGGCTGCACAACCGGATACGGGTGGACATCGCAGCCGACGGGTCCCGAACCCTGATTCGCCTGCAGCCGTGAGCCCCCGCATTCTCGCGGACACCACCCCGCTCCAGAACCTGGCCTTCCGGCGTCTCTGGGTGTCCGGCATCGTCACGGTGATCGGCGCTCAGTTGAGCATCGTCGCTGTGCCGCAACAGATCTACGCGATCACCCAGAGTTCGGCCTATGTCGGTCTGGCCGGTGTGTTCGCGCTCGTCCCGCTCATCGTCTTCGGACTCTACGGCGGTGCGCTGGCCGATGTGATGGACCGTCGCACGCTGTTGCTGATCAGCACGTCGGGCATCGGATCGACGTCACTGCTGCTGTGGGCTCAAGCCTTCGCCGGCCTGAACAACGTGTGGGTGGTGCTCGCGCTGCTGTCGCTGCAGCAGGCGTTCTTCGCCGTCAACTCGCCCACCCGTAACGCCATCATTCCCAGACTTCTCCCGCCGCAACAGCTCCCGGCGGCGAACTCGCTCAACATGACCGTGTTCAACATCGGGGCCATCGCCGGTCCGCTGCTGGCGGGAGTGCTGATCAAGCCGCTGGGTCTGTCCACGCTCTACCTGCTGGACACGGTGTTCCTGCTCGCGACGCTGTGGGCGGTGTATGCGCTCCCGGCCATGCCCCCTGCCGGGCAGACGCGACGGGCGAGCCTGCGCGATGTTCTGGACGGGTTCGTCTACCTCGCCACTCAGAAGGTGCTGCTGGCGTCGTTCGTCGTCGACATCATCGCCATGGTCTTCGGCATGCCGCGCGCACTGTTCCCGCAGATCGCGCACGAGACGTTCGGCGACCCGCTCGACGGCGGACCGATCCTCGGGATGCTGTTCGCCGCGCTGGCCGCCGGGGCGGTGCTCGGTGGCGTGTTCTCGGGCTGGCTCCCGCGTGTTCAGCGGCAGGGTGCGGCGGTGATCGCAGCCATCGCCGTGTGGGGCGCGGCGATGACCGGGTTCGGGATCTGTGTCGCGGTCGCCGTGGTCGGGCGCGCGTCGTGGGCCCTGTACGCGGCCCTGGCGTTCCTGGCGATCGGCGGTGCGGCGGACATGGTTTCCGCGGCCTTCCGCAGTTCGATGCTCCAGACCGTCGCCACCGACGAGATGCGGGGACGCCTGCAGGGGGTGTTCACCGTGGTCGTCGCCGGCGGTCCGCGTCTGGGCGATGTGGCTCACGGTGCTGCGGCGGCCGCGGTGGGAACCGCCGCAGCCGCGGCCGGCGGTGGGGTTCTGGTGATCGTGTTGGTGCTGGCCGCCGCGTTGGCCTTCCCGGCCTTCACGCGGTACCGACTGCGGCCCGTCGAGTCGTAGAGCGCCTGGTGGTTGTGGCCGTCAGTGCACGGTCAGGTGCCATACCGCGAGGGCGGCCAGTGCGCCGGCCCCGTTGAGGGCCCAGTGCAGGCCGATGGGGGCGAGGATGCTGCGGCCGCGGTGTCGCAGCCAGGTGAAGACGAACCCGGCGAGTGTGGTTCCGGCGACGGCACCGCAGATCCCGACGATCTGCCCGAACGCACCGCTGCCGAGCACGCTCGAGAAGCCGGCGTTGCCGGAGGTCAACCCCAGCGACGACGCCACGTGCCACAGCCCGAACAGCACCGATCCCACGATCGCTACGCCGCGAATGCCGAACCGCCGCGACAGCTTGGCGTGCAGTACGCCGCGGAAGGCGAGTTCCTCGGGAACCACGGTCTGGAGCGGGATGATCACCAGCGCGGCGAACAGGGTGGCCCCGACGTTCACCCCGTAACGCTCGTTGAGGAACGCGCTCTGGGTGAAGGGGATCGACGCCGCGATGGCCACCACCAGCAGCGTCACCGCGGCCGCGGCGGCGCCGTGTTTGGCGCCCCGGCCGAGGTGGCTCAGACCCAGATCGCTCCAGTGCAGTCCGCGCCAGCGCGCGAAGGCCAGCAGGATCAGGGCGCCCATCGGAACCGCGGCGACCGCGAGCGGGGTGGGGGCGAAGTTGGCGGTGATGTTGAAGACCACGAGTGCGGCAACCACGACGACGATGTCGAGAACCGTTCGGTTGAACCAGCGCGAACGTGGAGGCGGCACGGCGTCGAGCGCGGGAACAGCCTTGTTCGGTACAGCGAGCGTCACCTGTCGAACGTAGCAAGAAAGCGGTGCCGGGCGGCCGGAGTCGATCGGGGCCGGGGGCGTCGGACGGTAACCTCCATCACATGACGGGGTCGTATGAGATCGAGTTCGGCGACTACCGCGCCGACATCTCCGCCACCGGTGCAGGCCTGCGGGTACTCGAACGCTCCGGGCGAGCTCTCACCGAGACCTGGCCCGTGGGCACCCGGCCGCCGCTGGCAGCCGGACTGGTTCTGGCGCCGTGGCCCAATCGAATTCGCGACGGCCGCTACAACTTCGGTGGTGTCGAGCACCAACTCGAGATCACCGAGCCCTCCCGGTCGAACGCCAGTCACGGTCTGGTCCGGCGGCGCGACTGGACGCTGATCGAGCACAGCTCGCATCGCGTCGAGCAGTCCATCGACATCGGCGGCGAGCCGGGATGGCCGTACCCACTGCGGTTGGGCGTGGTGCACGAACTCACACCCGACGGGCTCGTCGCCGTCCACACCGCCACCAACCTCGGTGACGTCGACGCGCCCTTCGCGCTCGGGGTGCACACGTTCCTGCGCGCCGGCGACGCCCCGCTCGACACCTGCACGCTCACCGTTCCCGCCACGCTCACCGTGCCGCTGGATCCCGTGCGGCTCATCCCCGTCGGCGACCCCGTGTCGGTGATCGGCACCGACCTCGACTTCACCTCGGCCCGCTCGCTGGCCGGTGCCCAGCTCGACACCCCCCTGGGCGGCCTGCAGTCGGGCGCAGGAACCTCGAACGCGGCCGTCGCGCGGACCGTGCTGACCCCGCCCGACGGACCGCCGACCGTGCTGTGGACAGACGACGCCTTCCCGTGGGTGCAGGTGTTCATCGCCGATCCCGTCAACGATCAGGGGTACCCGGATCGCGGCCGTGCGCTGGCCGTGGAACCGATGACCGGACCGGCCGATTCTCTCAACACCGGTATCGGGCGCGTGGTGCTCGCGCCGGGTCGGACGTGGCGCGGGAGCTGGGGTATCTCGTCGTGACGATCCTTGTGTGTGGGGAGGGCCTGGTCGATCTGGTGCCGACGACGGTCGCCGGTCACGACGGGCCCCTGCTCTCGCCGCGGCTCGGTGGCGGACCGTTCAACGTGGCCGTCGCGCTCGGGCGGCTCGGCGGCGACGTGGAGTTCTTCTCCCGCATCTCCACCGATGCCTTCGGTCGGGAGCTGGTGGGCAGTCTGCACGCCGCCGGTGTGCGCACGTCGATCCTGCAGCGCAGTGACCAGCCGACCACCCTGGCTCTGACCTCGCTCGATCCCGATGGCGCAGCGGAGTACTCCTTCTACGCCGGAGGCACCGCCGACCGCCTCGTCACCGCGCCTGCCGAGCTGCCCGGTGATCTCGTGGCGGCCTCGTTCGGCACCCTGTCGCTGCTGTTCGAACCGGGCGCCACCGTCTACTCCGAGCTGCTCGCACACCTGCACGGGCTCGGTGTGACCACGATGCTCGACCCGAACATCCGCCCGGCAGCGATCGACGATCCGGATGCCTACCGCGCCCGGTTCCGCACCTGGCTGCCGTCGGTGGATGTGCTCAAGGTCTCCGTCGAGGATGCGCAGTGGCTCGCCTCCGGCGAGGTGGAGGATGCGCAGTGGCTGGCCTCCGGCGAGGTGGAAGTTGCCGTGCGGGACTGGATCGAGGCGGGGGTCACAGCCGTCGTCGTCACTCGTGGGGGTGAGGGGCTCTCGGTGGTGACCGACACTCTGAGCGTCGACCTCGCGTCGCCACCGGTCACCGTCGCGGACACCATCGGTGCAGGCGATACCGTGCACGGCGCTCTCCTGCACGATTTGTCGCGCGATGGGTCGCTGGGGCGCGCACAACTGGCCACCCTCGGCGCCGATCGGTGGCGACAGGCCCTCGAGTTCGCCGCTCGCGCCGCTGCGATCACCGTCTCCAGACCGGGCGCGGACCCTCCCTGGGCGAGCGAGCTCGAAGGCGACTAGTTTCTAGGCGAGAAGTTCGTTTCACGCCGTGCCTGCCACCTGAACGCGAGAGGGACCACTTCGTGTCCGCTGAGAACGTCGACTCGACACCCAAGGCCAAGCTCACCTACCCGGGTGGCGAGTTCGAGATGACCATCTCGACCGCCACCGAGGGCAACGACGGCATCAACCTCGGCAAGCTGCTCGCCGAGACCGGCTACACCACCCTCGACGGCGGGTTCGTCAACACCGCATCCACCAAGTCGGCCATCACCTACATCGACGGCGACGCCGGCATCCTGCGGTACCGGGGCTACCCCATCGACCAGCTGGCGGAGAAGTCGACGTTCATCGAAGTCAGCTACCTGCTCGTCTACGGCGAGCTGCCCTCGCCCGCCGAGCTCGAGGCGTTCACCGACAAGATTCGTCGCCACACCCTCCTGCACGAGGACCTCAAGCGCTTCTTCGACGGTTTCCCTCGCAACGCGCACCCCATGCCGGTGCTCTCGAGTGCGGTCAACGCACTGTCGGCGTACTACCAGGATTCGCTGGACCCCTTCGATCCCGCGCAGGTGGAGCTGTCCACCATCCGACTGCTGGCCAAGCTGCCCACCATCGCGGCGTATGCGTACAAGAAGTCGGTCGGTCAGCCGTTCCTGTACCCGGACAACTCCAAGAGCTACGTCGAGAACTTCCTGCGCATGACCTTCGGGCTGCCCGCCGAGCCCTACGAGGCCGACCCCGAGGTGGTCGCCGCACTCGACATGCTGCTGATCCTGCACGCCGATCACGAGCAGAACTGCTCCACCTCCACCGTGCGTCTGGTGGGGTCGTCGGACGCCAACCTCTTCACCTCCATCTCCGGCGGCATCAACGCCCTGTGGGGGCCGCTGCACGGTGGCGCCAACCAGGCGGTCCTCGAGATGCTCGACGGCATCAAGGCCGCCGGCGGCGACGGCAAGGATTTCGTCCGCAAGGTCAAGAACAAGGAGGACGGGGTCAAGCTCATGGGCTTCGGCCACCGCGTCTACAAGAACTACGACCCCCGCGCGGCGATCGTGAAGAAGACCGCACACACCATCCTCTCCAAGCTCGGCAGCAACGACGAACTGCTCACCATCGCCATGCAGCTCGAGGAAGCAGCACTGACCGACGAGTACTTCATCGAGCGCAAGCTCTACCCGAACGTCGACTTCTACACGGGTCTGATCTACCGGGCGATGGGCTTCCCGACCCGCATGTTCACCGTTCTCTTCGCCCTCGGTCGCCTGCCCGGCTGGATCGCTCACTGGCGCGAGATGCACGAGGACCCGACCGCCAAGATCGGCCGCCCCCGTCAGATCTACACCGGCCACACCGAGCGCCCCTACCCCTCCACCTAGGCCCCCGACCGCCGTCGATGGCCCTCGATTCCGTACCCAATGTCACATTGGGTCATCCCAGATGACCCAATGTGACATTGGGTACGGTCTGCCGTGGGTCAGAACCGGCGGTTGAGGAGGACGGGGAGGGTGGTGCGGGTTGCGGTGACGGTCGCGAGGTCGAGCTCGTGCACCAGCAGTCCCGGGGCGTCGGTCAATGAGTCCAGGACGGTGCCGTCGGGGCCGACGATCATCGAGTGACCCACGCCGAGCGGGGCCGAGCCGGCTGCAGCGGGCCCGGGGTCGGCCTGGTCGCAGGCGGCGATGATGCACGTGGAGTCGAGTGCGCGCGCTCGGGCAAGCAGGGTCCACTGATCGACCTTGCCCGGCCCGCGTCCCCACGAGGCGGGTACCGCGATCACCCGGGCTCCGGCGTCCGCGAGGGCGGTGAACAGACCCGGGAATCGGATGTCGTAACACGTGGCGAGTCCGACGCCGACGCCGTCGACATCGATCACCACCGGCTCCGAACCCGGTGCCACGGTGACGGATTCGGTGAATCCGAACGCGTCGAAAAGGTGGATCTTGTCGTAGGTCGCCGACACCCCCGCCCCGGTCACGAGCAGCGTGTTGCGTACGCGCCCGTCGTCGCCGGGGGTGAACATGCCGACGACGACGGTCATGCCGTCGGGCACCAGTGCGCGGACGGCGTCGGCCCAGGGACCGTCGGTGGGCTCGGCGAGGTCGACGACGGGTCCGGCGAAGTTGGCCATCGTGGCTTCGGGGAAGACGAGCAGACGCACACCTCGCTGCGCCGCCTCGGCGATGGCGGCCGCGACGAGCGCGAGGTTCGCCGCCGGGTCGCGGGTGGAGCAGATCTGGGCGAGCCCGATTCTCACGTCCGTCGTCCTCCTGCTCGGTGGCCATGCCTACCCTGTCGGTGCCCCCGCCGACCCTGTCGGTGCCCAACTATAGGGTTCGAGGATCACCGACGGTTCGGTCGTCGATATCCGCACGACCGACGCACAGCAGGAGGAGAAGCCACGTGAGCAAGCCCGAGATCGAGTTCCAGGACGGTCCCGCCCCCACCGAGTTGACCATCGCCGACATCACGGTCGGCGACGGGGCCGAGGCGGTGCCCGGTGGAACGGTCGAGGTGCACTACGTGGGTGTGGAGTTCGACAGTGGCGAGGAGTTCGACTCGTCGTGGGGGCGGGGCGAGTCGATCACATTCCCGCTGCAGGGGCTGATCCAGGGCTGGCAGGACGGCATTCCGGGCATGAAGGTCGGTGGACGCCGCCAGCTGACCATCCCGCCGCATCTGGCGTACGGTCCGGCCGGGTCGGGTCACCCGCTGTCGGGCAAGACCCTGGTCTTCGTGATCGACCTCCTCAGCGCGCGCTGACCCCGCGCAGGTGCAGCACCAGGCGGGCTCCGCCCCCTGTGCTGTCCTCGAAATGGGCTGTGCCGCCGTGTAGTTCGGCCTGCTGAGCTACCAGGGCCAGGCCCAGTCCGGAGCCTCTGGTGGCGGCGTTCGCGCCGCGTTCGAAGCGCCCGAAAACACGTGTGCGGTCGGCCTCGGGTACGCCGGAGCCGTTGTCGTCCACCGTGATCACCACGTCGGTGCCGTCGCCGGCGATCCCGATCGTCGCGGTGTCGGCCCCGCCGTGGTGCACGGCGTTGGCGAGGGCGTTGTCCAGGGCCAGGCGCACTCCGGTGGGATGAACCCGGGCGACGACGGGGCCATCCGCGTCCACCAGTACGCGTAGGTCCGGGTAGTGACGCACGGCGTCCTGAGCAGCAATGTCGGCGATGTCGGTGAGGTCGGTGGCGATGCGATCGTCGTCGCGGCTCAGCTCGCCCGAGGCCAGGCGTTCCAGCGCCGAAAGAGTGGCCTCGACGCGCCCCTGAGTGCGGTCGAGGTCGGCGAGGATCTCCTGTCGCTGCCGGTCGTCGAGGTCGAGCGTGCGCAGCACCTCGATGTCGGTGCGCATGGCGGTCAGAGGGGTGCGCAGCTCGTGCGCCGAGACGGCGGCGAAGTCGCGGGCGGTGTCGAGGGCGGCCTCGGTGCGGCTGCGGGCCTCGGAGAGTCGTTCGAGCATGCCACCGACGGCTGCGGCGAGTTCGTCGGCCTCACGCACACCGGTGTCCGTGTTCGGTGCGACGGGAGGTTGTGCGCCCACCTGCTGGGTCAGTCGGGTCAGTGGGCGGACCGCTCGACCACCGAACACCCAGCCCAACGCGGCGGCCGCGGTGACGGCGATGATGCCGCCGAGCACCACCGACCGTTGCTGGGAACTGCTGACGTCGCGGGCCTCGGCCAGCGGTACGGCGATCGAGACCACCACGGTCGGGTCGTCCGGCACCACGGCGGTGAACACGCGGAAGTCCACCCCCGCGAGGTTGGTGGTGGCCGACCCGAGCGGCAGTTCGGGGATCTCCGGCCGTGTGGTGGCGCGCACTCGATTCTGATCGCGGATGGTCACCCCGAAGGCGCGGGACTCGGAGAGGCTGCCCAGGAACATCTCGAAGGTCGGCGCGCGGGCCACCACGACCTCCGAGGCGATCTCAAGTCGTCGGTCGAGTTGGAAGAGGTTGTTGCGCGAGATCGCGAGGGCCACGTACACCCCGATCGCCGTGACGATCACCAGGGCGCCCAGCGCAGCCGCGGCAGCCACCCGCACCCGCAGCGACACCGGGCGCACCCGCAGTGACACCGGGCGCATCCGCAGGAGAGCCGACCCCCTGCGGCCGGATCTCACGAGTTCACCCGCAGCACGAAGCCGACGCCGCGCACGGTGTGCAGCAGGCGCGCGGTGCCGTCGGACTCCATCTTGCGACGCAGGTAGCCCACGAACACGTCGACGACGTTGGTGTCGGCGACGAAGTCGTATCCCCACACGAGGTCGAGCAGCCGCTCGCGGCTGAGCACCACTCCGGCGTTGCGGGCGAGCACCGTGAGCAGTTCGAACTCGCGTTTGGTCAGCTCCAGCTCACGTCCGCCGATCGTGGCGCGGTGACCGTCGGCGTCGACCAGCAGAGGGCCGACCCGCAGCTGCGCGGTGGTGGGTTCGGTGGGGGCGGCGGCGGTGGCCGCGCGACGACGCAGCATCGCGTTGATCCGGGCGATCAGCTCGGCGAGGACGAAGGGTTTGGTCAGGTAGTCGTCGGCGCCGGATTCGAGGCCGGCAATTCGGTCGTCGACGGAGCTGCGGGCGCTCAGCACGCACACCGGGGTCTCGTTGCCGCTCGCCCGCAGTGCGGTCACCACCCCGTTGCCGTCGATCACGGGCATGTTCATGTCGAGAACGATCACGTCGGGAACGTCCTGGCCGACGACGGTCAGGGCCTGCGCGCCGTCGACGGCGGTCAGCACCGTGAACCCGGACAGTCGCAGCCCGCGTTCGATGGATGCCAGAACGTCGGGATCGTCGTCGACGACGAGGACGGTGGCTCGTTTGTCCTGCACACGGTCATTCTGCCCGGTTCGCAACGGTCACAGCTACGTAACACTCCCGCCACGGGTGCTTCGTAGAGTCGCCCGCGTCGGGGTCCGCAAAACCGTTGCGGATCGGAAGAGTTCGACATCGGAAAGCTCGCGAGGAGTAGAAGAGAACATGAGTGGTAACGCAGCCCGGTTGCAGGCGATCGTCAATGTCGAGGGCTACGTGCCGCCGAAGTTCGACTTCTCGGTGTCGGAGACCCCGAGCGACTTCTACGGCGACAACGTCTTCAGCAAGGTCGTCATGCAGAAGCGACTGCCCAAGTCGGTCTTCAAGTCCGTGATCGCGACCATCGAGAACGGCAAGAAGCTCGACCCGCTCGTCGCCGACGCCGTGGCCTCGGCCATGAAGGACTGGGCACTCGAGAAGGGCGCCACCCACTACGCGCACGTGTTCTACCCGCTGACCGGCCTCACCGCGGAGAAGCACGACAGCTTCTTCGACCCCACCGGGGAGGGAACGGCGCTGGCGGAGTTCGCCGGGAAGACACTCATCCAGGGCGAGCCCGACGCGTCGAGCTTCCCCAACGGTGGCCTGCGCAACACGTTCGAGGCGCGCGGCTACACCGGCTGGGACGTCACCAGTCCCGCCTACGTGCTCGAGAACCCCAACGGCAACACCCTGTGCATCCCGACGGTGTTCGTGTCCATGACCGGCGAGGCGCTCGACCACAAGACCCCGCTGCTGCGCAGCCAGCAGGCGATGGGCACGCACGCCGCCCGCATCCTCGAGCTCTTCGGGCACGAGAAGCCGGGCAACATCGTCTCCTTCTGCGGTCCCGAGCAGGAGTACTTCCTGGTGGACCGGCACTTCTTCCTCGCCCGTCCGGACCTGCTCAATGCCGGGCGCACCCTGTTCGGCGCGAAGCCGCCCAAGGGGCAGGAGTTCGACGATCACTACTTCGGCGCCATCCCCGAGCGCGTGCTGGGCTTCATGATGGATACCGAGCGGGAGCTGTTCAAGCTCGGTATTCCGGCCAAGACCCGGCACAACGAGGTGGCCCCCGGCCAGTTCGAGATCGCGCCGATGTTCGAGATGAGCAACATCGCCGCCGATCACCAGCAGTTGCTGATGACCACCTTCAAGGCCATCGCCAAGAAGCACGGCATGGAGTGTCTGTTCCACGAGAAGCCGTTCGCCGGTGTCAACGGCTCGGGTAAGCACGTGAACTTCTCTCTCGGCAACGCCGAACTCGGCAGCCTGCTCGTCCCGGGCGACAGCCCGCACGAGAACGCGCAGTTCCTGGTGTTCTGCGCCGCTGTCATTCGCGCGGTGCACAGGTACGGGGGTCTGTTGCGCGCCTCGGTGGCCTCGGCCACCAACGATCACCGCCTCGGCGCCAACGAGGCCCCGCCCGCGATCATCTCGATCTTCCTGGGCGATCAGCTGGCGGAGATCTTCGACCAGATCGCCAAGGGTGCGGCCACCTCCTCGCGCGGCAAGGGTTCGATGATGATCGGCGTGGACACCCTCCCGGTGCTGCCCACCGATCCCGGCGACCGCAACCGCACCAGCCCCTTCGCCTTCACGGGCAACCGCTTCGAGTTCCGCGCGCCGGGTTCGATGCAGACGGTCAACGTGCCGATGGTGGTGATCAACACGATCATGGCGGACTCGCTGGACTTCATCGCCGGCCAACTCGAGGCTGCCGTCGCGGGCGGAACCGCCTTCGACACCGCGGTGCAGAACCTGCTCACCGACATCATCACCGAGCACGGCGCCGTGGTGTTCAACGGTGACGGCTACTCGGCGGAGTGGCCCATCGAGGCGCAGTCGCGCGGGCTCAAGAACCTCAAGACCACGGTCGACGCTCTGCCGGAACTGATCTCGCCCGAGGCGCTCGAGTTGTTCGAGAAGTACGGGGTGTTCAACAACCGCGAAATGCACTCGCGCTACGAGGTCGGTCTCGAGCAGTACATCCTCACGATCGGTGTCGAGGCCAACATCACCCTCGAGGTCGGCAGCACCTCGATCCTGCCCGCAGCGGTGCGCTACCAGACGGAGTTGGCGCAGAACGTCACCGCCCTGAAGGCGGCGGGGATCGACGCCGACACCGCCGACCTTGAGGCGGTCACCGCACAGGTGACGGCGTTGCGTGCGGGGCTGGCGAGCCTGACCGCGGCGATCGCGCACGAGCACGTCGAGGACTCCCTCGCCAACGCTCAGCACGCCAAGGATGCGGTGCTGCCGGCGATGGAGGCCGTCCGCACGGCCTCGGATGCGCTCGAGGCGCTGGTGGCCGACGATCTGTGGCCGCTGCCCACCTACCAGGAGATGCTCTACATCCTCTGACCCGCCGCATCTGCCGGTCCCCGGTGTAGGGCCCTGCCATGATGGGGTCATGACCGACACCCCCGCCGTCCTGTGGTTCCGTCGCGATCTTCGTGTCGGTGACCATCCCGCCCTCGGCCTCGCCGCCGAGCAGGGCGACGGGGTTGTCGGGCTGTTCGTCCTGGACGAGAAGCTGCTCGGCCCATCCGGGGCCGTCCGGCGGGATGTGCTGTACCGCAACCTCGCTGCCCTCGACGCTCAGCTCGACGGCCGACTGATGGTGGTCCGCGGTGATCCCGTCGAGGCGGTTCCGGCCGTCGTCGACGCCGTCGGTGCCGCCTCGGTGCACATCAGCGCCGACTACGGCCCGTACGGGCGTACCCGCGACGCGGCAGTGGCGCAGGCCCTCGGTGAGGTGCCGCTGATCGCCACCGGGTCGCCCTACGCAGTGGCCCCCGGACGCATCACCAAGGACGACGGGGAAGGCCTGAAGGTGTTCACGCCCTTCTACCGACGCTGGCTCGAGCACGGGTGGCGGGCACCGGCGGACACCTCCGCCGAGACCGCGCGCTGGATCGACCCCGACGATGTGCGGTGGGGTCCGGCGCGGGTGGCGATCCCCTCGGAGCCGACCGGCGCACGCGTCGCGGCGGGCGAGCTCGCGGCGCTAGAGCAGTGGAAAAACTTCTACGACAGCCGAATTCGTGATTACGACGACGAGCGCAACCGCCCCGACCTGGACACCACCAGCCGGATGTCGGTGCACCTGAAGTACGGCACGGTGCATCCGCGAACGCTGCTCGCCGACATCGGGCGCAATGCGACGCCGTCCGCGGGGGCGCAGTCGTATCGGCGTGAGCTGTGCTTCCGCGACTTCTACGCCGAGATCCTGCATCGTCGACCCGACAGTGCGCGCGAGAACTACATTGCCAAGTTCGACGCCATCGAGCACGACACCGGCCCGTCCGTCGACGTGGCATTCCGCGCCTGGTGCGAGGGGCGAACCGGCTATCCGATCGTCGATGCCGGTATGCGGCAACTGAACTCGGAGAACTGGATGCACAACCGCGTGCGGATGATCGTGGCCTCGTTCCTGGTCAAGGATCTGCACATCCCGTGGTGGCGGGGCGCGCGGTACTTCATGGACAAGCTCGTCGACGGTGATCTGTCGTCGAACTCCCACGGTTGGCAGTGGACCGCGGGAACGGGCACCGACGCCTCGCCGTACTTCCGCATCTTCAACCCCACCACGCAGGGGGAGAAGTTCGATCCCACGGGGGATTACGTGCGCCGCTGGGTGCCCGAACTGCGCTCGGTGCCCGGCAAGGCGGTGCACGCGCTGAAGACCGGGCGGCCGGAGCAGTACCCCGATCCGATCGTCGACCATGCGCACGAGCGGCAGGTCTCGCTCGACCGGTTCGCGAAGATCAAGTAGTGCGGTCCCGCAGCAGCTGCTCGAGGGCGTCGAGTACGGCGACGTCCTCGATGGTCGACGGGATCACCACCTCCTCACCGTCGACGATCTGTCGCATGGTCTTGCGCAGGATCTTCCCCGAGCGCGTCTTGGGCAGACCGGCGACCACGGTCACGTCGCGGAAGGTGGCGACGGGACCGATCTGGTCGCGGACCATGCCGATCAGGTCGGCGCGCAGGGTGTCGTCGTCGATCTCGACCCCGGACTTGAGCACCACGTAGCCGCTGGGGCGCTGGCCCTTGAGATCGTCGTGGATGCCGATGACGGCGCACTCGGCCACCGCCGGGTGCGTGGCCACCACCGCTTCGATGCTGCCGGTGGACAGTCGGTGCCCGGCCACGTTGATCACGTCGTCCGTGCGCCCGAGCACGGTGACGTACCCGTCGGCGTCGACGATCCCGGAGTCGCCCGTGAGGTAGTGGCCGGGAAATGCCGTGAGGTACGACGCGACGTACCGCTCGTCGTCACGCCACAGACCGGCCAATGTCCCCGGGGGGCAGGGGTAGTTCGACGACGATGTTGCCCTCGGTGCCCGGTGGTTGCGGCGCGCCCGCGGCATCGACGATGCGGACACCGAATCCCGGGCACGGCACGGACGTCGATCCTGCCTTCAGTGGCATCGGCTCGAGGCCGCGCAGGTTCGCGCAGATCGCCCAGCCGGTCTCGGTTTGCCACCAGTGATCGACCACGGGGCGGCCCAGTACCCGGCCCGCCCACTCGTAGGTGTCGGGATCGAGACGCTCACCGGCCACGAACAGCGTTGTCAGAGAGGAGATGTCGTAGTTCTCCAGCAGCGCGGCGTCGGGATCGACCTTGCGGATCGCCCGCAGGGCCGTCGGGGCGGTGAAGAGGGCGCGCACGCCGTGCTGTTCGATCACGCGCCAGAACGTGCCGGCGTCCGGGGTGCCCACGGGCTTGCCCTCATACATCACCGTGGTGGCGCCGGCGATGAGCGGGCCGTAGACGATGTACGAGTGCCCCACCACCCAGCCCACGTCCGAGGCGGCCCACATCACCTGGTCGGGGCCCACGTCGTAGATGTTGCGCATCGACCACGCCAGCGCCACGGCGTGGCCGCCGTTGTCGCGCACCACGCCCTTCGGCTTACCCGTCGTCCCTGAGGTGTAGAGCACGTACAGCGGGTCGGTGGCCGAAACGCTGACCGGTGCAACGGGTTCCGCCGCCGCAACCTCGGCGTCCCAGTCGAGCCATCCCGTCGGGGCGGCGCCGGGTATCTCGTCGCGGTGCTTGACCACCACGGTCGACGGCGATGCCGTGGACATCTCGATCGCCGCCTCGACGAGCGGCAGGTACTCCACCACGCGGCCGGGTTCGAGGCCGCCGGTGGCGGTGAGAACGGCCACCGGCTCGGCGTCGTCGATACGCGCGGCGAGTTCCTTGGCGGCGAACCCGCCGAACACCACCGAGTGCACGGCGCCGATGCGTGCGCACGCGAGCATCGCGATCGCGGCCTCGGCGATCATCGGCATGTACACGATCACGCGGTCGCCGGTGCGTACGCCACGGGCGGTGAGAACCCCGGCGAAGCGCGCGACGGCGTCGAGCAGTTCGGCGTAGGTGTAGGTGGTGACGGTGCCGGTCATGGCCGAGTCGTGCACCAGCGCGGCGCGATCGCCGTGCCCCGCCGCGACGTGACGATCCAGGGCGTTGTGGCAGGTGTTCAGCCGCGCCCCGGGGAACCAGCGATAGAGCGGCGGGGCCGAGTCGTCGAGCGCCGTGGTGGGCGCTACATCCCAGTCCACGGCCTCGGCGGCACTGAGCCAGAAGGTGTTCGGATCCTGTGCGGCAGCGTCGAAGGCCGCCCGATATGCCCCGGTCTCGGTCATGGTTGGCACTGTAATCCGCCCGCGAGCAGCAGTTGCCGGTGTCGTGGAAAATCCGTGCGCTCGCGGGGTCGGGAGGGGTCAGCGGGCGGTGAGGGCCTGCTTCCAGGAGATGGAGGACCCGATCCGCAGGATGGAGCGCTGGTAGACGCGGGCGCTGAGGGCGGCGAGCGCCACCGTTGCCACCAGCATGAGAATCGCGGTGCCCACGATCTGATACACCGGGGCGACGCCGGAGGCGATGCGCAGCGGCATCAGGATGGCCGAGAACGGCGGCACCCAGCTGAGCGTCTCGGACAACGTGCCGCGAACATCTCCGATCACGCTGAATGCGCTGAAGTACATGAGCATGATCACCAGCAGAATCGGCATGGTGGTGGAGTTGACGTCCTCCTGCCGCGAGACCAGTGAGCCGCCCGCGGCGTAGAGCACCGCGAAGAAGGCGAATCCCAGGATGAACCACCCGAGCGTGCTCGCGAACACCCCGATCGCGGCGCCGGTGACGGTCAGTACCCCCGTGCCGATACCCGCTGCCAGCCCGGCGCCGCCGTAGAACACCAGCTGAACCAGCCCGACGGCTCCGATACCGAGGATCTTGCCCCACAGCAGATGCAGCGGCTTGACCGTCGAGAGCAGAAGCTCGACCACGCGCGAGGACTTCTCCTCCACCACACCCATCGCCACGTAGGTGCCGAAGGCGAGGATCTGACCGAACAGCAGAAGCGCCGCCGCGAAGGAGAGAGCCGTGCGTTGGCCGGCCTCCGGATCGGGGGGATCGATGGCGTCGACGGTGACCACGGCGGCGGAGGCAGCGGCGGCCACGTCACCGGGATCGACGCCGCGTTCGGTCAGCGCCCGGTTCTGTGCGGCCGACGACACCGCGGCGTCGAGTACCGAGCGCAGCGCCGGGCCGATCTCGGAATCGGTTATGGCCGTTGCGGATCCGTTCGGCGAGGTGACGAGCGCGACGTCGAGGTCGCCCGCCGACACCTGCGACCGTGCCTGCTCGGCGGAGGCGATCTCGCGCACCTCGACCGGTGATCCGACGCGGTCGCCGAGGGCGGTGATCGACGACGACAGTGCCTGGTCGCCCACCAGTCCGACCGTCGATCGGTCCGGTTCGTTCCCGCCCGAGAACAGCGAGTAGGCGATGATCCCGCCGACGATCACCAGCACCACGAGCGCGTTGGAGACGATGAAGCTCTTCTTGCGAACCTGAACGACGAACTCGCGCTTGGCGATCAAACCGATCGCGCGGGTGGGGGTCAGGCGGTTCGACGATTCGGTGGTGCTCATGCGACAACCTCTCGGTACAGGTCGGTCAGGGACGGGGTTACCACGGTGAACTCGTGCACCGGCCCGGTGGCCAGCGCGGCAGCGAGAACGGCCTGATCGTCGGAGCCGGGTTCGAGTTGCAGCGTGGTGCGATCGCCGCGGTGCTCGATCACCGTGACGTCGTGCAGGTTCGACGCCCACCCGACGGGTGCGCCGGGTGCGACCACCGCGAGCCGCGCAGGGGCAGATCCGCGCAGTTCGTCGACGGTGCCGACGGCCTTCATGGATCCGCCGACGAGGATCCCGACGCGATCGCACAGTCGCTGCACCAGCTCGAGCTGGTGGCTCGAGAACAGCACCGGTACCCCGGCGGCCGACTTCTCCTGCAGCACAGTGCTCATCACGTCCACGGCGACGGGATCGAGTCCGGAGAACGGTTCGTCGAGAACCAGGACGTCGGGATCGTGGACCAGCGCGGCGGCCAACTGCACGCGTTGCTGATTGCCCAGGCTCAGCGAGTCGACGGTGTCGTTCACCCGGTCGGCGATGCCGAGTCGGTCCGTCCAACGCCCCACGGCCTCGCGGGCGTGTGCGGTCGACAATCCGTGCAGCTGGGCAAGGTACGTCAACTGCGCTCCGACCTTCATCTTCGGGTAGAGGCCGCGCTCCTCGGGCATGTATCCGAAGCGGCGGCGCACGTCGAGGTCGATCGGTCGGCCGTCGAGGCGCACCTGCCCGGCGTCGGGGGTGAGCATGCCGAGGATGATGCGCATGGTGGTGGTCTTGCCGGCGCCGTTGCTGCCGACGAAGCCGAACATCTCGCCGGGCCGCACGTCGAAGCTGACGCCGTCGAGCGCAACCTTCCCACCGTAGCGCTTGTGGATCGAGTCGATGGTCAGGTTGGTCATGAGATTCCTCGTCGGTGAGCGGTGCCGTGCGGGTCGGGAGACGGTGCTGTGCGGGTCAGGAGACGGGGTCGGGATCGGCGTCCGGAGTGCTCCAGCCGAGGATCATGGCCGGGCTGCAGCTACCGAGGAGCAGGGCGCCGAGCACCAGTTGGCCGCAGCCGATCGTGAAGTCGCGGTCGGTGTCGAGAAGAATCGGGAGGTACACCGTCACGATGGCGGCGGGTGCGACCAGGGCGCCGGTGATGGTGAGCCCGATCGATCGGGCGAGGTTGCGGCGCTGCAACTCCCACTCGTCGAGGCTGTCCTGCGGGGCGTCGCCGACCCGTGCGGTGACGATCTGCAGCATCGTCCAGGCCGGTAGGAACACCAGCCCGACGAGCAGGAGTAGCGCACTGAATTCCCCGTCGATCATGGTGAGAACCGAGATCGCCAGCCACAGCGCCAGCGCCGTCAGGATGGTGACGACGAGTACCCGGCGGCGGCGCTGGGTGCGCCATGTCGGCAACCACGAGCTGGTCCGGTTCTGGTTCTCGATGAAGCGGCGGGTGCGGTAGTCCTGGTAGCGGTCGAGCAGTGTGGATTCGGTCATGACTGGCCTTTCTCGGCGGATCGGTAGACCTCGGCGGATAGGGGGGTGAACTCGGTGCGCGAGAACACCGCTTCGATGGGCAGCGCGAACACGTCGCAGATGCGCATCGCGAGGTCGAGGCTCGGATAGTGGTCCCCGCGTTCGAGGGCGCCGACGGTCTGTGGATTGACCTCGACTGCCTCGGCAAGCTGAGCACGGGTCATGCGTCGCTCGGCCCGCAGGACGGCGATGCGGTTGTGGATAGGGAGGGTGTCCCCACGTCGTACCGGACTCATGCATCAAAGTGTTGTAAAAACCCAATGCATTGTCAAGATGTCAGCACAAATTGGTTCGACGAGTACTCAGCTGAGCGACTCGGTGAGCACCCCGTTCTCGAGCGCCCACCGGCGGGTGCTGCGGACGGAGTCGAGCATGCGTCGATCGTGGGTGACCAGCAGCAGGGTGCCGTCGAAGGAGTCCAGGGCCGACTCCACCTGCTCGATGGCCGGCAGGTCGAGGTGGTTGGTGGGTTCGTCGAGCACCAGCAGGTTCACCCCGCGCGCCTGGAGCAGGGCCAGCGCGGCGCGGGTGCGTTCACCCGGCGACAGTGCGGTGGACGGGCGCAGAGCGTTGTCGCCGCGGAGACCGAACTTGGCGAGCACGGTGCGCACGTCGGCTTGCGTCCAGTCGGGCACCTCGGCGGCGAACGCCTCGGCGATCGAGGCCGAACCGACGAAAGCGGCACGTGCCTGGTCGATCTCGCCGATCGCGACACCGGAGCCGAGCATCGCCGAACCACTCGTGGGCTGCACGCGCCCCAGGATCACCGAGAGCAGCGTGGACTTGCCCGAGCCGTTGGGGCCGGTGACGAGAATGCGATCGCCGGCGTCGATCTGTGTGGTCACCGGGCCGAGCGTGAACGAACCTCGTTCGACCACAACACTGTTCAACGCCGAGACCACCGAACCCCCGCGCGGCGCCGCGGCGATCTCCATGCGCAGCTCCCATTCCTTGCGGGGTTCGGCCACCACGTCGAGGCGTTCGATGCGGCGCTGGGTCTGGCGCGCCTTGGCGGCCTGCTTCTCGGTGGACTCGGCGCGGAACTTGCGACCGATCTTGTCGTTGTCCGTGGACTTGCGACGCGCGTTGCGCACACCGTGTTCGAGCCAATTGCGTTGCATCCGTATGCGATCCTCGAGCTCGGCCTTGGTATCGGCGAACTGCTCGTACTCCTGCCGCGCGTGTCGACGAGCCACCTCACGTTCGACGAGATACGCCTCGTACCCGCCGTCGTACACGGCGATCTGCTGCTGCGCGAGATCGAGTTCGACGATGCCGGTGACCGTGCGGGCGAGAAATTCTCGGTCGTGGCTGACGAGCATCAACGCGCATTCGGTCTCGACCACGAAGCGTTCCAACCGCTCGAGTCCGGCGAGGTCGAGGTCGTTGGTCGGTTCGTCGAGCAGCAGCACGTCGTACCGCGAGAGCAGCACCGCAGCGAGGCCGGCTCGCGCGGCCTGCCCACCCGAGAGCGCGGACATCTGCAGGTCCACACCCACCTCGAACCCGAGGTCGGCCAGCACCACGTGCATGCGTTCGGTCAGATCCGCGCCGCCGAGGGCGAGCCAGCGCTCGAGTGCGGGTGTGTACGCATCCTGCGAACCCCCGTCCTGGACGACGCCGTCGGCCAGGGCTTGCGCGGCGGCGTTCATCGCGGCCTCCGCGGCCGCGACGCCCGTGCGCCTGGCCAGGAACTCGGCAACAGATTCGGTGCCACCCTCGCCGGGGCCGCGCCCGATCTCCTGCGTCAGGTAGCCGATGGTCGCATCGGGGGGTGTCACGGCGACGGTGCCGGTGCTCTCCGCGGTGCTCTCGCCCGCGACGAGTGAGAGCAGCGTCGATTTGCCCGCGCCGTTGGCCCCCACGAGCCCGATCACGTCCCCGGGAGAGACGGTGAGGTTCAGGCCCGTGAACAGAGTGCGGTCCCCGCGGTGCGCGCCGAGGTCGGATAGTCGCAGGACAGCCGTCATGGGATCCAAGTATCGCTGCCCCCGAGGAACAATCCCGCGTCCGCTCGACGTTGGCAGCTACATGGCTGAACTAACGACTTCCCCCGCGACCGCCCTCAACGACGGCACCACCATCCCGCAGCTCGGCTTCGGGGTGTGGCAGATCCCGGATGATCAGGCCTTCGACGCCGTGTCCACCGCGCTGCAGGTCGGCTACCGCCACATCGACACCGCCCGCATCTACGGCAACGAGACCGGCGTCGGCCGCGCGGTCGCCGAGTCGGGCATCGCCCGCGAGGACATCTACATCACCACCAAGCTGTGGAACGACGACCAGGGGTACGACTCGACCCTCGCGGCCTTCGACGCCAGCATGGAGCGGCTGGGGCTGGACTACCTCGATCTGTACCTCATCCACTGGCAGCAGCTCGACCGCGGCAAGTGGCTCGACACCTGGAAGGCGTTCCAGCAGATCAAGAAGGACGGACGCGTTCGGTCGATCGGCGTCTCCAACTTCACCGCCCCCACCCTCGAGAAGCTGATCGCCGAGTCCGGTGAGGTGCCCGTGCTCAATCAGGTCGAGTTGCACCCGCGCCTGCAGCAGGTCGAGCTCCGCGCCTTCCACGCCCAGCACGGCATCGCCACTCAGGCGTGGAGCCCGCTCGGACAGGGCACCCTGCTCGACCACGAGGTGCTCACCGACATCGCCGCCGCCCACTCCGCCAGCGCCGCGCAGGTGGTCATCCGGTGGCACCTGCAGCTGGGCAACATCGTGATCCCGAAGTCGGCGACGCCGTCGCGTATCGCGTCGAACTTCGACGTCTTCTCCTTCACGCTCTCCGACGGCGAGATGGCCGCCATCGCGGCCCTCGATGCCGCCGACGGGCGGGTCGGCCCCCACCCCGACGAGTTCTCGAGCTGACCGCGCTGTCGGGCGGACCGTATTCTCGAGCTGACAGCACAGCTGCGAGGAAAGCAGGATCGGGTCGATGACCATCGGGAAGAGCAGGGACGGCGACGTTCTCACCATCGAGTTCCAGCGACCGGAGCGGCGCAACGCGCTCACCTCGGAGGTCTGCGACGCTGTGCGCTCTGCCGTCGTCGCCGCGCCCGACGAGGGCGTGCGCGCCATCGTCATCACCGGGCAGGGGAGCAGTTTCTGCGCCGGCGCGGACCTGACGGGCGGGGTGAGTTCGCCGTTCATCGACGCGCTGACCGGCATGCACAAGTCGGTGCTCGGCTCACCCCTGCCGGTGATAGCCGCGGTGAACGGCCCGGCCGTGGGCGCAGGTGTGCAGGTGGCCATCGCCGCCGATCTGCGGGTGGTCGCGCCGCAGGCACACTTCGCGATCCCGGCGGCCAAGCTGGGCGTGGGACTCGACGCGTGGACGGTGCGGCGTCTGAGCGCGGTGGCCGGCGGCGGTATCGCCCGGTCGATCCTGCTCGCGGCCGCCAAGATCGACGCCGATCGGGCTCTCGCGTGTGGGTTGGCCAGTGAGATCGGTGATCTGGCTGCTGCGCAGCAGTACGCCCACGCCATCGCGGGCCTGGCACCGCTGACCCTGGCGCATCTGAAGATGGTTCTCAACGACGACGGTGCGCTCAACCCGCAGTCCGAGGAGCAGCAGGCCGCTCACGACGCCGCGTGGGCCAGCAAGGATCTGCTCGAGGCGTACACCGCCCGAACGGAGAAGCGGCAGCCGGTTTTTCGCGGTGAGTAACCGTCGTGGTCCCGCGCCCCTCGCCGGCGCACTGACGGCCGCAGCGGTCGGTGCCGGGTGGGTGGCGCGCGCCGCGTGGAACCTGCCGTCGGAGCTGGGTGCCTCGCGCGATCGCATCGCACCGGTGGCGCAGGCGTCACCGAACTACGCGGGCGGGCGATTCCGCAACACCCTGCCCAGCTCGCCGCTGACCACCCCGACCCCGGGTTTGATGGTCGAGGCCGTGACCAAGTTGCGAGCCGGTCGGCCCGGTGGGGTGATCCCGCTGGCCACCCCGCTCGCCCCGGCGCAGGCAGCGGAGTGCGCCGTCACCTGGTACGGCCACTCCTCGGCGGTGGTGGAGGTGGACGGGCATCGCGTCCTCACCGACCCGGTGTGGAGCGAACGGGTCTCGCCGTCGCAGATCGTGGGGCCGGCCCGTCTGCATCCGGTGCCCGCCCCGCTGCGCACGCTACCCACGGTCGACGCCGTTGTGATCTCCCACGATCACTACGACCACCTCGACCGCGCCACCATCCGAGATCTGACAGAGCATCAGAGCATGCCGTTCGTGGTGCCGCTCGGTGTGGGGGAGCACCTGCGGATGTGGGGCGTTCCGGACGCCCGCATCGTGGAGTTGGACTGGAACGACTCCACCATCGTGGGCGAGCTGGAGATCACCTGCACCGAGGCTCGGCACTTCTCGGGCCGGAGCCTTGTTCGCGACACCACCCTGTGGGCGTCGTGGACCATCACCGGGCCGTCGCATCGAGTGTTCTTCGGCGGCGACACCGGGTACACCCCGGCGTTCGCCGACATCGGCGATGCCCACGGGCCGTTCGATCTGACGTTGTTGCCGGTGGGGGCGTACAACGAGCAGTGGCGTGACATCCACATGGATCCGGAGGAGGCGGTGCGCACGCACATCGATCTCCAAGGTGGGGTGGGTGATCGCGGGGTGGTGGTGCCGATTCACTGGGCCACGTTCAACCTGGCCCTGCACCCGTGGGCAGAACCGGCGGAGCGGTTGACCACCGAGGCCGGGCGGCGAGGGGTGAGCACCACCGTGCCGAAGCCGGGTCAGCGAGTCGATGTCACCATGCCGGTGGATGAGCCCGCGCGATGGTGGCGGTCGATCTAGCGTGCCGTGACTACTCTGGTCCCGTGACTGCAACGATCGCGGGCCTGACCACGGAAGAAGCCGAGCAGCGCCGGCGCGATGGGTTGTCCAACGATGTTCCGGTCCGCGCGAGTCGCAGTGTCTCCGACATCGTCAGGGCCAACGTGTTCACGCGCATCAACGCCATACTCGGCGTGCTGCTGGTGATCGTGCTGTCAACCGGCTCGTTCATCGACGGGATGTTCGGCTTCCTCATCGTGGCCAACAGCGCGATCGGGATCATTCAGGAGGTGCGCGCCAAGCGGACCCTCGATGCGCTGGCCATCGTCGGGGCCGCCAAGCCGACGGTGCGCCGCGATGGTTCGGTGGTGGAGCTGGCGGCGTCGGAGCTGGTGCGTGACGACGTGATCGAACTCGCCCCCGGCGACCAGATCGTGGTCGACGGCGAGGTGCTCGAGGCGGCGAGCCTGGATGTGGACGAGTCGCTGCTCACCGGTGAGGCCGACGCGGTGCACAAGGTCGAGGGCGCGCAGATCCTCTCCGGCAGCTTCGTGGTCTCCGGCAGCGGCGCGTACCGCGCAACCAAGGTGGGCGGTGAGGCGTACGCGGCCAAGCTGGCCGCCGAGGCGTCGAAGTTCACGTTGGTCAGGTCCGAACTGCGCAGCGGCATCGACCGCATCCTCGAGATCATCACCTACCTGCTGATCCCGGCGGGCGCCCTGATCATCTACAACCAGCTGTTCGCCAGCGAGCAGAGCCTGCCCAAGGCTCTCAACGGCATGGTGGCGGCGCTGGTACCCATGGTGCCGGAGGGGTTGGTACTGCTGACCTCCATCTCGTTCGCCGTCGGTGTGATCAGACTCGGGCAGCGCCAATGCCTGGTGCAGGAGTTGCCCGCCATCGAGGGCCTCGCTCGCGTGGACGTGGTGTGCGCCGACAAGACCGGAACGCTCACCGAGAACGGCATGCGCGTCTCCGACGTCGAGGCCGTCGGCAGCGGGGGTGCCGTCGCCGACAGCACTGCCGTCGCCGACGCTCTGGCCTCGCTCGCAGCCAACGACAAGCACCCTAACGCGTCCGTGCAGGCCATCGCCGACGCTCACCCGCAGGCACCGGGATGGACGGCCACGGCCGAGGCCCCCTTCTCCTCGGCCCGCAAGTGGAGCGGGTTCTCCTTCGGCGAGAAGGGCAACTGGCTCCTGGGCGCGCCGGACGTGCTGCTCGACCCGTCGTCGTCAGCGGCGACCCGCGCCGAGGAACTGGGCTCGAACGGGCTGCGTGTGCTGCTGCTCGCCGAGTCCGATCGCCCCGTCGACGCCCCCGACGCCCCCGGTGAGGTGACCCCGCGCGCGCTGGTGGTGCTCGAGCAGAAGGTGCGCGGCGACGCCCGCGGAACACTCGAGTACTTCGCCTCGCAGGACGTGTCGGTGAAGGTGATCTCCGGTGACAATGCGGTGTCCGTGGGTGCGGTCGCGTCGTCGCTGGGGTTGACCTCCGCCGGTGGCGCCGTGGACGGACGGTCCCTGCCCGCCGAGCGCGATTCGCTCGCCGACGTGCTGGCCACCTCCACCGCGTTCGGCCGGGTGCGCCCCGATCAGAAGCGAGACATGGTGGGGGCGTTGCAGTCCCGTGGCCACACCGTGGCCATGACCGGCGACGGGGTCAACGACGTGCTGGCCCTCAAGGATGCCGATATCGGCGTGGCGATGGGTTCGGGCAGTTCCGCGACCCGCGCCGTCGCGCAGATCGTGTTGCTGGACAACAGGTTCGCCACCCTGCCGTACGTGGTTGCCGAGGGTCGGCGGGTGATCGGCAACATCGAGCGGGTGTCCAACCTCTTCCTGACCAAGACGGTGTACTCGGTGGTGCTGGCGTTCCTGGTCGGGGTGTCCGGGCCGCTGTCGCAGATCATCGGCACCGACCCGCTGCCGTACCCGTTCCTGCCGCGGCACGTGACCATCGCGGCGTGGTTCACCATCGGCATCCCCGCGTTCCTGCTCTCGCTGGCGCCGAACAACGAACGAGCCCGCACCGGTTTCGTGCGACGCGTGGTGCGTTTGGCGGTGCCGTCCGGATTGATCGTGGGTGTGGCCACGTTCGCGTCGTACCTGCTGGCGTATTCCGGACCGCAGTCGACCCAGACCCAGACCGTGCAGGCGGGTACCGCCGCGCTGCTCACCCTGATCACCGTGGCGCTGTGGGTGCTGGCCGTGGTCGCGCGGCCCTACGTGTGGTGGAAGGTGCTGCTGCTGGTGGCCTCCGCGGGCGGGTACGTGGTGCTGTTCTCGGTGCCGTTCTTCCGCGAGTTCTTCCAACTCGACCCGTCCGACACCACCATGACCCTCACGGCGCTGGCGATCGGCGTGGCCGGGGCCGTGCTGGTGGAAATTGCCCACCGCATCACCGGTGCGCGGGAGAGAGCCGCGTAGGTAGGGTGAGTTCCGCACCATTTCGCACATCGATCGGCACACCATCGACACGTCGAAGGAGACACATCATGGGTATCGGAGATTCGCTCAAGGGCATCGTCGACAAGGGCAAGGAGCTTGCTGCCGAGCACGGCGACAAGATCGAGGGCGCTGTCGACAAGGCCGGCGACCTCATCGACGAGAAGACCGGCGGCAAGTACGCCGAGACCGTCGACAAGGTGCAGGACGCCGCGAAGAAGGCGCTCGGCGACAAGCAGTGACCGAGCACCGCTGATGCGATCCGGAACGGTGCTCGCCGCGCGGGGTGGGCGCACCTCGCCCCGTCGCCGATCGGGCACCGTTCCGGCGCGCGCAGTGATGCTGTGCGCAGCGTTGGCACTGGCCCTGGTGGCCGGCGGGTGTTCGTCCCCGCGCGCAACCGAGACCAGCGCCGCGGTGACCCCACCCACCACCGCGGCCGTCCCACCGCCCGTCGGTGAGCAGCGTGGCTCTCTGGTGTCCGACGACGTTCTCGGACAACCGGATCAGAGCATCCGCAACCTCGGCGAAACCCAGCATCGGGTGACGTACCGATCCACCTCCGGGATCACCGGCGGCAACACCGTGGTCTCCGGAACGGTGTTCGTGCCGGGCGGGCCGGATCCCGCAGGCGGGCGCACCGTGGTGAGCCTCGGCCACGGAACCACCGGGGTGACCGACGAGTGTGCCCCGTCGATCTACCCGTCCCTCCTCGGCAACATCGGGCTGGTGACCCCGCTCGTGCAGGCCGGGTTCGTGGTGGTGATGACCGACTACGAGGGTTTGGGCACCGACGGCCCGCACCCCTACCTCGACGCCGATTCCGCCGGATACTCGATGATCGACGCGGTGCGCGCCGCCCGCGCCGTCGCACCCGGTTCGTCGCCCAGATGGGCCACGCTGGGGGTCTCGCAAGGGGGGCAGGCGTCCTGGGCGGCCGCCGAGATGTCCGACTCGTACGGCGACGGCCTGCAGTTCCTCGGCGGTGCGGTGCTCTCGCCCGCGTTGGATCTGAGCCCGATCGTCGCCGGCGGGACCTTCACGCTGACCCCGGCGCAGCGGCAACTGTTCCCGCTGATCTACGAGGGACTGACCGCCGTGCGTTCGGGCCTGGTCGAGAGCGACTACCTACGCGGGTCGACGGCGAAGGACCTCGACGCGATCATCTCGTGCACCGGCCCGATGGCCGAGGACAAGATGGCCGCGATAGCGCGGATCGATCCTGCGGACGTCGGCCCGGCCACCGAGCAGGCGCAGTCCACCCTCACTCAGTGGCTCACCGAGAACACCCTGCCCACCAAACGCATCGCGGCACCGATGATGGTGCTGGTCGGCGGTCAGGATTCGCTGATCCCGGCGGCGTGGACCCGCGCCGCGGTGCAGCGGGCGTGCGCGCTCGGCGACCGCGTGGACTACCGTCCCCGACCAGCCCAGAACCACGCCGAACCGGCCGGCAACGCCGAGGGCATCGCGTGGGTGACGGCGCTGATCAACGGCGGTGCCACCACCGATTCCTGCGCGTCACTGCCGTGAGCAGGCCGGATCGACCGAGCGCGGCGGCGCGGGCGCACATCGAGCGGGTGCGGGCCATGGCGATGGCCCTCCCGGAGGCGACCGAGCGCATCAGCCACGGCGAGCCCGCGTGGTTCGTCCGCAGGTCCCCGCAGTTCGCGATGTTCGCCGACCACCACCACGACCAACGGATCGGGCTGTGGGCGGCGGCCCCCGACGGTGCGCAGCAGGTGTGGCTGCGCAGCGATCCGGATCTCTTCTACATCCCGTCCTACGTCGGCAGCCGCGGCTGGGTGGGGGTGTACCTCGACACCGGGGTCGACGACGATCGCCTCGAGACGGTCATCGTCGACGCCTACCGCGCCGTCGCCCCGGCCGCCCTGCTGGCCCGCCTCGACCAGCAGAGCACGTGACCGTTCCCGCGATCGCCGTGCTCGCCGTGATCGTGGCGGGAGCCGCGGCGGCGCTGGTGGTGATCGCACGGCGCTCGCGGTCGGATCTGACCACCCCCACCGAGCGCGCCGTGCACGCCACCCTGCACACCGCCTCGCTCGCCGCCCGTCCACTGCGGCGCGGGGTGAACGCCGAGTCCGCCGCCGAGGCCGCCCCGCACCTGATGGCGCTGATGAGCGCGGAGGCCATCGTGATCGCCGACGCCGACGGCGCGGTGCTGGCCTGCTCACCTCCGGGCCGTCACGAGCCGCAGTTCGCCGACGCACTGGCCCGCGCCGTCGACGGCCGTCGTCAGGTGCTCGTGCGGATTCCCGCCGACGACGCCGGCCCGGCGCGTTCGCTGCTCGTGCAACCGGTGGTGATCGACGGCGGTGAGGTCAGCTGCGTTCTCGGTGCCGTCACCGCCGCCGAGCCGGGACCCGGCATGCTCGGTGCGGCGTCGGAGGTGGCCCGCTACGTCGGTGCGCAGGTGGAACTGGCCGAGCTCGACGCCTCCCGCGCGCGTCTCGATCGTGCCGAGGTGCGCGCGCTGCGAGCGCAGATCAGCCCGCACTTCATCTACAACGCCCTCACCACGGTCGCGTCCTTCGTGCGCACCGATCCCGACCGGGCGCGCGAGCTGGTGCTCGAGTTCGCGGACTTCACCCGTTACTCGTTCCGCTCGGCCGGGGAGTACACGGTGTTGGCGGACGAGCTGCGCAACATCGACCGGTACCTCACCCTCGAGCGGGCGCGCTTCGGCGACGCACTCGAGGTGAGTGTGCAGATCGCACCCGAGGTGCTCAACGTGGTGGTGCCGTTCCTGGCTCTGCAACCGCTGGTCGAGAACGCGGTACGTCACGGCATCGCCGGCCGCGGCCGGGGCCGCATCACCGTGGTGGCCGCCGACGGTGGTCCCGACGCACTGATCAGCGTCGAGGACGACGGTGTGGGTATGGACCCGCAGTTCCTGCGCTCGGGCGGCCTCGACGCCGGCGACGGCGCCCATGTGGGGTTGGCCAACGTCGATGATCGGCTGCGCGCGGCATTCGGCAACGACTACGGGTTGGTGGTGGACACCGGGGTGGGCGCCGGGACGAAGGTGAGCATGCGGGTTCCGAAGTTCCGCGCCGGGGTCACGGCCTGATCGGTCGAATTCGGGCACACTGGTGGTATGAGCAACGGACGTTTCGGCTTCGAGCCCGAGGATTTCGAACGCGCGGCGCGTGAGGTGCTGGGCCAGTTCTTCCGCTCCGCCGACGGCAACCCGTCGTTCTCCTTCTTCGGCGATTCCACCGTCAGGTCCCGGCGTCCGGCCGGGGCACCGGAGACGGCGGGTGAGACCGGCGACGGCGTGTGGAGCATCCTCACCATCTCCGACGACGGGTCCGCGCACATCGAGCGGGTGTTCGCTTCCGAGATCGACGCCCTGCGGGCGCACCGGGACAACACCGACCCGGCGCGCCGCGTGCGGTTCCTGCCCTACGGGATGTCGGTGAGCATCCTCGACGAGAACAGCGACGGCACCGGCGTCGACGCGGCCGATCACGAGGGGCCCGACGACGTGAGCATCATCGTCGAGAAGGGCGAGTGAGCGAGGCGGAGGTTCTCGTCGTCGGTGCGGGCCTGGCCGGTCTGCGCTGCGCGGGGGCGCTGCGGGCACGCGGGGTGTCGGTGCGGGTGCTCGAAGCGGCGTCCGTTCCCGGCGGACGAGTGTGCACCGAGGTCATCGACGGCTTCCGGTGCGATCGGGGATTCCAGCTGCTCAACCCGGCCTACCCGGCGGTGCGGCGACACGTCGACGTCGATGCGCTCGACCTCGGCCAGTTCGGGCGCGGTGTGCGCGTCGTCGACACCGACGGCACCATCCACACCCTCGCCGACCCGCTCGCGCACCCGGGGCAGATCGCGTCGACCGTCACGGCCCTGATCGGCCGCTACGTGCGTCCGCGCAGCGCCGTGGGCGCGGTCCGCTGGGCTCTGCCCGCGGTGGGCAAGGTCTCGACGCTCGAGTCCCACCGCGACCGAGCCATGGGCGAGGACTGGTCGCGGCTCGGTGTCGAGGGACCGCTGCGCGATGACCTGCTCGCACCGTTCCTGTCCGGGGTGCTCGGTGACGACGGCGGGCAGACCTCCGATCGCTATGTGCGGCTTGTGCTTCGAAGTTTTCTGCGTGGGACACCGGGGGTGCCCGCGCTCGGGATGGCTGCACTACCCGCGCAGTTGGCCACCGGTCTCGACATCACCTACGACACTGCCGTCGAGTCCGTCACGGACACGTCCGTGACCACCGCGGGCGGGGAGACGATCGGGGCTCGGGCGGTGGTGGTGGCCACCGACCCGCCCACCGCGGACCGTCTCACCCGCATCGGCATCGCCGGGATGCGCGGGCTGTCGACCTGGTGGTTCGCAGCCGACGACGCTCCGGCGGAGAAGTTCCTCCGCGTGCCGGCCAAAGGCGGCCCGTCGCCGCTGGTGAACACCGCGAACATGTCGGCCACCGCCGCGCGGTATGCCCCGCCGGGACGCACGCTGGTGCAGGCCACGACACTGCTGCGCGGGGACGGACCCGCCCGGGAGAAGGACGTGCGCGCCCATCTGTCCACCCTGTGGGGCGCGTCGGCGTCGTCGTGGGGTCTGCTGACCCGGCACGACGTGGTGCACGCGCTGCCGATTCAGGAACCCGGCATGGCCACCCGCCGCACGCAGCGGGTCGGCCCGTCGCTGTTCGTAGCCGGCGATCACCGGGATACCCCCTCGATCCAGGGCGCGCTGGCCTCGGGCACTCGCGCCGCGGGTGCGGTGGCACGCCTGCTCGCAGGTTGACCCGATCGCCCCACCGGGCGAGGCCGTCGTGGGAGCATGGCAACCGATGGACATCTCCACGCATCCGCCCCGCGCGCTGCGGCTGCTCGCAGTCGACGACGAGCGCCCGGCTCTCGACGAACTGACCTACCTGCTGAGCGCGCAGACCGCGGTGGAATCGGTGGCCGCCGCGCAGGATTCGACGACGGCTCTGCGGCTGCTGCGTGACGGCGGGTTCGACGCGGTGTTCCTCGACATCGACATGCCCGGCCTGGACGGGCTCGAGCTCGCGGGGGTGCTCGCCAACTTCGCGTCACCGCCCGCGGTGGTGTTCGTGACGGCCCACGACGACCGCGCGGTGGCCGCGTTCGAGATCGGAGCCGTCGACTATCTGCTCAAACCCATTCGCCGGTCGCGGCTGGCCGAGGCCGTCGAGCGGGTGGTGGCGCGGAGTTCGGCCGGTGCCGGTGCGGCCGAGTCGGCCGACGAGGTCATCCCCGTCGAACTCGGTGGGGTGACCACACTGGTGCAGCGGAGTTCGGTGGTCTGGGTGGAGGCCGAGGGCGACTACGCGCGCCTGCACACCTCGGCGGGGCGCCACCTGGTGCGAATCCCGCTGTCGACGTTGGAATCGCGGTGGTCGCGGCACGGTTTCATCCGGGTGCACCGCTCGTACCTCGTCTCGCGCGCGCTCATCACCGGTATCCGCACCGTCGGTTCGGGTCTGGTGGTGTGCGTGCGCGACTCGGGAACCTCACCGGCGGTGGAACTTCCGGTCAGTCGACGGCACGCGCGCGAGTTGCGCGACCGCCTGGTTCGCGCCCCGCGACGGGTGAGCACATGACCGGCGAGCGTGAACGCGTCGTGCTCGCGGCGCGGCGCGGCGCGCGGGTGGTGCGTCCGCGAGTCGAGGTGCAGGAGCAGACCGAGGTGGGCGAGGCCCTCGTGCGCGGCCTGATTCGCACCCAGCGTGCGCTGGCCGTGCGCACTGCTGCGGTGGTGTTGGCACTGGTCGGATCGTTTCCCCTGGTTGCAGTACTCCTACCTGCCGTGGCAGCGGGGGACGTGCTGGGGGTGCGGTTGCCGTGGATCGTGCTCGGCGTGGTGGCGTACGCGGTGATGATCGGCGCCGGGTGGCTGTTCGTGCGTGCCGCCGCTCGCAACGAGCGGGAGTTCGTGGACCTGGTCGAGGACTGATCCGCGCCGATGGACGGGCACGTCGGCGGCTACGCGACGCTGGTGGCGGTGATCGCCTCCGCCGTCGCCACGGTGGCGGTAGGGGTGTACGGAGTTCGCCTGGCACGCACCACGTCCGACTTCCTGGTGGCCTCCCGGAGTGTCGGGCCTCGATGGAACGCCGCGGCAATATCCGGTGAATACCTCTCGGCGGCATCGTTTCTCGGTGTCGCGGGGCTGATCGCCAAGTACGGCGCCGACGCACTGTGGTACCCGGTGGGATTCACCGTCGGGTACGTCGGGCTGCTGGTGTTCGTCTCCGCGCCGCTGCGGCGGTCCGGTGCGTACACGGTGCCCGACTTCGCGGAGTTCCGCCTCGGCTCACCTCGCCTGCGCACCATCGCGATGATCGTGGTGGCAGCGGTGTGCGGGCTGTATCTGGTGCCGCAGTTCCAGGGTGCCGGGCTCACGCTGCGCATCCTGCTCGGCGTGCCGGGCTGGGTGGGTGCGGTGGTGATCGCGACGATCGTGGTGATCAACGTGGTCGGCGGGGGCATGCGCTCGATCACCTTCGTGCAGGCGTTCCAGTACTGGCTCAAACTCACCGCGATCGCGCTCCCGGCCCTGGTTTTGGCGATGCACGTCGCCGGCGAGGGGCGGGCGGTGGGTACCCCCGCCCCGCCGACGCTCGACCGCGCCACCACCGTCGACGTCACCACCGATGTGACGGTGCAGGTGACGGCGCCGATCGCCGTCCGCGTCGACGGTCGTCTCGACGGCGAGCAGATCGACGGGCCCGTGACCCTGCCCGCGGGCGAGCACACCCTGGCGGCGGGCACGGTGCTGGACCTGCCCGCCGGGGCCGCGGTGCCGGTGGTGGCCGGTGCGCCGAGTTCGGGGGAGCAGTGGCTGACCCCGGGCGGCGGGCTCGGTGGCCCGCTCCCGCTGTACCAGGTGTACTCGCTGCTCATCGCCACCTTCTTCGGCACCATGGGCCTGCCGCACGTGCTGGTGCGCTTCTACACCAACCCCGACGGCCCCGCGGCGCGGCGCACGGCTCTCGCGGTGGTGGGTCTGCTGTCGCTGTTCTACCTGTTCCCGACGCTGCTGGGGGTGTTCGCCCGCCTGTACGTGCCGCAGCTGCTCATCACCGGTGCCTCCGATGCGGCGGTGCTGCTGCTCCCCTCGTCGGCCATCGGTGGGTGGGGCGGGGAGTTGCTCGCGGCGCTGGTGGCCGCCGGTGCGATCGCGGCGTTCCTGTCCACGTCGTCGGGTCTGCTGGTGAGCATCGCGGGGGTGATCAGCACCGACGTGCTGCGCGGCCGAGTGCGCGACTTCCGCGTCGCCGCGGTGGTGGCGGCCGTCGTCCCGCTGGGACTGTCGGTGGGCCTGGTTTCTCTCGACCTCTCCCGCACGGTGGGTCTGGTGTTCGCGGTCGCCGCCTCGACCCTCTGCCCGCTGCTGGTGGTGGGCATCTGGTGGCGCGGTCTGACCGCCGCGGGGGCGATGGCGGGGATCGGTGTGGGGGCGGCGCTCTCGGGCACCGCCGCCGCGATCACCGTCGCGGGGGGCCTACCGGCGGATCTGCTGGGCGGGTGGCCGTCGGCCGTCGTCGGGTACCCGGCCGCGGTGAGCGTGCCCGCGGCGTTCGTGGTGATGGTCGCCGTCAGCCTGCTCACCCGCCGATTCATCCCCGCCGACGTCGGCCGCATCATGACCCGCATGCACGCCCCCGAGCGGCTGGGAATGGGTGTCGAGCGGTTGTAGGTGGTCTGCACGGACAGGACGACGAGCGCTACTTTGTCGCCCGTCTCCGCCATCTCGCGCGGTTGATCGCGATTCGTCGGGCTACGTCGGACAGGGCGGCTGATTCACGGAGAATGTCGACCGGTTCTGTGACGGCGACCTGTGCCGCTTCTCGGTCGGCGATCGCCCCGGGAGCGCGCGTGGTGGCGGCATCCGCCGCAGTGAGGCTGCCGCTACCGTAGGGACCTCATGTCACATCCACTGCGCGACGGCGACTACGCGGCAATGGCCGACGACTATGCCGCCAACCCGCCGACCTGCGACGAGGTCATCGCCGCCGAAGTCGATCCCGCCGCGCTCGGTTTCGGGCGGCCCCGCGTCGGCGCAGGCAAAGGTGGCAACACACCCGCGATGTCTATCCGATTCCCGGACGCCATGCGAGCGGAGATCGATCGGCACGCTCGAGTTGTTGGCGATCCTGTCGCCGATATCATTCGACGCGCAGTCGACGAGAACCTGCCTCGGAAACCCGGCTCTAGAGACGGCGCTCGATCGACGCGGCCCACACTGTCGCGGTCCGCACGGTGGTCTCACGGATGCACGTCAGCCAGTCGAAGCGCGCCGCGCTGGTTGCGATGCTTTTTCTCGTGGTGCCAGATCCGCCGATCGTACGAACGCCGGGACAGTTTCTCGTTTCAGAATCCACGGGTTCCTCGACGGCCGCCTAGAGCTACGTAGTATCTGTCCATGATCAGTCAGCAGGAGGTCGAGGACCAGCTCGCGCTGGGCCACGAAACGCGTGCGTTCGAAGTCAAGGGGCCCGGTTCTCTGGCCGACAAGCAGTACCTTACTCGCGTGGCACGTGCAGCCATGGCGATGGGAAATCTTAGCGACGGCGGTATCGTTTGTCTTGGAATAGACGATGATCGAATCAGAGATATGACACCGGGGCTGAACCCCGAGCAGGCGACGGAATGGTCCGACTTTGACAGAGTCAGTGCGGCACTGGCAAGTTACAGCGATCCCCCAGTCACGTTCGACCTTATGTGTTGCACCCTTTCAACGGATGCAACCGTGTGCATTCTGATAATCGATGAATTCGAGAGTGTCCCTCACGTATGCAGGAAGGGCTACCCTGATGTCCTTCAAAAAGGTCTGACCTACGTTCGGCCACGAGGAAAGCCGGAATCGATTGCTGTACCCTCATCCTCAGAAATGCGAGACCTGCTCGATATCGCCATCGACAAAGGTGTGCGCGACTTCGTCCGCCGTGCAGGCGCCGCTGGATTAGTAGTTGCCACCTCCGGCGAGGATTTGAACTCGGGAGAGGCCGCTTACAACGAAGAACGAATCATTGCTTGGAAGATCCCGCACATCAGCTACCCTGGCCCGGCGGCAGGGAAATCAGGAGAGTTTTTCGGTGCCATGGCCTACACCGACATTTCCATCAAACCCGCCACCTATAATTCAAATAGAATAGGGCCCGATCGTCTTGAGTCACTCCTGGTCGACCACGTCGTGAGACTTCGCGGTTGGCCAGTTCCGATGGTCGATCAGCGAAAGCCGGTAGGCCGGCATAGCACGTGGATCGCACAGGACATCTCTGCCCAATTCGTCGACCACGAAGAAGCATGGCGGTTGTTCACGAGTGCACAATTCCTGCACCGCCGAGCCCTCGCCACTGATCGCAGCCCCAACCGCCACGAGTTCGCTGCCAACCACCCTTGTGCCACCGGGGTGGTCGCAGTATGGGATGTGCTGCTCTATATGATCGAGATAGCCGAATTCGGTGCCCGCTGGGCAACGGCTCTCCGTCTTGATGCCATTACGTTTGATGTTGCCCTTGACAATATCGGCGGACGACAACTCATCGCTGGCGAGAATAAACGTGAACTGCCCGACGGTCTGTTATTCACTTCAAGCCGAATGCAGGATCGACTTAGCATCGATACCGCGAGCCTGCTCACCGACACCCGGGGGACTGGGGTCAAGCTCGCTCAGCTTCTTCTCCGCCGTTTCGGAGCTACCATCCCCAATCAGGTCCTCCTCGATCAGCAGGCCGAGATCTTTCGCTGATACTGACAGTGACGCTCATCCGAATGTAATCTCACGTTACCAAGGAAACCGATGAGCGGTCTGACACGAGATCGACAATCGACGAGCTATCCTCGCACGCGCACGAACCTATCTCTCGAACGTCTGATGGTTGGAGACGGAAATCGACAATGGTGCAGCGCGTATACCCGATTCAACTGAACACAACCGCCAAAGAATTTCAGGCCCGCCACACTTTTCTCCTTGCTGGTCTCGGCTAAGGTTCCGCGTCAGTACCCCTGTGCCGTTCCACGCGGTACGCGCCGTACAGGAATGCGAGTCCCGTGAGAGTTCCTCCGGCGACCCCTGTCAGCAGCTGCATGATCGCCGACTCGGACGGGAAGAGCAGCCGGGCAAAGGCGAAGCCGACCCCGATGAAGGCGGGCGAGCCGAAGGCGACGAACCAGTCCAGCCGGGTCGGACCGCCCGTCCGCAACAGTGGGCGTCGAAAGACGAACTGGCGAAATGTCGACGACATAACTTTCGACCGTACCCGCCGCTCGTCGCGCCTCACCGACCGCTGGTCGATCAGGCGCACCGGCCACCGTGTGACCGGCGCCATAGCGTTCCGCTGTGACGGGCGTCTCCCTAGGTTTGCCTCGAGAGAGTTCGGCCCGAGCAGCGTCAGGAGCAGTTGTGACCACCGATTCGTCACCCACCGCCACACCCCCGCTGGGGGTGGCGCGGCGCACCCCCACTCCGCAGGAGTTCATCGACATGCAGGCGAGCCCGGAGTTCGCCGACCTCAAGCGTCGCCTGCGCAGGTTCATCTTCCCCATGACGGCGTTCTTCCTCGTCTGGTATGCCGCGTACGTGCTGCTCGGCGCCTATGCCCACGACTTCATGGGCATCAAGGTCATCGGCAACATCAACGTCGGGCTCCTGCTGGGCCTGGCGCAGTTCGTCACCACCTTCGCGATCACCGGCCTGTACGTGAAGTTCGCCGGGCGTGAGATCGACCCCCGCGCCGCCGCGCTGCGCGAGAAGTTGGAAGGACCCGCCGCATGAACGTCTCCGTATTGGCCGCCGCCTCCGAGAAGGTGGGTAACCCGGCCGTCAACATCACCATCTTCGGCATCTTCGTGGCCGTGACGATGGTGGTGGTGATCCGGGCCAGCCGCAACAACAAGACCGCATCCGACTTCTTCACCGCCGGCGGTGGGTTCTCCGGGCCGCAGAACGGCGTCGCCATCGCCGGTGACTACCTCTCTGCCGCAAGCTTTCTCGGCATCGCGGGGGCTATCGCCGTGTACGGGTACGACGGGTTCCTCTACTCCATCGGCTTCCTCGTCGCCTGGCTCGTCGCCCTTCTCCTCGTCGCCGAGATGCTCAGGAACACAGGCCGATTCACCATGGCCGACGTGCTGAGCTTCCGCCTCAAGCAGGGCCCGGTGCGCACGGCCGCCGCGCTGTCCACCCTCACGGTGTCGTTGTTCTACCTGCTCGCGCAGATGGCCGGTGCCGGTGGTCTGGTGGCACTGCTGCTCGACATCACCGATCGCGCAGGACAATCCATCGTGATCGCGGTGGTGGGCATCCTGATGATCGTGTACGTGCTGGTCGGCGGCATGAAGGGCACCACCTGGGTGCAGATCATCAAGGCGGCGCTGCTCATCGCGGGCGCCGGGATCATGAGCGTGCTGGTGCTGGCGAAGTTCGGCTTCAACCTCTCCGACATCCTCGGCAGTGCACAGAAGACGGTCTCCGAGGCCACCACCAAGGGTGTCGCCGCGCGCGATGTGCTCGAACCCGGTGCCCAGTACGGCGGATCGGCCACCTCGAAGATCAACTTCCTGTCCCTGGGGCTCGCGCTGGTGCTCGGTACCGCCGGCCTGCCGCACGTGCTCATGCGCTTCTACACCGTGCCCACCGCCAAGGAAGCGCGCCGGAGCGTGGTGTGGGCCATCGGCCTGATCGGTGCGTTCTACCTGTTCACCCTGGTGCTCGGCTACGGCGCCGCGGCCATCGTGGGCCCGGATCGTATCCTCGCCGCTGCGGGTGGTCAGAACTCGGCGGCCCCACTACTGGCCTTCGAACTCGGTGGCGTGGTGCTGCTGGGCATCATCTCGGCCATCGCGTTCGCCACCATCCTGGCGGTGGTCGCGGGTCTGACCATCACCGCGTCGGCGTCCTTCGCCCACGACATCTACGCCGGGGTGATCAAGAAGGGCAAGGTCGACGAGAACAAGCAGATCACCGTCTCGCGCATCACCGCCGTGGTGATCGGTGTGGTGGCCATCGGCCTGGGCATCCTGGCCAACGGTCAGAACGTGGCGTTCCTGGTGGCCCTGGCCTTCGCGGTCGCGGCCGCGGCGAACCTGCCGACCATCCTGTTCTCGCTGTTCTGGCGGAGGTTCACCACTCGCGGTGCGCTGTGGTCGATGTACGGCGGATTGATCTCCACCATCGTGCTGATCATCTTCTCGCCGGCGGTCTCCGGATCGTCGACGGCGATGATCAAGGGCAGCGATTTCGCCTACTTCCCGCTCTCGAACCCCGGCATCGTGTCCATTCCGCTGGCGTTCGTGCTCGGCATCATCGGCACCCTGACCTCGAAGGACAACGAGGATCGGGCCAAGTCGGCCGAGATGGAGGTGCGCTCGCACACGGGCGTCGGCGTGGAGAAGGCCGTCGCGCACTAGCCCCGCCGCGACATCGAGAAGACCCCGTGGGCCGCGAATCAGGCCTGCGGGGTCTTCTGGCGGGGAATACTGCCGGCGCTGATCAACGATCAGCGAAACACCTCGCGCCGGTGCGCGATGCGAATGACGAGGATGGTCAGCCGCTCGTCGGTGATCGAGTACAGCACTCGGTAGTCACCGATGCGGATACGCCACCGGTCTGCATATCCGACCATCTTCGTTGCTCGCGGTGGCCGTGGAGTGTCTGCGAGCAGTGCGATCGCCCCTTCGATCCGCAGACGATCCCGCTTCTCGAGCCCGCGCAGGGTCTTGTCCGCGGCGCGAGTGCGGTGAACCGAACAACTCACGCAACTCCGAGGTCCCGGGCCGCGAGCGCCCACGGAATGGTGTCGTGCTCGGCTTCGTCATCGGCGTCATGCTCGGCGAGCGCTCGGTAGTCGTCCGCATCGTCGAGGTCATCGAGTAGGGCCTCGAACGCGTCGTAGCCCATCAGCACCGCCACCGGTGCGCCGTGGCGTGTGAGTGTGACCGCCTTGCCGTGGCCGGGGAGATCCTCGATGACGGCGGCAAGCCGTTCTCGCAACTCGGATATCGGGATGGACTGCTCGCTCATGTACGAGACTGTACAGAAAAGTTGTACAGAATGTCAGGCGACCGGAACCGCTGGGTGCGGGGGAGTTCCGGCGCCGGTGCGCCGAGCCCACTGCGCGGCGCGGTGCTCGGCAGGCAGGCGGTCGCCGCGCCCGAGCAGCTTGTGACGCAGGGTGCCCGCGGTGTACTCGGTGCGGTATACCCCGCGCCGTTGCAGTTCCGGAACGACGAACCGCCGCAGCACGCCGCCCGGCTCCATGACCCGGGCGGCGTGCTGTCGCGTCGAATTATTACAGTGTCCGCCATGGCGAAACTGGATCTGGCGATCGACGTCCCCCTCACCCCGGCGAAGGCCTGGGGGCACGCGTCGAATCCGGCGGACTACGGCGACTGGCTCACCATCCACGAGGACTGGCGCGGTCCGGTACCCGAGACACTGGAGAAGGACCTGACGATGACCTCCATCGTCAGCGTCAAGGGGCTGCGGACCCGGGTCGACTGGACCGTCGTCGAGTGCGAGCCGCCCCACAAGCTGCGCCTGCTCGGCAAGGGCAAGGCGGGCGTCAAGTTGGATCTGGCCCTGATCGTCACCCCCAAGGACGACGCGTCGATTCTCGAACTTCGTGTCGACATGAGTGGCCGCGCCCTGTTCGGGCCCGTCGGTGCCACGGTCGCGCATGCGCTCAAGGGCGACGTACGTGGCTCGCTCGACAAGTTCCTCGCGCTCTACGCCGGCTGAGCAGGGCTCGGCCGACTACTCCCGGTCGAGGTAGAAGGTCGCGATCTCGGTGGCCACGGCCGACACCGCCGCCGCGATGTCCGGGTCGACACCGTGCCGGTCCTGTAGTGCCGCCGTGAGGTCGACGCCGCGAAGGTCCTCGCTTCGAAGCAGATCCCAGGCCAGCTCGACGAGCCGTACCGAGGTGGGGAAGTCCAGGTCGGGCCGATTCGAACGCAGGGCGGTGGCCGCCCAATCGGGGTCGAACGTTCCCCTCGGAGGCCCGAACACCCGCTCGCCGGTGGTGTATCGCTGCGGTTCGGACCCGGTCATGTCGCGACCGTAACAGCCAGTCCCGCACCGCACGCCCCGAGCACCACGATCAGAGCCACAGCATCGGCCAGGCCGGGTCGCGTCCGATCCTCGGTGATCAGCGCGGTGCCCCCGCGAGCCTCGATGGCCACACCCATTTCCGTGGCGCGGCGAATGGTGGTCGAGACGATCACCACGAGCCAGTCCACGAAGCCTTCCTGCGCCGCACCTGTGCGGGGCCGCAGCTTTCTCGCAGCGATCAGGGTCATGATGTCGTCGACGATCAGCGGTAGCGACCGCAGGAGCAGCGACAGAGACCCCGCCCACTCGTCGACCGGTGCGCGAACCACACGCAGGGGCGCCAGTATCGTGGCGACGGCGGGGGCGATGTCGGCGATTCGGGTGGTCCACGCCAACGTCAACGACGCCCACAGCAGAACCAACGCGAACAGCAAGCTCCGCCCGTACACCAGTACCGCGTCGAGTCCGAGAACGGTGTTCACCGCAGCCCCGCCCACGACGAGCATGATCAGCACCAGCGGGGGTCGAGGGACCGCTCCCGGCGTGACGTGGGCGAGGGCGCACGCGAGAACGAGCAGCAGGGAGACGGCCGCGAGCACCGGCCAGCTCGGCTGAGCGATCAGGCACCCACCGATCACCGCCACGGAGATCAACTTCGTTCCCGCCCAGAGCCGGTGGACGACGGAGGTGCCGGGGATCTGTCGCAACAGGGTGGCGCTCATGACATCGCCGCCTCGACCAGGGTGCCCTGCCGCAGGGTCACCGCACGGGTACACACCGATTCCATGCCCTCGAAGTCGTGCGAGATCACCACCACCGTCAGCCCGCTCGCCCGGAGATCGGCGAGCACGCCCGTGATCTCCTGGCGCCCGGGCGGGTCGAGGCCGGCGAGCGGCTCGTCGAGAACCAGAACCGAAGGTCGGCGAGCGAGCAGCCCGGCCAGGGCGACACGACGCATCTGCCCTCCGCTGAGTTCGTCCACCCCGCGCCCGGCGAGGTGGCGGTCGAGGCCGACCTTGTCCAGGACCTCCGACACTGCTCGTGATCCACCGCGCGAGCCCGCGGCCGACGCGATGTCCTCCGCCACGGTGCGGCGTAGTAGTTGCAGGCGGGCGTGCTGAAAGGCCAGGGCCACAGTGCCGACCGTGGCCGCCACCGCCTTGCCGTCGATGGTGCACGTGCCTTCGGTGGGCTTGATCAACCCCGCCAGGATCCATGCGAGCGTGGACTTTCCGGAGCCGTTGTCGCCCACCACCAGCAGGCCCTCGCCCCGATGAATCGTGAGATCGATCCCCTGCAGAGCCCTTGTGGCCCAGGGTGTTCCGGAACTGTGGACGTGCCCGACGCCGCGAAGCTCGAGCTGCGCGGGAGTGGCCACGGGTGGTCGCGCCGGAGGTCGGGACGCCACCGGGGTCATCCAGTCGCGCACGTGCTCGACGCGTCGACCGGAGTGCAGGTGCACGATGCGGTCGGCGCGCTCGGCCTCCTCGATGCGATGGGTGACCAGCACCACCGACATCCGGTGTCGGCGTGGCAGGTCGGCGAGAAGCTGAACCAGGTCACGTTGCCCGTCGGGATCGATCATGGCCGTGGCCTCGTCGGCCACCAGCAGACGAGGTGTTCGGGCGAGTGCGGCGGCCACCGCCAGGCGCTGGAGTTCGCCGCCGGACAGGCTCGAGGTCTCACGGTCGGCCATCGACGCCAGCCCCACCTCGGCCAGGAGTGCGTCGATCCCTCGGGCGTCGGGTCGCTCGGCGATCGGGATGCCCCACACCACGTCGTCTGCGACGCGTGAACCGAGAACCTGGGTCTCGGGGTGCTGCAGGATCAGCGCCGTCCCGCCGGTGCGTCCCAAGCCGGGTGATCCGGGGCGGGTGACGGTGCCGGTGCTCGGTTCCAGGCCGACGAGGATGCGCGAGAGCGTCGACTTCCCGGAGCCGTTGGCCCCGACCACCGCGACGAACTCGCCGATTCCGATGTCGAGCGAAACATCCTCCACCGCAGCGGAATTGGCATCGGGATACCGGTAGCCGACCTGATGCAGCCGCACCGGCAGCGGTGCGGGTTCACCCGGTGCGGCGAGTACCGCGTCGAGCGAGTCGACCGATTCGAGGCCCTGCAGTCGATCGAGCAGCCGACCCAGGACGAACCATGCGACGACGGCACTGAAGACGGTCGAGGCGACACCGGAGGAGAAGACCACCACCCACCACAGACGCACCATCACACCGACGGCGTCGGCCACCGCGTTCGCCGCCCCAGCCAGGGGGGAAATCGACCCGATCAGGCGCGCGAGAGCGTCGACGGTGTTCTCGATCGCCTTCAGGAACAGCGTCCGCAGCGGTGTGAGGATCAGCAGCATGACGGTGGTGAACAGGCCGACACCCAGGCCGGCCACGCTCGACTGGACCACCACGCTCGGCAATCCCCGCCCGAGCCGCTTGGTGCGCCCCACGATGGCCCCGACCACGGCCGAGATGGCCATGGTGAGAGCGGCGCCGAACCCGGCCGCGACGAACGAGACGATCACCGCTGCCGTCGATGTCACGGCCAGGGCCCGAACTCGATGGCGCTGGGCCACCACGGCCAGCGGGACGATGGCCACGATCTGCAGAGCCGCCGCAGCCGGAATCACGGCACCCACCACGGTGAAGGCGACGGCCAGGGCGGCCATCACCGATCCCGTGGCCATTTCCGCAGGACGAAGCGGGGCCCGTGGAGTCCGGCTCACCGATCAGCCCCGACGGCCCGACGACCCGCTCTGACCGCCGGCCCCGCCCCGACCGCCGGCCCCGCCCCGACCAGCAGCCCCGCCCCGACCAGCAGCCCCGCCCCGGCCGCGGCCGCCCGAGGGTGCGCGCCGGCGGCGATCACCCTGGCCGCCGCCCGAGTCGCCGCCGGGCCTGCGCGGAGCGCGCTGCTGCCGTGACGGCGCGGCGGCCGGTGCAGCGGGAGTGGGTGTGACGTGCGGAGCCGCTTCGCCGACGAGTGTGTGTACACGCTCGGAGTCTGCGGTGACACGCACGGGGGTCACGTCGATCTTGGCCTTGCGCATGAGCACGTTCAGGTCGCGTCGCTGCTCGGGCAGCACCACGGTGACCACGTCGCCGGCACTTCCCGCGCGCGCAGTGCGGCCGCTGCGGTGCAGGTAGGCCTTGTGCTCGGCGGGCGGGTCGACGTGCACCACCAGTTCGACGTCGTCGACGTGCACACCGCGGGCGGCGACGTCGGTGGCAACGAGCACCCGCGCGTCGCCGCTGGAGAAGGCGAGCAGGTTGCGATCGCGTGCGGCCTGGGACAGGTTGCCGTGCAGATCCACCGACGGGATACCGGCCTCGGTGAGCTGGCGGGCGAGCTTGCGCGCCTGATGTTTGGTGCGCATGAACAGGATTCGGCGGCCGCGACCGGATGCGAGGCGATGCACCAGCGCCCTCTTGGTGTCCACGCCGCCCACCTCGAACACGTGATGGGTCATGGCGGCCACCGGGGAGTTGGCCTCGTCGACCGAGTGCTGGACGGGACGGTTCATGAAGCGGGTGACCAGCTTGTCCACACCGTTGTCGAGTGTGGCGGAGAAGAGCAGCCGCTGCCCGCCCGCAGGGGTGGCAGTCAGGATGCGGGTGACGCCGGGTAGAAAGCCCAGGTCGGCCATGTGATCGGCCTCGTCGAGCACGGTGACCTCGACCTTGTCGAGGTGGACGAAACCCTGCTTCATCAGGTCCTCGAGGCGGCCGGGGCAGGCGACGACGATGTCGACGCCGCGGCCGAGCGCCGTGGTCTGCCGGTTCTGGGACACCCCACCGAAGATGGTGGTGACGCGCAGGTTGGTGGCCAGGGCCATCGGCTCGAGTGCGGCGGCGATCTGCGTGGCCAATTCGCGGGTGGGAGCGAGGATCAACCCGCGCGGGCGACCGGCCGCCCGCACGCTCGGGGCGCTGGTGGCCAGGCGAGCCACCATGGGGATCGAGAACGCGAGAGTCTTTCCGCTGCCGGTCTTTCCGCGTCCGAGGACGTCCTTTCCGGCGAGCGTGTCGGGCAGTGTGTCGGCCTGGATGGGGAACGGCGAGGCGATACCCGCGGCGGTGAGTGCGCGGACCAGGCGGTCGGGCACGCCGAGTGCCGCGAAACCGGGGTTGGTGCTGGAGGGGTTGGTGCCGGAGGGCGTGGTGGTACCGAGGTCGGAGGTCATGAAGGAGTCGAGTGCCTTTCGGGCATCGGCGCGCCTGGGTGACGAGCGCGAGAAGGGCGAGACTGCCGGTGGGCAGTTCCGATCGCCGTAAGAAGAATTCGTGTCAATTTTCCACGACGTACGCCGCGCAGTAGGCGCGGCAGCACGGCCCACTGTACGCGGTGCTCGCAGGTTTGCCGTCGCCGCCGACCGGCGCGGTGTCGAGGATCACCGGTTCCCAGCCGGGATCAGGGCGCGAGTCGATTTCCGGCAAATGCACCATTGTGGACATCGTGGAGGGTTACCGTTCGATGCATATCCGGGGCCCAAGACTGGTGTTGGGAGATCGACATGACCGTCGGACGACCGATGATTCTCGTCCTGACCTGCGTGATGCTCGCTGCCTGCAGTTCGTCACCCCCGCCGCCTCCGGGCACCGCGAGCGTCGAGCAGGTCGACGAGCAGGCCGGCACCGACCTCGCTCCCGATGCCGTGGACAAGGCCGTGGCCCAGCTCGACGGCATCGTCGAGCGGTTGATGAAGGATTCCGGGGTGCCCGGTGTGGCGGTGGCCGTGGTGCACGCCGGTCAGGTGCCGTATCTGAAGGGCTTCGGCACCACCGACCTGCGGTCCGGGGCCGCAGTGGACCCCGACACCGTGTTCCCGCTGGCCTCACTGTCCAAGCCCATCGGCGCGTCGGTCGTCGCTCACCAGGTCGGTGTCGGCGCCGCCACGTGGGAGATGCCCATCGCGCCCCTGGTGCCCGGCTTCGTGGTGGCCGATCCGTGGGTGACGGCGAACATGACCGTGGCAGATCTGTACTCGCACCGATCGGGCCTACCCGAGCACATCGGCGACAAACTCGAGGACCTCGGCTACTCCCAGCAGGAGATCTTCGCGCGGGTGCGCCAAGCACCACTGGGGCCGTTCCGTGCCCAGTACGAGTACACCAACTACGGGCTGACGGCGGCGGCCGAGGCCGTGGCGGCGAAAGCGGGCACCGACTGGGCGACACTGTCGGCGAACGTGCTCTACACCCCGCTCGGAATGTCCTCCACCAGTTCGCGATACAGCGAGTTCACCGCACGCACCAACAAGGCGACCGCCCACGTGCGTGACCAGTCGGGAGCGTGGATCGTCTCGCCGATCGCCCGCTCGTACGAGGGGCAGGCTCCCGCGGGCGGGGTGAGCTCGTCGGTGCGAGATCTGTCCGCCTGGCTGAAGATGCTGCTCGCGGACGGCTCGTTCAACGGCGCGCAGGTGGTCGAAGCCGATCAGCTGATCACCGCGCACTCGCCGAAGATCGTCTCCAATCCACCGGCCGCCTCGGCCGACCGCACCGGCTTCTACGGCTACGGCTTCAATTCGTCGGTCACCTCCGACGGTCGGGTGACGTATTCGCACTCGGGGGCCTTCGGCTCGGGCGCGGCGACCAACTTCGTGGTGATCCCGTCCGCCGACGTCGCCATCGTGACCCTCACCAACGGCGCTCCGATCGGGGTGGCCGAGGCGATCGGCGCCGAGTTCGTCGATCAGGTGCAGTACGGTCGCGTCACGCAGGACTGGGCGGGGCTGTACCGCAACGCTTTCGCGCAATACGGCAAGCCCTTCGGGTCGCTGGTCGGCCAGAGCAGACCTGCCGGCGCCGCTGCGCCCGCACCGCTCGCCTCGTACGTCGGTACCTACGAGAACCCGTTCTACGGTCCCGCAGTGGTCACCGAGGTGGGGGGAGCGCTGCAGCTGGCCCTCGGGCCGGGCGGTCAGGTGACCCACACGCTCGAGCCGTGGGACGGCAACACCTTCACCTTCACCCTGCGCGCCGAGAACGCCGAGTTGGGGTCGATCTCGAAGGTCGGCTTCGACGGCCCGAACATGATCATCGAGTACTACCAGGACGACGAGAGCACGGGGGTGTTCACCCGCCGCTGAGAGTTTGCGTGGTGTTCACCTACCAGTAGTCAGCGCAGCTAATGTTTTCGTGTGATCTCACGACGCTCCTCGTCCGCGCTGACCGCGCTCGCCCTGGCCGTGTCCTTCGGAACCGCCGCCACCACCTCCCTCGGCACGGCCTCTGCCGCCCCCGGTGATCCGGTGACCATCGCTGCGATCCAGGGCAGCGGTTTCACCTCACCTCTGGTGGGCCAGGCCGTCACCGGTGTGCCCGGCATCGTGACAGCGCTGCGCACCAAGGGTTCGCGCGGGTTCTGGATCCAGTCGGCCACGCCGGACGCCGACCCATCCACCTCCGACGGGGTGTTCGTGTTCACCAATGCGGTGCCCACCGTCGCCGTCGGCGACGCGGTGACCGTGGACGGCACCGTCGGGGAGTTCCGCGCCGATGCCACCTCGCCGGGCGACACCACCGTCGACTCGATGTCGGTGACCGAGATCGAGAAGCCCAATGTCACCGTGGTCTCGAGTGGCAACCCGCTGCCCGCTCCGGTTGTGGTGACCCCGCAGTCGGTGCCCACGCTGTTCGCGCCGACGGTGGCCGGCGGCAACGTCGAGACCTTGCCGCGCGTCAACCCGCAGGGCTCGGCTCAGGAGTACTGGGAGTCGCTCGAAGGTGAGCGTGTGCAGATCGACTCGCCGCGAGTTGTGGCCCCCTCCAACAGTTTCGGCGATGTCTACGTCACCACCAAGCCTGACGCCCCGCGCACACCCAACGGCGGTGCGCTGGTCACCGACTACAACCTGCCCACCGGCCGGGTGCACGTGCTCGCCCTCGATGGGGCCAAGCCCAAGCTGTTCGTCGGTGACCGGTTCTCCGGCTCGCTGGTCGGGCCGGTGGACTGGTCGAAGTTCGGTGGCTACACCGTCAACGCGTCCACCCTGCCTGCGGTGACACCCGGTGGGATCGCGCCGACCGTGGTCTCGGGCGCCGACCCGTCCGAGTTGTCGGTGGCCACCTACAACGTGGAGAACCTTGCGCCGAAGGATCCACCGGCCAAGTTCGCCGCGCTCGCCCGCGGGATCGTGACCAACCTCGGTAGCCCGGATGTCGTGGCGCTCGAAGAGGTTCAGGACAACTCCGGGGCCACCGACGACGGCACCGTCGCCGCCCAGACCACCATCGACACCCTCACCGCGGCGGTGACCGCAGCAGGAGGTCCGCAATACCAGAGCCGCAGCATCGACCCGGTGAACGGTGCCGACGGCGGTCAGCCCGGCGGCAACATTCGCATCGTGTTCCTGTTCAACCCGGCACGGGTGAGCTTCACCGACCGCGGTACGCCGTCGTCGACGGTGGGAACTGTTGCGCAGCAGGGTGATCGGCCCGGTGTCGCCCAGATTTCGCTCTCTCCCGGCCGCATCGACCCGGGTAATCCGGCATGGAACAACAGCCGCAAGCCGTTGGTGGGGGAGTTCGTGTTCCGCGGGCAGACGGTGTTCGTGGTGGGCAACCACTTCAACTCCAAGGGTGGCGACCAGTCCGCGGACGGCCGGTTCCAGCCGCCGGTCCGCTCGTCCGAGACCCAGCGTGTGGCTCAGGCGACGGTGGAGAACGCCTGGGTGAAGTCGCTGCAGGCCATCGACCCGAACGCACACATCGTGATCGCCGGTGACCTGAACGACTACCAGTTCAGCCCCGCCCTGGCCACGCTGACCGGCGGGGGTACCGGGCTGACCGACATGATCACCACCCTGCCCCCGGAGAAGCAGTACACATACGTGTTCAACGGTGTCTCGCAGGTGCTCGACCACATCGTCCTGGGCCGCACCCTCACCGGGACGGCGCGGTACGAGGTGATCCACCTCAACGCCGATTTCGCCGATCAGACGTCCGACCACGACCCGCAGGTGGTGCGTGTTCTCCCCGGCGCCCCGACCCCGCCGGCCGGTGGCGGCTTCGGGTCCAGCGGTGGGGGGTTGTTCGGGTCGAGCTGATCCGGGTGACGTACCCGCCAGATCCTGGTGGTAGGTACGTTGTGCCCACCTCTGAGCGAATTGCGCGCGTCAGGCTCTCGCCAGAAGGTGCACGGCTGGGAAGCGGTTTCTGCTGTTCGGTTCGTCGACGCAGCGCCATTCCTCGACGAAACCTGCAGCCGTCAGGTGTCTGGCGAGTTCATTCGGGTGCCAGCGCCAGGCGGGTGCAACGGCGTGATCGAAGGGCGCCGGCGGACCGTCCGTGTCGGACCCGGTGACCGCCACCAGTACCGGTGCCCCGCGGACCAAGCGTGTCCGCCAGCAGTGCAGGATGGCCGGGATGTCGACCGGTTCGATGTGAATCAGGCTGAATCGCGCGATGATTCCGTCGAACGCGCAGTCGGACAATGCCGCGAGAGTGGCGTCGCCACGGACGAACTCGGCTTCGGGGTAGTGATCGCGGGCTAGTCGGAGCATCGCTTCGCTGGGGTCGCAGCCGATAACGGTCAGACCCCGTTGCCCGAGAACGTGGGTCACGTGTCCGAGGCCGCACCCGATATCGACGACGCACCCGCCCTCAACCACCCGGTCCGCGAAGAGGATCGCGGCGCGAAGCTCCGTCGGCGACTGGAACGGGTCCGGAAATCGCTCGGCGTACACCTGCGCCAGGGCGTCGTAGCCGGGTTGGGTCACGACGCGTCCTCTCGCTCCCGAATTCGCTCGGAGGTGGGCAGACGGTACCTACTGCGCAGGGTGCGAGACAAGTACCTGGACGCGGGAACGGGGCCCGAAGCGCACCCACGGAGCCGACGAGCTGATCCCAGAAATTGCCACTCTTGTATAGAACATATGTTCTATTGTGTGGTAGGGTGGGCGGAGGCGTCGGGGGATGCCGGTGAGGGGGTGTCGAGCAGTGGTCGGTGCGGGGGTGGACGAGGCGGTGGTGCGGTCGGCTCTGAGGGTCGGTGACGGGTTGTCCGATGGTGGCCTCGAGCGGGCGTTGGGGTCGTTGGAGCGGGTGGTGGCGTTCGCCGCCGCCGAGCAGCTGCGTGTGATCGCGCGTCTGCACGATCGCGCGGAGGCGGCCGATCGCGATCAGGGGCGGCGGAACCGGGAATGCGGGGACGGCACCACCATCCCGG